>JALYJW010000116.1 GCA_030775085.1 Acidobacteriota bacterium | reverse complement strand
AGGTCGCCACGCGGCTGCTCGAGTCGCGCCAGGGATCCGATCCGCTGGCGCCGTGGAAGGAAGAAGTGATCGTTCCGTCGCGCGGCGTTGCCGATGCGATCGCGGCGGAGCTGCTGGCGCGGATGCCGAACGGCATCGCCGCGCTGCGGCTGCAAACGCCGGACGAATTCGCGCAACGCGTTCTCGCCGCGTCGGGACAGACGCCGCGCGTGGCCAACGACATCGAGCGGCGGCTGGCCATGCGCACGGCCGTGCGCAGCATCGATCATCCGATGATGGAGAGCCGCGGCGTGGCGTCGATGCTGGAGCGCGCCTATCGCGACGTGCGCGACGGCGGCAGGACGCTGGCCGATTTTTCGAAGCGCGCGCAGGCGGCGCGCGGGCTGCGCAATCCGCGCCGCACGGAAGCGATCGTCCGCGCCTGGAACGAGTACGAGCGTCTCATCGCACAGCTCAACGCCATCGACGCCGCGGATCAACTCGCGCGCGTCTCGAGACTGGCCGCGTCGGCTTCGCCCCAACTCGTGGCCGGCTTCTACGACATGACCGGCGCACAGCTCGCACTCCTGCAATCGCTGATCGACGCGGAACGCGTGGCCGCGATCTGGATTCCAACGGAGCAACCGTTCGCGCAGCCGTTCATCGAGGCGGTCGGCGAGCGAGTCGGCAGTCGGCAGTCGGCAGTCGGCAGTAGCGAGAACCATCTTCGGCCTCTTCCACTGCCGACCGCCGACCGCCGACCGCCGACTGCCGTCCAGTACGACTCCCGCATCGACGAGCTCCGCGATGTTTGCGCGCGTGTGTCGTCGCTGATCGCCGAAGGAACGCCGGAAAGCGAGATCGGGATCGTGGCGCGGTCACTGGAGCCGTACGACGCGCGGTTGTTGAATCGTTTCGCGAACGAGCATGGCTTCCGCACTTCGCTCGCTGATGAGATTCCGCTGTCCGCGCATCGCATCGGACGCGGTGCGATGACGTTGCTCCGTCTGCGCGAGCGCGGCTTTCTCCGCGGCGAGGTGCTGGAGCTGCTGCGCGATGGTCTGTACGTGAAGACGCGCATTCGGATCGATGAGACCGATGCGGCCACGCGGCGCGCGCGCATCGCCGGCGGCACGAGCGAGGAGCTGCGCACGATGCGCACGCGCTCGCCCGTCATCGAGGGTTACATCGAGGTGGTGGCCGAGCTGGAGTCAATGACTTCCGCGATCGATGCCGACTTCATCGCCCGCCTCGGCAGTTTGTTCCGGATCGAAACGGAATTGGATCTCGCCGCCGCGACGAAGCTCGATGAGATCGCCACGGTGTTCACACGCACCCGCGCATGGAATCGCGGCTTCGACGCAAGCGCCGTCCTCGACGCCATCGAGCAGGAATCGCTCTCCTGCCGACCGCCGACTGCCGACCGCCGACTCGTCAGCGTCTGGGCGGGCGATGTGATGCGTTTTCGCGGGCGCTCATTCACGCACCTTTTCGTCGTGCGAATGCAGGACGACATCTTCCCGCAACGCCGCACCGAGGATCCGCTGCTTCCCGATTCCGACCGGCGTCTGCTGGAGTTGCGCGAGATCGGCGACGGGCGCGAGGAGGAGCAACTCCTCTTTTCGCTTCTCGGCGATTCGTCTTCGAACGTTCACTTCTCCTTCGCCACCGGCGACGGCTTCGGCAAAGTGCTGCGCAAATCGCGTTACCTGCGCAGCTCCGCAACTCAGTCCCCTCTCCCCGCCGCAGCCTCATCGCGGTGGGGAGAGGGTCAGGGTGAGGGGCGGCTCTCGCGGCAATCCCGGCCCCTCCAACTCATAGCCAAAGCCGGCACGCGCTCGGTCTTTGATGGTTACATCGGAACGCTCCCCGAATCGCTGCGCGCGAAACTGGAGGCGCTCTCGCCGACGCAGCTCGAAGATTTCGGTGAGTGTCCGCAGAAGTTTCTCCTCAAGCATCTCCTCGGCGTGACAGAGCTCGATGCGCCCGAGCGCGAGGTGCAGATCCATCATCGCGAGAAAGGGTCGATCGACCATCGCATCCTGGAAGGCTTCTACCGCAACACCTCGGAAGGAGATCTCGCGGAGGCGGCGGCCTCACTCCCGCAGTTGCCCGAGCGACTCGCGGCACGTCTCGATGCGCTCATCGATCAGCAGTTCGACGCGCACGAAGCGGAGGTGCCGCCGTTCAATCGCACGGTGCGCGACATCGAGCGGCGCGCCACGAAACGCATTCTGCGCGAGTTCGTGCTGAACGATCTGGCCGATCTCGAGGCGCAGGAGCTCGTGCCGCGCTGGTTCGAGTATCGCTTCGGATCGAGGCCGCGCCGAGGGGATTCCGCGCGACCGAACGATCACCCGGAGCCGTTCGTTATCGACGCCGGCGGCATCGCGGTGCGCGTGGAGGGAACGATCGACCGCATCGACATGAATCGCGATTCGACGAAAGCGCGCATCGTCGATTACAAGTCCGGCAAGGCCCTGCGCCATCTCAACCTCGGCGAAAAGATCGATCGCGGCGTGCGCCTGCAGCTCGCGCTTTACGCCATGGCCGTGGCCGAGTTCTTCGCCTGCCCGCCGGAACAGATCAGCGGTGCCATCAAGCCGATCGTGGCGGAAGGCAAGCCGGCCAAGTTCGCCTTCGCATTGCACGAAAAACGCGATGGTCTGATGGAAACGCTGGAGATCTTTGCGCGAGCCATCCTCGACGGAACCTTTCCGGCGTTTCCCAATGACAACGACGCGGAGTTCAATTCGTGCAAGTACTGCCCGGTGAATCACTCCTGCCGCACGCGGCATGATTTTGACGAGCGTTACGCCGTGCAGCAACAGAAGGATCCGCGGACGTTGCTCGCACACGGGCTCGTCCAGGGCCCAGACCAACGAGGCGAGGAAGCGTGACGCTGCAACAGAGCTTCGAGTTCGCGCCGCGCAAGCCGCCAACAGAACGCCGCAATCTCGTCATCGAGGCCGGCGCCGGCACGGGCAAAACCACCGCCATCGTGGCCGAGGTGCTGAAGCTCATGCTCGAGCGCGAAGACCTCGCCCTCGAACGCGTCGTGCTGATGACGTTCACGGAGAAAGCCGCGGGAGAAATCGCGGATCGGATTCGCGAAGCGCTCGAGGAGCTTCAGTCGGCAGTCGGCAGTCGGCAGTCGGCAGTGGAAGACCCCGACGAGAGCATTGACGACAGCATCACCAGTGACAACGGTGCTTCTAGCTACTGCCGACTGCCGACTGCCGACCGCCGACTCGCCTCATGGCCGGTTGGTTCCCCAACGCCGCTCGTCACCATCACCGATCCCGAGCGTGCACGCAGCGCCATCGCCCATCATCTCGCCAACATCGACTCGCTGCGGTCGCAGACGATTCATTCGTTCTGCCAGTCGCTGCTGCGCAGTTTCCCGATCGAGGCCGGTCTCGATCCGCAGTTCAAGATCATCGAAGGATTCGAGCGGTCGCTTTTGTATGGCCAGTTGTACGACGCGTGGCTCGACAAGGAAACGCGCGTCGATCCGCAGCCGGAAGTGGTGCGCGAGTGGGAGCTGCTGTTCGCGCACGTTGGATATCTCTTTCAGATCCGCGATCTCGTGCTCACACTGTTCGAGCGGCGCGATCTGCTGCTGGAGACCGAATACGACTTCGGCGATTTCGACCTCGACGTGCTACCGAAGCTCGAAGAGGCCATCGTCTGGATCCGCCGCGACTCCGCGACGGTGAAGGATCCGGCCGCGGCGCGCGTGGCCACGCATCTGCGCGCGACGCCATGCAACGCAAGCTCGCTCCTAGGTGGCTCTCTCGACAACTGGATCGAGTATTTGCAGCCGGTCGCCGCCAGCCTGCGTCTCATCGATCTGCGCTACTGCGTTCCGCTCAAGGAACCGATGGTCGTGCTCCGCTCCGGCGACAAGGGCGATTCGATTTACGATCGCCTCGTTTCGCACCGCGCGGCGCTGGCGCTATTGGCGCTGACGCGGAGGTTCCTCGCGTATCTCGACGAGGAGAAGCGGAACCTCGGCGTCGTGGACTTCGACGATCTGTTGTTGCGCACGCTCGCAGTCCTCGGCGATGAGACCGTGCTGGCGCGCGCGCGCGCGCAGTTCGATTTCATCTTCGTCGACGAGTTTCAGGACACGGATCGCACGCAGGCGCGCATCATCGACAAGCTGGCGCGCGACGCCGGCGATGCGTACGTGCCGGGCAAGACCATCGTGGTCGGCGATCCGAAGCAGTCGATCTACGGTTTCCGCCGCGCCGATCCGGAAACGTACTACCGCATGACCGAGGATCTCGCCCGCGGCGGCGCGGAACGGCGCATCCTCGGCGATCAGTTTCGCAGCGACCCGCCGCTGCTCGACGTCATCAACGCCATGTTTGCCCGGCTCTTTCCCGAGCAGCCAATGCACGATCCGAACGTCTTCCGTCCCGCGTATCACGCGCTGCAGGCGCGCGCGAAAACGCGTCGCGTTATGGACGTGCACGTCACGCTGATCGATGCGCAGCACAACGACAAATCAGATCGCTTCTTCGCCGAGGCCGAGGCCATCGCGGAATGGATCCAGGCGCATCGCGGTGAATCGCCGCTCGATCTGCGGCGCTTCGCCATCCTCTTCCGGCGGCTCACGAAAATCGACGATTACCTCGACACGCTCGATCGCTACGACATCCCCTATGTCCTGCCACCGACGCGCCTCTTCCTCGACCGCCGCGCTCCCGTCGACCTGCTGGCCGTGCTCCGCGCCATCGCCTACCCGTTCGACCTCGGCGCCCTGATCTCCGCCGCGCGCACGCCGTACTTCGCCCTGACCGATGTCGAAATCGCGGAAGGGGTGCAAGTAGCGACTGACACTCAGCATCCCTGGACCGACTTCACCGCCTCCATTGCGAGATTCGGCGAGGCGTCGCGACATCTCACGAACTCGCAGCTCATCGACCTCGTCGTGACGACCTGCTCGATCGAGCGGGTCTATGACGCGTCGGCGGATGGGAATCGGCACCTGCGCCATCTCGAGCACGTTCGCGCGATCGCGTTCGAATACGACCAGCGCCTCGGCGCGTCGGTCCGGCAGTTCGTCGACGAGATCGAACGGCGCCGCGCCGATCCGGAAGAGATGGAGCCGAGTCTCGCCGACGAATCGCAGAACGCAGTGCGCATCCTTTCCGTGCATGCCGCGAAAGGATTGGAGTTCGAGACGGTCATCCTCCCCGACCTCTCCTTCCCCACCACCAGCAGTGAAGCCACGCAACTGTTCACCGTCGAAGAACCGCGCAGCATCGTCCTCTCCGGACGCGCCGAGTCGATCTCCGCAAACTTCCGTTTCGCCGGCGATGAAAAGCTGAAGAAAATCAGCGGGCAACGCGAAGAAGCGGAGATCCGGCGCCTCTTCTACGTGGCCGTCACGCGCGCAAAGTGCGATGTCGTCTTCGTCTGCAACCTCCACGACGAGACGAAAAACGCCGGCTTCCTCAAATGCCTCAACGATGCGCTCGGTACCGACAAGAGATCGCTCGCGGCGATGTGGGAGAGTGCAACGCCCTCACGACACGTGCGCGAAACGATCATCGGGCCGCTTGCGTTCGAGAAGGTGGAAGTTCACGCCGCCGGCGCGCGCACGCGACCGCGATTGCACGACGCAGCGCTGGAGGCGGAGCTGGCTGCCTCGCCCATCGTTCCTCTGGTCATCGCATCGCCCGCGGATGTTGCGGAGACGTACAGCACCGCCGAAGTGGCGGCGCGACGGGCCGGATCGCGCAACCGCAACGCCGGAATCCTCCTGCACCGCGTCCTCGAATTGTGGGACGGCCGCTCCGACACCGAGCCGCTGCTTCGCCAACTCGCGGTGGAAGCCGGCGCCGATTCCGACGCGGTCACGCGCGTGCGCAAACGCCTCTCCACGATCGCCCGCTCCCCGATGCTGCAACGCATCGCCCGCGCCGAAACCATCGGCCGCGAAGTGTCCGTGCGTTTCGTCGAGGAAGGAACACTCGTCGAGCGCCGCATCGATCGAATCCTCCGCGAAACGAATCGCGACCTCGTCATCGACTACAAAAGCGGCACCCCCGACCCGCAACGCGTCGCGCGCGACCGCGAACAAGTCCAACGCTACTGCCGCGCCCTCACCGCCATCACCGGCCACCCATGCGCCGGAGCGCTCTGGTACATCGATCTGGAGAGTGATGAGGTGGTGGAGGTGGGCGGTTGATTGTTCGCGAGAGCCGCCCCTCACCCTAACCCTCTCCCCGGAGGGGAGAGGGGACTGGAAGTTTGCGCCGCCGTTCGTTCCCAGTCCCCTCTCCCCGGACGCGGGGAGAGGGTTAGGGTGAGGGGCGGCTCTCGCGCTATCCCTCCCCCAACCTCTTCACCAACTGAATCTGGCCCGCGTGATAGACATCGTGGGCGGCGACGCCGTAGAGCACTCGCTGTTTTTTGCGGTCGCGCAGGTCGGCGTCGCTGATCGATGCGACGACTTCGCGCAGCAGGCGATGTTCTTCATCGAGCAGGCGGACGACCTCGTGCCATGAGCTCTCATCGATCTGCGCGGGTGCGTGGATCCAGTTGCTGCCTTTCATCGGAAAGGCTCCGCGTTTGCCGCCGGTGAGGCGGCGTCGGGCGGCGTACTTCCAATACGCGGCGTGCGCGGTCAGCTCCCAGATGTTGTGACGTCCCGGCGCCGGACGCCACGAGACTTCTTTCGCATGGAGTCCGCGGATGGCGTTGCGCAGAGTCGTTCCGTGCCATCCGTTCTTCAGGTACGCACCCTCGAGGTTGGCCAGGAGCATCTCGCGTAGTTCTCGCATCGCACAACGATACAGCGGCTTCCCAGCTCTACGGTTTCGCGGATACGATGCGCCGCCATGAACGACGCTGCGGAACGGTATGTCCGGCTCGTGCTGGCCATGGGCGAGCATGACGCCGACTATGTCGACGCGTACTACGGCCCGCCGGATTGGCGCGAGGAAGCGCGCGCCGCGAAACAACCACTCCGCGAGATTCACGATGCGGCGACGTCTTTGCGCGGCGCGCTCGCGGTAATCGAGCGGCCGGCCGAAGCGATCGAATCGCTCCGTCTCGATTATCTGCGGCGTCAGACCGATGCGCTCATTGCGCGCGCGGCGATGTTGCAGGGAACGCATCTGACGTTCGACGAGGAATCGAAAGCGCTCTACGACGCGGTTGCACCAACGAACGGTGAAGACTATTTCCGCGCGCTCAATGCGGCGATCGATAACGAGTTGCCCGGCGATGGTTCGCTCTCCGCGCGCGTCGAAGCGTTTCGCGCGCAGTTCGTCATTCCGCGGGAGAAGCTCGATGCGGTGTTCGGCGCGGCCATCGACGTCTGTCGGGACATGACCGCGGCGCACATGCCACTGCCGCACGGCGAGTCGTTCACGGTGGAGTACGTGACCGGAAAATCGTGGAGCGGCTACAACTGGTACCAGGGCGATTTTCGCAGTCTGATTCAGGTCAACACCGATCTGCCGATCTTCATCGACCGCGCCATCGACCTGGCCTGTCACGAGGGTTATCCGGGCCATCACGTCTACAACGCGCTGCTCGAACGGACGCTCGTGCGCGAGCGCGGATGGGTGGAGTTCTCGGTGTACGCGCTGTTCTCCGCGCAGTCGCTCATCGCCGAAGGAAGCGCGAACTATGGGATCGAAGTGGCGTTTCCCGCGGATGAGCGCGTGGCCATGGAGCGGGAGACGCTGTTCCCCATCGCCGGACTCGATGGCGAGCGCGCATCGCAGTATTACCGCATCTACGAGCTCTTCTCGCGCACCGGCTACGCCGGCAATGAAGCGGCGCGTCAATACCTCGACGGCAAGATCAACGCCGATCAGGCAGCCGAGTGGCTGACGACTTACGCGCTGATGGAGCCCGCGCGCGCGCGCCAGCGTGTGAAGTTCATCGATCAGTACCGCAGCTACGTCATCAACTACAACCTCGGCAAGGATCTCGTTCGCAACTACGTCGAGCGTCACGCCGAGGGCGACGCGGAAAAGCGCTGGAGGATCTTCGCAGAGCTCCTCTCGTCGCCGCGCTTGCCGTCCGGATTGAGTTGAGCGCGATGTCTCGTTCCGCGATCCGTGTCGTCGTCATCGGTTGCTGCTCGCTGGTGCTGACGTTTCTTCTCGTGCGGCATCTGTACCGGTTGGGCGGGCCGTACTTCGAGATCCCCGAGACCATCTACGATCGCGTGCCGGGCGCTCCTCACCTTTCGCGACAGGCCATCGTGATGAGCCGTCATGCGGAACCGCTCATGCCGCGCGGCGCGTCGCTCACTGTGATTGCGCCGGCGCAGGGAAAGAACTTCGACGCCACGCACTACATGACCGCTGACGGCCATCTGCCCCACCATCGCGTACTGCATCCTTCGCTCGAAGAGGGCATTGCCTGGCCCGACTTCGTGATCGCCCTCGGCAGTCCGCTCGAGCATCGCGGCTACCGTTTGGTCCGCGAGTTTCCGGAGGGCCGCCTCTACGCGGCGATCCGATGACCGACGTTCTCGGATTCGCCGCCTGGCTCCTGCTTCCGCTGATCGGAGGCGTGGTCTGGCGGCTCGAAGGTGTGCGCCGGCTCGGACTGGACGGACGTCTGGCCATCGCCGGCGCCGCGGGAGCGCTCATCACGGCCGCCGTCATGACCGCCATGTCGGTCGTGGGCGTGGAGTGGTCGCGCACGCGGCTCTTCCTGCTGCTCCTGCCGCTAGTGATCATCGGCGTCATGCACCTGCGCGGCGGCAAGTTGACGAAGCCTTCGATTCCCATCATCGGAATCCTGCTCATCCTGGGCATCACCGCGTACGGCCTGCTCACCGGCCGCGAAACTTGCGGCGATCTGCTCTTTTTCTGGGGCAGCAAGGGCATGCACTTCTTCCGCGCCGGCGGGATCGACCTCGACTACCTCGGTAGCCCCCATCATTTCTTCTCGCACGCCGACTATCCGCCAGTCCTGCCGCTGCTCTTTGCGTGGTCGACGACGCTCTCGCGTCAGTTCTCGTGGTGGAGCGCGCTGCTGCTCTCCGGCCTGTGTCTGACCGGGATCATTGCCTTCATCCGCGCCGGCACGCGCGATTATTTCTCCGCGCTTCTTGCAGCCGCGGTCATGACCTACGCAATGACGCACGCCCAAACGGCGGGGGCCGCGGATCCGTTGCTGCTGTTCTTTGAAGCAATCGCCGTCGGTGCGTTGCTGTTCATCGACGATCGGCGCACGCAGACCGTCATCGCAGCAATCGGTGTGGCCGGAGCCGTGGCGACGAAAGTCGAAGGCGCGAGTTTCCTCGTGGCTGTGCTGCTGGCGATGCTGATCGATCGCCGCGGCGTGAAGCGCTCGATTGCGGTCGTCCTGCCGGCCATGCTGATCCTCGGCTTGTGGCTCTGGTTCGTGATCAGCAACGGCCTGCTCGACACCTATCGCGGCAACGGCTCGTTTTCGCTGCAATATCTCGGCGTCGTCTTACGCGAGACGTTGCGTCTGGCCAGCTACAACGCCTGGTGGATTCCGTGGATCGCGCCGGTCGTCGTCGTGTTTCTCGGCGATTGGCGCCGCGCACTTCTGCCATTGAGCATGGCCGTCCTGACCCTCGGCGCGACACTCTTCTTCTATCTCAAGGCCTCGGGCGATCCGACGTTCCTGATCATCACTTCCGCATCGCGCGTGCTGCTCACACCCCTCCTGATGCTCGTGCTGGCCGCCGCCGCCGCTGGCGGATTGACCCCGCGCCGCTAGCGCGCATGGCAATTGAGGTCTATCTTGCTGAGTATCGATCCAAGGTCTCCGGGAGGACTTTCATGAAACGTCTGTCATTGTCGTTGTCGCTTTTGCTTGCGATCTCTGCCGCTGCGGCTCCGGGCGAATCGAACGGGCCCGCCTTCTCGCGTGACCCAATCGGACTGAAGTCCTACCCGGCCGCACCGCGACTGCTGGAGCAAGCCGCCGGCGAGCCGGCAGCAATGCTGGCTGCCGCAGCGGAAGCGGCGCCCGAGGAGCTCGAAGCCATTCGCGCGTGGAACGATGCGGATCGCCTGCCGCTGAAGAACGGATTCACGCGCACGATTCACGACGCAATCTCGGTGCGCCTCGAAGCCGCGGTCGCGGAAAAGGGAGCTCCCAGCGCGCACGCCCGAGGATTGGCGGCTGCTTCCGATCGCGGAACACTCATCTGGAGCGGATCCGTTCGCGTGGACGGCGCCGATCGCGTCCGCCTGCACCTCACCAACGTCATCCTGCCCGAAGGAGCGACCCTGTGGGTCTACGGCGCGGGACAGGCGCCGATCGGCTTCGGCAAAGAGCTGGTCTATGAAGGCAGCCTTTACACACCCAGCGTGAACGGGCCGGTGGTCCATCTCGAAGTGGAGATTCCGACGCCGAAGGTTGCCACGGACGTGGCCTCGTTCGAGATCCGCGATCTCCTGGAGCTCGTGGCGCCGCGCCACCTGAGAACACTCCAGGCGCAACCGGAAGACGCATCGACCTGCCTCATCGACGCCACCTGTACGTCGACGGCGACGTACGACGCGATCGCATCCGCGCGCGCCGCGATCGCGCATCTTCAGTACGTCAAGAACGGCAACGGCTTCGTCTGCAGCGGCGGCCTGGTCAACGACAAGGTCGCGGCCACGTTCGTTCCCTACCTGCTCACCGCGAACCATTGCTTCGACTCGCAGGCCTCGGCTACGACGCTCGAGTCGCACTTCGATTACAAGACTTCGTCCTGCAATGCAGCGTTTCCGTCATTCCCGGCGCCCGTCCTCGGCTCGACGCTGCTGGCCACCAATGCCAGCAGTGATTTCACGTTCGTCCGCCTGAATAGCCTTCCCGGAGGCCGTTCGCTTCTCGGCTGGACCACCGTCGAGCAGCCGAACGGTACGAAGATCCATCGCGTGTCGCATCCCTTCCCCGACGACCTCAATGTTCCCGCGCCGCAACGCTACTCGAGCACCAACGCAAACAGCAACTTCGGTACTTGCACCTCATTGCCGGCCTCGAACTATCTCTACTCGAACGGCGGCGCGGGCGGCACCTACGGCGGCAGCTCCGGTGCGCCTGCGCTGATCAACGGCGGACAAATCGTCGGCCAGCTCTATGGCGCCTGCGGCACCGACGTCTCGGCGGGATGCGACAACATCAGCAACGCCAAAGTCGACGGACGCTTCTCGACCACGTTCCCATCCATCCAGCAATTCATCAACGTCCCGGACGGCGGCGGCAATCAGCCGTGTGTACCGAGCGACACGAAGGCCTGCCTCAACAACGACCGCTTCGCGGTGTCCGTCACATGGAAAACGCCCACGCTGCAAGGCACCGGCACCGCCATCGAATACACCTCGGAATCCGCGCTGTTCTGGTTCTTCGGATCGTCGAACATCGAAATGATCCTGAAGGTCCTCAATGCCTGCGGTCTCAACAACAGCTACTGGGTCTTCGCCGCGGCGACCACAGACGTCGAATACACCATCACAGTGACGGACACGCAAAGGGGAACCGTCAAAACCTACTTCCACGCACAAGGAACCGCAGCCCCCGCCATCACGGATACAGGCGCCTTCCCGGGCTCGTGTCCGTAATCAAGAAAAACCCTCTCCCCGCCACGGCGGGGAGAGGGAAGGGTGAGGGGCGGCGCTCGCGAAAAACTACGCTACGGGCAAACCGCTAATGCGCTGGTATCCGTCACGGCAGGTGCCGGCGGGCCCGGATAGTTGAAGTAAATCTTCTGCTTACCGCTCGTCACGTCCAGCACGTCCATCCGATAGAAGACGTTGGTCGTCGCGGCGGAGAATACCCAGTAGCGGTTATTCAATCCGCAGCCGTCCAGAGTCTTCACCAGGATTTCCCAGTTGGTCGGCGAGAAGAACTGGAAGAGACCCGAGCCGGCGTTGGCGACGCCTGCCACCTGCGACTGTCCATCGGTCAGGCTTCCGGGCGTTGGGTTGGTCCGCCAGCGGGACGTGATCGAGAAACGGGTCAGCAGGCAAAGTGTAGTGGCCGTGTTGGCGCCGCAATTGAGGGCGACCGGGAATGTCAGGAAGCCCGTCCCGCTCCCCGTCGTCGCACCATCGTGAGGTCCGAGAATGTCGGCGGCGTTGCCGTTGAAAGGCCAGACCGCCACGAGACCAGCTTCCACCGCGGTGATCTCTTTGTTGAAGTTGGCGCGAAGCTGCGCCTCGGTGCGGGCCACGTTCCACAGACGCACTTCGTCGATGCCGCCGGTCGGCGGAAACTGCCAGCTCACGTCACTGCCGATGCGTAACTCACTGGCGCTGGTGGGCAGGGGCCCGGCCTCCGCAAACGTCGCGGCCAACTCACCGTTGATGTAATGCCGCCTCTCCGCGCCGGTGAAGACCACCGCGATGTGCGTCCAGCGATTGGGCTCGACCTCTCCGCCGTTCCTCGCGGACGCACCGCCCTTGAGATACGAACGCAGCGTTGGTTTGCCGCTGACGGTGCAGAGGCCAATCCACCACGCCTGCAGATAGTTCTTGCCGGCGATGGTGCGGCAATCCTCTCCACTGCCTGAGTTCGAGATCGAGACCCATGCCTCGAACGTAAACGCACCGGTGGGATTCAGCGCTGCGTTTGCGGGGATCGCGACATGGCCCGTATTCGGCGGTGCGCTCGTGGTCAGCCATGCGCCAAAAGGCTGCGCCTGAATCGGACCGGCCAGCACCAGCAGCGAGACTGCCAGCGCGAAAACCGGGACCCAGTACAGCGAGCTTCTTCTCATTCCGGGGGTAGGTGACATCCATTCCTCCTGTCAGTTGTACGCCAGCAATCTAGGTACGAACGATCCGAAAACCCGTGACCGGAGTCACGATACACGCCAGAAGTTCCGTCGCGCGTAAAGGATTGATGAGTCAGGTGATGGTTGTACGCAACGGCGGAATTGCATAGTTCTTTAGCAAAAGAGGCGCTTCTTCCGCCGGGTCAGCCGTTTCAGCGGACGGACTCAGTAGCACATGGAATCGTGAAGCTCACCGTCATCGCCGAGCCATCTGCGCCAGAAGTTCGTGCTAGCGCAAACAGCGAAGGCTCATCGCGCTCTGCACGACAGCCATCGTAAACCAAGGGCAGCGTTCACGGCATCCGCAATGTACCTACAGGTCCACGTTCAGCGCGAGCGCGCGGCGGCGGGACGCCGCCGGGCCAGCCGGCGAGACGCCGGCGTTCCGCCAGCGCTATTTACAAGGATGTCCTGACGGCGTTCAATTTCTCCACGAATCGCGCCGGATCGTAGTCATCGCGATTATTCACTTCGTCGAACAGCGCGTCGATCGCGCGGACCATGCTGCTGCGCAGGAGTCGCGGGTTGCGTCTGGTGAGGGCGCTGGCGAGGCTTTGTAATGCGAGGGCGGATTGTTCGGCGGCGTGGACGTCGGAGGTGAGGATGAATTCGCGGTCGTTGGCGATCGATGTCATCAGCGATCGGATGTCGGAGTCGTTCCAGCGCAGGGCGTCGACTCTCGGGACGAGGGTGTCGACGATTTTGCGGGCACGGCCGGCGTTCGTGGCGAGGGCGGCGGGGTCGTTCATGCGGGAGACGCCGCGGGCGATGTCGCGGATGAGGGGGTCGAGCTGGTCGCGCGATTCGGTGGAGGCGCGGCCGATGATGAGTCGCAGCATGACCCAGTGTTGCGGGGACCAGGACGGGAGGCCGGCGCGGCTTGGCCAGCCTCGCTGCTGACGCCGTTCGCTGTCTTTGAGGTCGTGGTGGCAGTTGAAGCAGCTCATCTCGGAGAACTCGGGCCATTCGTCGCCGCGGGCATGACGCGACAGGTTGTCGAGCGACTGGCGGAATTTGATGACCTGTCCGACTGCCCAGGCGCGGACGCCGTGTGTTTCGCGGCCGGGGCTCCAGTGCGGCGGCATTGATTCCGTGAAGTTGTCGAGCTCGAAGGCCAGGACCGGATGTCCGGAGGCGATGAGCTCGTGATCGACTTCTTTCTTTGCGTTGCCGACGTGGCAGGCCATGCAGACCGCGCCGCGGCTGCTGATGTTGCGCAGGTCGATCATGCCTCGGGCGACGCTCTGTTCGTGCGTCCATCCTTCTTCCGTGTGCTCGCCGCGCCAGCCGGAAGCCGGGCCGTGGCACGCTTCGCACTGAATCCCATCCTCGGGGTCGATGACGACTGCAACCTCTGAGACGGGGACGTTCGTGGTGTGGCAGTCGAGGCAGACTTTTTCTTCCCACGCTTTTTTCTTCAGGCGCATGTTGCGGGCGATGCGCGCGGAGTGGTCGGTGAGCAGCACGTTGTATGCACCGGCGTGGCGGTCGCTATTGAGCCACGTATAGAACTCGTTCTGCAGAACGCGCGATGCATTGAGCGGCTCCGTGCTGCCGTGGCAACCGGAGTTCACGCACGAACCGACTCCGATGTACTGGCCCACTTGAGAGTCGGCGGTCGGCGGTCGGCGGTCGGCAGTGGAAGAGGCCGGCGGTTGTTGCGCAAGGACTGTAACCGCGATGAGCGTCGCTGCCAATGCGAGGCGTTTCATTTCTTCACCTCTTTGACGGTGTAGATCGAGCCGTTTCGGATGTAGAGGCGCTGCATTTCGGTGAAGGTCATGGGGCGGGCACCGATGCGATTGAAGATCGAGAGTTGGTTGCCGCTTTCGTCGACGGCGCGGTCGCGGTCGAGTCCCTTCGAGATGGCCAGCGCGGGGCCGTGGGTGTGGCGTTTGGCGATGAGGCGCGGCGCGGGACGCGGGCTGAAGCCGGCGTAGGCCGGCGTCCATTCGGGCGACGTGAGCTGGAGGATCTTGAGCCCGTGCTCGCCGTCCGCGACGTACGCGAAGACGCTGGCGTTCGTCGCTGCAACCTTGACGTCGTTCACGTCGTGCAGGTCGTCGTGAAATACCTGATCGATGAACGGCTTCTCCGGCTTCTCGATGTCGACGATGACCACGCCCTGTTTGCCGCCGGCGACGTACGCGTAGGTGCGCGCGACGTAGACGTTGCGGGCGTCTTCGATCGGCACGGTCGCAGCGCGGCGCGGCTTGGCGGGATCGGTGATGTCGATGGTGTGCAGTCCATTGGCGTCGGTGACGAAGGCGTAGCGGAACTGCACGGCGATGCCGGTCTGTTTCTCGAAGCCATCGAGCGTCGTCACAATGCGGGGCTGCAACGGCTTGTCGATGTCGATGACCACGAGACCTTTGTCCGCACCGATGAACACCCAACGCCCCGCGACGGCGATCGTGTTCGCACCATCGAGGATGTTGTCCGGATTGAACGTCAACGCGCGCGACAGGAAGTTGTTGCCCGGGTTTCCGTCCGTGAGCGTCGTGACATCGACGATCACCAATCCTTCTTCACGATCGGCGATGTACGCGTAGCGATAGAGCGGATGGATGGGCTGCTCTTCGTTCTCGGGAATGAACTGTGTCTTGCGCATCGGGTCCATCGGCATTGTCGCTGGGAGCGCGATCGCAGTCGCAAATCTGGTCTTGACGAACGTGCGCTGGCCGATGGGTGACACAGGCGCGCTGACGATGCGCTCGGAGAAGTCTTTGTTGTCGATGTTGGCGACGTCGAAGACTTCGAGGCCGCCCTCCCCGCTCGCGACAAACGCATATTCGCCACGCAACTGGATGCCGCGCGCGTCGTGCGCATGATGATGATGCGCGACGGTGAGCTCTTTCTTCGCCTTCTCGTGTTTGGCGTGGTCGTCGGGATAGACGATCCTGTGCAACGACGATCCGATCACTGTTTGCGGCTCGTCCCACTCCGTAACCGCGACCGCTTCGAATCCATCGTGTCCCGTGGCGACGTACGCGAACCTTCCGATGAAATTGACAAAGTTGGTCCCCTGCAGGAGCAACTGCGCCATCCACGCATTGTTGTCATTCTCCTCGGTGATATGGCAACTGCCGCACGCCTGCGTCTCGCGGCTGCGCACCGTGTGCGGTACGTGCGGATTGAAGGCCTGGCTGCTGTAGCCGGCGGCGGAGATCGGCGGCTGCTGGATATAGATGCGCTGCCGTTGCGCGTTCGTGGAACTGATCACCAGCGCACTGGACGAGCGAACCGGCGCGATCCTGTGGCCTTTGGTCGTGCCGTTCACGCCGAGCATGAACGCGTCGGTGCGAATGACCTGCGGGTTGTACGACGCGTAGTTGCGCGTGTTCGTTCCTTCGTAATGCTGCATCGGACTGCTGACATTTTGTTCTTGCGGCAAGTGGCAGCCCGAGCACGATGTCATCCATGACGTGTGGCACGCGTAGCAGGTCATTTTCGTGTCGGTGTGTGCGATGCCGCCGGCGGCGTTCTTGACGGTCTTGGCGTCGTACGATTTATGATTGAAGCGCGCATGACCGGGCGTGACGGTGTCCTTCACCTGCTTCACTTCCCACTCCATGCCGGGATTCACCATCGAGCGCTGGAAGAGTTTGCCGTTGAACCAGAGGAAGCGGCGCTGACCGAAGGGTGTGGTTCCCATGCGCAGGTCGGTACCGATACCGTCGGCGAGTACAGGCGCCGCCGGCCCCGAGGTACGCAGATTCGTGTAGGCGGTCGCATTGCCGTGGCAATCCTGACACTCGATCTCGATGTTGTTGCCGTACTCACCATAGAGCTGGCCATTGCCATGCTCGTCCTGCGAGAAATGACAGTCGGAGCAATGCATGCCGCGCTCGAGATGGATGTCGCGGAGATGCACGGTCTTTTCGAATTTCTTCGGATCGTCGAACGGGACGATGCGATCGTCTTTGTCGAGAAGATTGCCCTTGCGGTCGCGTTTGAAGACGGCCATGAAATTCCAGCCGTGGCCGTGATAGTCGGCGAATTGTGTATGTTTGGCCTTACTGTTGAGGCTCGAGACGTTTTCCAGGAAATCGACGTCGGTCCACAACCCGCGCGTAGCCGCGCCTTCGGGATTGTGTTCGAGGCTGGTGCGCTTTTCAGCTTCCGTGGGACGGCGTTGCTCTTTCGGCCAGAGCAATTCCGCGTCGGATTCGTAATCCCACATCGTGTAACCGAGGTACGTATTCACGAATGAATTCGGCTGATGCATGTGACAGCTCATGCATTGACTGGTCGGCACCGCGCGCGTGAGCTGATGCTTGATGGGATGACCCTTTTCGTTTTTCGGGATCGACTTGTCGCCGCTTTGCGAGAGACCAGTGTGCCCTGCCGCGGCCCACGGACCGGAGTGCAGCGGATCGCGGTCATTCGCATAGACGACGTGACAGGCCGTGCATCCGCTGGAACGATAATCGCCCGGATGATCGTTCGTGCCGAGGAATGACAGATGCGGATCATTGAGCCGCGTCTTCTGCAGATTGATGAGACCCGGCGAAATGCGCGAGCCGGTACCGCGGCCGCGATTCGAGAGACGAATGTCGGGACGGCCGGCATCCTCGCCCTGAAACGGATTGCCGGTCTCGGGCGGCATGGTGCTGTTGGAGATGCCGCCGCGCTCGAAGGCGCGGAAGTATTCACCGCCGGGCTGGAAAAACTCCCAGCGCGGCAAAGGCACGAGCTGCGGCAGCGCGCCCTTCGCGATCTGATCGGGTGTCGGCGGCCGGGCCGGCAGGAGGATCTGCGGCTTGCCGTCGCGATTGTACGACTCGCCGAGGAACGCGCGCTTCTGTCCGGTGAGCCCGTTCGCGTAACTGACGGCGGCCCAGAAAATCGCGCTCGTCGTCATCGTGCTGCGCGGAACGGCCGCGGTCTGTTGCGCGTGACAGCCTCCGCAGGTTTCTTTCGCGACGCGCAGATCGCCGGGATTGATGAAGCGGACGAACTCGGCCGATTCCTCGAGCAGCGCAGTGTAAGTGCGCGGCGGATTGGCGGAGGTTTTCCAGAGGTCTTTATTGCGCGGCTGGATATGAGCTTGTTCTTTGACGAGCGCGGCACCGTTGCCGCCGTGGCAATCGGTGCAGGCCAGCTTCACTGCCGCCGAGGCGTGCATCGGCTCGATGCCGGCGTGACAGGAGAGGCAACCTGCGGACTTCGCGTCGGCTTGCGATTGAGTTTGACGGAACGCCGGCGTCCCGCCGGCTGGCTCGGTGGCCTCCGGC
>JALYJW010000115.1 GCA_030775085.1 Acidobacteriota bacterium | reverse complement strand
GCTTTTGTATGTTCGTGCAACGCGGTGACATACGAAAGCGGCGGCTGCGGCCACCGCACTCCAAATGATTTACGCGACAACGGCGCCGACGAGGTCGTACGGATGTGCATCCGTGATCTCGACCTTCGCAAACGCCGGCAGCGATCCGGGGAGTAGCTCGATGCCGTCGTTGATGAGCAGGCGGCCGTCGATTTCGGGGGCCTGGCCGATGAGGCGGCCTTCGTAGAGCGAGAAGCCGAGGTTCTCGGTCTCGTCGCAGAGACCGGTGATGATGGCGTCGAAGGTTTGGCCGACTTTGCGCTCGTTGCGACCGAGGGCGATTTTCTGCTGCAGTTCCATGAGCTTGGCGCGGCGGCGCTCGGCAGTCTTCGGCGAAGGCGTGTCGGTCATGCGCGCGGAGAGTGTGGCGTCCTGCGCGGAGTAGGTGAAGGCGCCCATGTTGTCGAACTGCGCCCATTCGACGAAATCATGGAGCTCGCCGAAATCTTTCGGCGTCTCGCCGGGATGGCCGGTGATGAAGGTCGTGCGCAGCGTGATGTCGGGGACGAGCTCGCGCATGCGGGAAATCATCTCGCGATACTCCTGCGGCGAGCCCGGCCGGCGCATGCGCCCGAGGACGTTCGCGGAGACGTGCTGCAGCGGAATGTCGACGTAGGAGGCGAAGCGCGGCTCGCGGCCCATCAGCTCGAAGAGAGACCAGTCGAGCGAGCCGGGGTACGCATAGAGAAAACGGATCCAACGGAAATCGGTCTCGGCCAGCAGACGCTCGACGAGACGCGTCAATCCGTTCGGCAGATCGATGTCTTCTCCGTAGCGCGTCGTATCCTGCGCGACGAGATTCAGCTCCTTCACGCCGGCCTGCTGCAGCGCCTGGGCCTCGCGCACGATGGCGTCGAGATTGCGCGAGCGGAACTTGCCGCGCATCTGCGGAATCGAGCAGAACGTACACGGATTGGAGCAGCCTTCACTGACCTTGAGATACGCGTGCGCGGTGCCCTGCGTGAGCACGCGCGGAAAGTCTTCGTAGAGCCGCAGCGACATCTTACGGCGCGTCGGCGCGAGATCGTCAGCAGCCAGTCCGGTCACGGCCTCGGTGATTTTTTCGAGGTGATCGAGACCGACGAAGCCATCGATCTCCGGAATCGCGTCCTGCAGTTCGGTGCGGTACTTCTGCACCATGCAGCCGGTGACGATGAGACGCTCGACGCCGTGCCCCTTTTTGCCCGCGATCTCGAGAATCGTGTCGATCGATTCCTGCTTGGCCGCGTCGATGAAGCCGCACGTATTCACGATCACGACATCCGCCTCATCGAGGTCGTTCGTGATTTCGATGTTTACGGCATGTCCGGCATCCGCCTGCAACTGCCCAAGCATGATCTCGGCGTCCACGAGATTTTTGGGACAGCCGAGGGAGATCATGCCGACACGGCGGACCTTTTCTGAGGGAACTACGGTCATGAGACGCTGGTAACAGGCCTCGCGGGTGGGGTGTTCCCTGGAAGAGTGAAGGGTGAAGAGTGAAGTGTGAAAGAAGGCCGGCTTTCTTCACTCTTCACTCTTCACCCTTCACTCTTCATTTCAACTCGGTCTCGAACA
This sequence comes from Acidobacteriota bacterium, assembly GCA_030775085.1. Classification (GTDB taxonomy): domain Bacteria; phylum Acidobacteriota; class Thermoanaerobaculia; order Gp7-AA8; family Gp7-AA8; genus QHVT01. Next base: position 16,434 of record JALYJW010000115.1, on the reverse strand, counting down.
ACCGAAGGATGCGCTTGTACTCATCCGCCCAGCTCGTTGGCTCGACGAAGCTGTGGTCTTCGAGCGGGTACATGGCCACTTCCCAGTTCTCTTTGCGCAGCTCGATCAGGCGTTGAGCGAGCCGGACCGTGTCCTGGAAGTGGACGTTGACGTCGATCACGCCGTGGCACATGAGCAGCACGCCCTTCAACCCTTCCGCGAAGTAGATCGGTGAAGACTTGCGATACGCCTCGGGATCTGTCTGCGGTGTATTGAGGATGTTCGCGGTGTAGGGATGGTTGTAGTGCGCCCAGTCGGTCACCGGGCGCAACGCGGCGCCGGCAGCGAAAACATCGGGCGTGGTGAACATGGCCATCAGTGTGATGAAGCCGCCGTAGCTGCCGCCGTAGATGCCGATGCGTTTCGGATCGGCCTTGTGCTCGGCCACCAGCCACTTCGCGGCATCGACATGATCGTCCAGATCGACGCCACCCATGTGCCGGTAGATCGCCGTACGCCAGTCGCGGCCGTAGCCGGAAGACGCGCGATAGTCGATGTCGATGACGAGATAGCCGCGCTCCATGAGCAGGTGATGGAACATGTACTCGCGGAAGTAGTTCGACCAACCGCGATGGACGTTCTGCAGATAGCCCGCGCCATGCACGAAGATCACGGCCGGCCCGCCATTCCAATTCGCGGGCTTGTACAGATTCACCGGCACTGACTTTCCATCGCGCGCCGTGAAGTGAGCGATCGGCACATCGAGCCACGGATAGCTCGCGAACTCCGGAGCCGGCGACGTCGTCACACGCGTGTTGTTGACGTAGAGCTCCGTCGGTTTGTTCGTGTACGAGTAGAGATCGGCCAACAGCGTTCCATCCGGCGATGGCGTCGCGTTGTGCCAGCCTGCAGTCGTCGTGAGCTTCGTCAGCGCGCCGCCATTGACGGGCACGCGATACAGGTGACGCTCGAACAGCGATTCCTGACTGGTCGTCAGATAGAAGCTCTTGCGATCGCCCGAGATCGCCACTTCGTCGACTTCGTACTTGCCGCTGGTGATCGCGCGCGGCTCTCCGCCTTCGTACGGAACCGTATAGAGATGCAGCCAGCCCGTTCGTTCGGAGATGAACCAGACCGTGCTGCTGTTCGGGACGAATCCCGCCGATCCCTCGAAAAGCCAATGCACCCAGGCCGGATCGTGATCGTGCGCGATGACGCGCGCGCTCGCAGTGGCAGGATCCAACGCCAGCAGCCACGAATCCTTGTTGTCCGCGGCACGTACCGGAAGCACGGCCTTCGTCCCGTCATCGGACCAATAGAGGCCATCCATCTCGATGTCGCGATCCGCCGCTTCCTTCGTCTCCGTCTTTTCAGCGGTTGCGACCTTCGGAGGCTCGGTGGCGGCCGTGGCTTCCTTCGCGGCCTCTTTCACCGGCTCCACGACTTTCAATCCGTGCTTCAGCCACTCCACCCTGCCGTCGGTCGTGGAAATGCTGGCCACGCGCGAGGCTGCCTGCGCATCGCCGGCTTTCGATCGCGCCGGCAGATCGGTCGTGTAGCCCGTATCGGTGACGTACGACGGAACGATGGGCCGCTTCTGGTTGTCCGCTTCGACGGCGATGAAGGCGATGACGTACTTCTCATCGGGCGACAAGCGAAGGTCTGACACCGACTCGCCGCTCTTCAGTTTCATCGGCGCGATGGCCAGCTCATTCTTCCGCTTCGCGTCTTCTTCCTTTTTCTCGGCGGCACGGCGCGCGACAACATCGCTCAGTTTCTTCGCCTCCTCGGCCACCCATTTCTGGCTCTCGGTGCGATTCTTGTCGGGGTCGTCGAAGAGCGAGACATGCGCACCCTTCTCGCTGGCCTCGACGATGTTCGTCTTCTGCTCGACGGAGCCGTCTTTCAGCGAAACAACGAAGAGATTGTTGCCGCGCATGAAGGCAACACGTTGTTCATCGCGCGTGAACCGAGCGCCCGACTCCGCCTCGGTCGTATCGGTGATGACGCGGCGCTGCTTCGCTGCGATGTCGTACAGGAACACATCGCCACGGCTGACATAGACGGCGCGCTTGCGGTCCCGCGACCAATCGCCGTTGGCCGGAGGCGCGTGCTTCGCTTCCTCGTCCGTGAGCTTCCGCAACCCCTTGTCGTCGCGGCCGGCCACGTAAGTGTCGAAGTTCTCCTCGATCGGATCGGTGTACTGCTTCCATTCGAAGAACACCCACTGCCCATCCGGCGACCACCGCACCGTCTTCGGCGCATACCCCGACAACCCCTGCCCGCGCATGATCGTATCGACCGTGAGCTCGAGCCGGTTCTGAGCCGAAAGCGAGAGCGAGAGGAAAACTACCGCGCCAGCGAGCAAGCGTTTCATGGCGCGCGATGATAGCGGAGGAGAACGGGAAGCACCTGCGACAGAGGTGTGACGGCGAATCGCTGCTTCGCGCTCGAACCCGCGACCTCCGGCGTGACAGGCCGGAGGGCTAGCAGTGGACAGTTCTCCACGTTTGATAGTCGGCGTCCACTGCGGCCCCGCGATCCCGCCGAGCCTGTGAACTTCCCCGCTACGACACCATCGAGCAGACCCGCGAGTTCGCGCCGGGACTACGCGAATCGCGCGCGCCGCGCGCTCGAGCCGTTTCCGGAGTCGCAGGCGGAGGAGAAGTTCGAGGTCGCGCTCGATTTGGTTCTCGAGCGCGACCGGTGAAAAGGTCTTTACGGCTTCTCGCCTCCGTACCTGCCGATCAGCTTCGGATCAAACTGCGGATAGCTCCGGTACTTCTCCGAATTGATCTGCGGATCGCCGTGCAGCGTGGTCAGGACCATCGGCAAGGGCTGCTGGATCTCCCGCCAGTCTGGATCGTGAAACGTTAGAATCAGGTCGTTCCGGCGATCGTCGCGAACAACGTCGAACGGACGGAGCTCGTGCCTGCCGAGATAGAGGAAGGCCTCGATCGACGGTGGCAGGGAGTCGAAGCGCCGGCGGTCGACGGAAATGCGCAGGACCAGTGCCTCGCGATACTCGCGGTTGCGGGCCCGCAGCACACGCGGCATCTGCTCTACGTTGGCGGAAACGATCGTGAACGGGACCTCCGGCGAGTCCTTCCGCTCACGCTGCTGCGCCGATGCGGCGCAGGCCAGTTGCAACATTGCCAGGCCGATGAGGATGGTTTGGATTCGTTTCATGGCATGTCTCACTTTCCGAACTCAATGTCGTCGATTGCAATTTCGCCCGATCCCGCGGTCGTGATGGTGATCCGCGCGACGTTCGTCAGATCGACCATGGAATTGTTGAGCGTGAAGGCGCGCAGCGGGATCCGCACGCCGGTCATGACGTTGACCATCGTGTCGCCGAAGACGGCCGTGATCCGCGGATTTTCGTACGCGTGCGGAATGCGGTCGTACTGATCGGTTCGGAACGGCCAGAGCCCCATATGGCCCGCGCCGTCCTCGAGCTGGATATCAAAGTTGATGTCGGGTCCCGTGCCGAGCGCCGTGGCTTTCTTGGCGATACGGAAAGTCAGGTGCGTGTACGCGCTGAAATCGCGCGAGCCGGCTGGAATGTCGATCGTGTACGTCTGAGGTGACGCCCAGGCCAGCTTCAGGCCGATGGTGTCGTGATAGAGATTGTTGTCGGTAAGAGGGAAGCCGGGATAGCTCGAGCCGTCGTGATTGAGCCGCCGCTCCTCGAACGTGCCGAAAGCGGGGGCCGCGTTCGTTCCCAAGAGCGTATTCGTGCCGGCGGCCATGCCGGCCTGCTCGAAGTTGTCGGCCGCCTTGCGATCGCCATCCTGGAAGGTCCAGAAGACGAGCTGATTCTGCAGCCCCGCGGGTCTGATGCGGCCGGTGAGAACCTCGCGGAACGCCACCTGATCGAGCAGCTTCCAGCGGAAGAACGCCGCGACGGTAGTCAGCCCGATCTGCCGCTGGTCCGCCGCGCTCATGGCCGGAATGCCTCCGGGATAGTCATCCGCCGAGCCCGCCCACGGATTCGGGGTTCCGAGGGCGGCCGTGTCGGTCCAGATGGTGTTGAAGTAGTTGTGGTTGGCGTTGTAAACGTAGGCCATGACCTTCTCCGGCCGGGCCGCCACCCCATCGGGATAGGCGCGGTCGTAGGTGCGTACTCCCTGCATGTTGCGGACGTCGCCGTCGCGTGCCCCGAGGAGCAGGAAGTAGGCGGGCTCGGTCGGAACGAAATCGCCGCTCGAGTTCTGATCGGTCGGCGCGATCGCGTTCACGGCCACGATCGAGTAGTGCGTCGGCCAGGTAAGGTTCAGCACCGCCGCAGCGACCACGCCCTCGCCTCCGCGGCTGTGGCCGGAGAGGGCGATGCGCGACAGGTCGATCTTGCCGTTGAAGATGGCGCCGAACGGATCGGTCCCGTTGTCGTTCCAGTCCGTCAGCTTGTCGAGGAATTTGAGCACCAGCCGCCCGCGGACATCGTAGTTCCAGAAGCCGTTGTCGGGCTGGATGTCGTGCGTGCTGATGGAGATGCAGAAGATCCCCTGGCTGGCCAGGCGCTCCATGATGTAGTCGTAGCCGAGGTGGCTGGGGATGCGGTTCGCGGCCGGACAACTGTTCGTCACGGAGCCGGACAGGCCGGGACCGCTTCCGTCGCTGTCGCAATTCGCGTGGCGGCCGTGCAGGAATACTGCAACCGGGTAATTCGGCTGCGCGCCGCTCACGGGCGTTCCCACGCCGGCCATCATGGCCGGGTACTTGATCCGGGCCCAGGCCAGGTTGATGTTGTAGGTCGGCCCGGTGACGCCCATCGGATCGGTGATGCCGCTGATGCCGTTTGGGTCGTCCAAATCGACCTGGCCCACCGCGAACGTGCCGGTCGCGCCCGGATTCTCGCCGACGTAAAACCCCGCGTCGGAGTTGTAGCCGTCGATGAAGTCGGTGCCTTTGTCGTAGACGTTGTCGTTCACGAAGTCCGCCCCCGTCATCGCGGGGACGGCACCGAAGTCGACGATCAGGTCGTAGGCCTTGATCGGCTGCGGCTGGGTGGCTGCCGGCCAGACGATGCGGCGCGAGGCGTTGATGCACCAGTACTTCACGCGCTGGATCTCAGTGCCGCCGGATACGTCGGCCAGCGCCGGCGATAGGCCGTCCCAGTACGCATTCGACTGATGGTCGACCACCCAGTACGCGGCGTAGTTGCCGCCGCTATGCACGGCCGGGACGTCGCTCGGATCGACGGCGCCCCACACGTCCTCCCCTTTCTCGAACGAATCGGAGAACTCGAACTTCGCCGGCGCGTTTTTCAGCCGGCCCGCGGAGTCGATGACGATGTTGCCGTTGACGATGATGTAAAGGATGACGCCCGTGTCTTCGTTGAAGGAGAGGATGTCGCCGGCGTTCAGCACGTTCACGGCGGCTTGCGTCCCGATCCGCGCCACGAGATCGTAAGCGCCGGGACGCAGCTCGCCGCGGCGCACGATCCGCTCGGTGAACCTGGTCTGCCCCGGCGCGAGCTGAATGGTGCGGCCGGCGCGCCGCACCAGCGGGTCGCCCCGATTCCAGACGTACTGGTTATCGACCGCCATCAGCTGCACCGTCGCACCGGGCGGGAAGTTCATGCCGCTGATGTACAGGTCTTCCGTCGCCGCATTGACGGAGTTCTCGAGAATGCCCTTCTCGTTCGACGGATAGATCATCGGCGTGGTGCGCCTGCCGACCTTGATGGCCTGCCGCGCGAGCACGCGGTTGTCGGCATCGCGCGCAACGAGCGTCAGCGGGTGCTGAGCGAAATAGTTCTCCGCCTCCTCGAATGTGAGAAAGGCCGGATCGGGCTTGAAGTTGATCTTGCGGGAGGTCGTGCCGATCACGCCGCTCTGGTACCAGAACAGCTGCGGCGCGATGCGGCCCTTGTCGTCGGCAAAGAGCCGCGCGTACGACCATTCCTTGCCGAGATCGTCGTTGAGATGGAGCTCGACTCGCGATTTCGGCCGAAGACCCTCGAGGCCGAGGGTCAGGGAGTCACCGGCTTCGAACCGGTCCAACGGCTTCGGCACGAGCCCCGAGCGGTCGGTGAGGTCGATGTGCACTCGAGGCGCCGGCCTCGACGTACGGCACGAAACCACGGCCAGGCAGAGAGCGATGAGAAACACGAAACGTCCACAGCGCATGAGTCCTCCTGTGTTCAAGGAGGTAGTGACGATGCACGCGGAAACGTTTCAGGTCATCGCGCGGGCACGCGCGTGGACGGTCTAAAAGCGGCGCGGAGCGCGGATAAAGGGCACTACCTACTTGAACACCGCGCTCGCTCTCTCATCCCCCAGGATCTGTTTCCACGCGCCATTGATCTCGGCGAATGATTCTTTGGGGATGGTGAATGCCTGGACGGCGTAGCGGCGGTTGTAGCGGAGGATGCCGTCGGCGAACGTCGAGGCGCTGGTGTATTGAACGACGGGCGTTTTGATGTCGACCTTGGCCGGCAGTTCGTCGAGCGTCATCGATGCGGGCAGGCGGATCTCGACTTCATCGGTGTGCAGTGTCGGGCCGCCGGTCTCGTAGGAATACACGCGTTTCGGGTCGAGCAGTTTGTCGGCCTTCTGGCCGATGACTCGCGGACGCACGATGAAGAGACCCGCGGCGCGGCGGGCGTATTGCGGCGCGTTGAGCTTGTAGCGGATCACCAGATCGGTCTCCGGATCGTCGAGGTGCTCGATGGTCACATCGTTCGTCGTGAGTGCCGCCATGTGCGAGGCCAGGCGCGATTCGATCATCCGCACGCGCTCGGATTCGTGCAGCGGCTGCAATGCGGAGCGCATCGACTCCGCCACCGAGCCGCTATGAATTTCCTCGACGTTGCCGCTGAGCGTGCCCTGCGCGTCGATGGCCAGTTTGGCGATCCGGCGCAGTTGGCTCGTCTCCGGCGGCAGTGAAGGCAGCTCGATGAACTCACCGCCGTCAGGCAGCACGAGCAGACCGACGCTGGCCTGCAGCGACTCCGGCAATTGTCCGAACGATGTCAGCGTGCTGGTCGGATCGAAGAGAAGCAGCTTGCCGAGCTTCGGATGATCGACGACCGCGGCCAGGCCTTTAGCCTGCTCGGGCGTCACGCGGATCGCGGCGATGACGTGATTGAAACCGAGGGTCGGATACTTCGGATCGACCACCCCGCGCGCTGTATTCACGAGCACGTGATACGCATCGACGCGCGTTTCCTTCAACATCGTGCGAAGAAGATTCGTCTTGTCTTTGCAGTCGCCGAAACGGTTGGCGAACGTCTCGCCGGCGGCGTGCGGCTGAAAGCCGCCGATGCCGATCTCGATGGCCACGTAGCGCACGTCGCGTTGCGTGAAACGCGCGATGGCGCGCAGCGCATCGCCGGATCCTGCCAACTCCTGCGCCTTGGCCTGCAGTGGAGGCGTCGGCAACGAGCGAGGAATCGTCAGATTGCCGTACCACCTGGCGATGTCGCTCCACGTCAGCGCCTTCGCGCCCGGCCTGAGAAGCTGAAACCCGATCCGGCCCGCAATCGCTGCCTGGGATGGGCGACCGGGCTCGTCGAGGAGCGACGGGATCGATTGCAGCGTCCACGTCGTGCCCACCGGCGCCACCGCTTCGTGATTCATCCAGTGCGCTTCGTACGTCCACCCCGCCGGCAGTTGCAGATCGAAGCGCGCCACCAGCACCGGCGCATCCTCCTGAAACTGCCATCGCACCTGCGGCAGATATGGCACGTCCGTGAGCTCGATCTCATACGCAACCACGCTGCCCGGATTCGAAGCCGGGATGCCCAGCACCTTGAGGCGCGCGTCGGTGTAGAGCTCGAAGTCGGTGGGCGTGGTCTCGATGGCGTCGCGCTCCTTCACCTCGTACTCCGCGCCGCCGGCGTCGATGCTCCAGGCGCGCAGCGTGCGCAATTTCGTGTCGTGATCGATCCATGCGTTGGCCACGCCGTAACCGCGGCCATCGTTGTTGAGGATCTTCACCACCCGCCGGAAGCGCGTGTTGAGACTGCCGTCAGGCAGAACGGTGACGGTCGTGTCGTCGAGCAGCACGATCGCGTCCGCATCTTTCTCGACAGGCACCACGGCCGGAATTGCCGCGCGCATCCACGGCGGAATGTTGACGCGCGCGTACGACGAGACCGCGAGCGCGAGGCTCGCCACCAACAGGATTAATCGCGGAAAGACCACCCGAGGCCGCATCACTTGGCGCCGCCGGCGGGCTTGGTCGCGCTGACGACGAGTTGCTGCGCGTCCGCCGTGGCGATGGCGTTGAAGAAATTGCGCAGTTGCTCGTAATTCGTGGGAGGGATGAACATGACGTTCGCATTCGCATTGCGCGTGTAGGTGATCTCGTTGCCTTTGCGCGTCGTCGAGGCGGAGTACCCGAGGACGCCGCCTTTGAGGTCCGTTCCCTGGGGAATCGTCGCAGGCGACATCCCCTCGGGGAGGGTCAGCTTCACCACGTCCTGCTCCGTGTTCGGAAACGGGAAGTAAATGGCGTGCGTGCGCGTCGCCGGCGCGAACGGATTCTTCTCCGTCGTGCGGAACACCGACAGCGGCACCATCACGCGGCTGCCGGCTCCGGAGACGAGATTCGGCAGCACGACGTCGTAAGTGGCCACGAGATTCACGTCACCGGTCGCGTCGCCGGTGAGCGACTTGAGCGTCAGCGTGGCGCCGTCCGGGAACCAGGTCTTGATCTCATCCTCGATGGCCTTCTTGCGCGCGGCCTCGTCGTCATTGACGGTGCGCAGACGGCGGATCAGTGCTTCCTGTCCGATGAACGTCGCCGTGATCGTGCCGACGAGCGTGTCGTCTTCGAGACGCAAATCCGCGGTGCGTAGCGTGCGCGCCAATGCCGAGTCCTGCAGCGGAGTATCGCCCCACGTCGTCGACTTGCCGCCTTTGGCGATGCGGATGCCGGCCACGGCGGTCTTCTCCCACGACATCACGCCGAACGGCGCGTGCGGCGTGCCCGGATCGAGATAAACCGGCTTCGCATCGAGATCGACCACCACGACCTCTTCGTCCATCTGCTCCGCGTCCGGTAGTTTGTCCGAGAAGAAGAAATCGTCGCGAGAAGCAACGCGCACAACCTCGGCCTCGAAGCCGGCCGCACGCGCAATGCCCACGAAGGCGCGGTTCAGCTCGTGACTGAATCCGGAGCCCTTTCGCAGCACTTCCTCGACGTTCTTGCTCACGGTTAGATCCTGCCGCTTGATCTCCTGCTCGCTCTTGGATTCTTCGAACGAGAAGTTGCGCAGCGACTGCACGTGCGCGTAGATCTTCTCGAGCAGCACGCGCCGATCGCTGTTCTCCGCGGCCAGCTTCTTTGCGACGGCGTCGGCGGTTTTCGACCTGCCGATGAAGCTCTCGGTCTCCTTCGCGAAAATCTTCGGCTGCTCCTCCCAGAACTTGTCCGGCTTCGAGCCGCCAAAGAGATAGAAGAAATTGACACGAGCGCGGAGCGAATCATCGGGCGGCGCAAAACGCTCTTCGCGCAACGCGGGCATGTTCTCCAGCGTCAGCTCGTAACGATCGTGTCCGGTCTTTGCCGGCGTTTTGCCAGGCGGCAGTCCAACGAACGTGAACATGCTGCTGAAATCACCCTCCGTATGCGGATAGAGCGTGAACGCGGAGCGAACGACCGGGATGTCCTGCTGCACCGACCAGTGTGTATTGAAGGCGTACTGGTTCGTCCAGCGTCGTTTGTAGCGGTATTCGATGATGCCGCCCGGCTGCACGTCGGGAAGGCTGAACGTCTTGGCCTTCACGGCATTGCGGCCGACCTTGAACACGGTCTTGTCGTAGATCTTGCCGGTGAAGGGAACGATCGTGCCGTCCGGCCGGATCGTGCGCGCTTCGATGTTGTGCACGGCGCCCCACAACGGATAACCCGGTGCAAACGTCAGCTCGATGTCGGCCTGCTTCTTCCCTTCCTCGGAGAAGATCTTGATGCGGAAGTACTCCGCGGTCATCGCCTCGGGATCGTTGTCGATGCGTACCCAGTCGAGGATGGCCGCGGCGGCGCCGGGCGCTCCCTCCACACTGGTCATTTTCAGTTCTTCGGGCGTTGCCGCACGGAACTCCTGCGTCTTGTGATAGCGCGCAAACGCAGTGGTGGAGAAAAGCAGAGACACGACTGCGGACAGCACGGCCATACGTCGATTCATAGGGGATCCTCTTGGAACGTTATTCGGACGACTGAGAACTATACAGCAACCGCCGGATCACGCCCTGTGATCCCCGCTTCAATACCCAGTGGCGCAACGCATGATTCATGACGTCAGCGTCGAGTAAGGCCAGCTCGTCGGCGTCCGACGGCTCCGCCAGTGTGAAGCCGAGGACACGCGTCACCTGCTCCACGGTGCGATCGTGCAGCGCGGCGATCGCTTCGGAGACTGGCTTCGCCGGATTCACTTCGTGCGTGATCGCAAGAGCGTCTCCGCGCAGGATGAACGTCGTGGCGTTCTGAGCCGTGAGCCACTCCAGTGCAGACACGAGCGTAATGACGTGCCAGTTGCGATGACGGCGATAGATCTTCGCAATGGCGCGATTGCGATCACCGGCCGGCTTGTAGACATTGGGCTGCACTTCCCACAGCAGCGCCAGTCGATGTGCGCCGTCGAATGTTCCGGACGTCGCGCCGACAGAGCCGGGAATCGTGTGCTGCCGTCCATCAGCCTTGCCGATCGCCAATGCGTCGTCGAGATCGCGCGCCACGACGTCGAAGGAGATCGTTTCCGCGCGACCGCCAAAATGCGCATTGCGCCCGAGGACGAGAATGCCATCGGGCAATGATTGATCGTCCGCGAGCGCGCGACGCGCGGCGGCCGGCAATGCGCCCTGCGGAACAACCGCGCCCGCGGCTCGCCCCTCCGCCACGCGCGGATGCCACAGACTGGCCGTCGGAGTCCCCTCCAGCCAGCGTGGATGATTGCGCCGCAGATAACGCTCCACCACCTGCTCGCGGATCGTGAGCGTATCGTCCGGCTCCAGCAACGCCGCCGAGGTCACACCGTCCGCGAGATCTGCAAACACTTCGAGAACCTCGCCGCCCATCGCCAGATAAAGGTCATACAGCGCTGCCTTCGTCTCGGCGCGGATGCCGTAGGTCGTGAGGACGTGGTCGATGTGGGGAGGGAAGGTCATAGGTCCGGTCCGAGTCTCAAAGTCGCAAAGTCTCAAAGTCTCAAAGAGTGCGCAAACGACACCTTTGAGACTCTGCGACTTTGAGACTTTGCGACTCCTTACGCGGCGGAAGAGAGCCGCAATCGCGCATCATCCAAAAGCCTGCGCACGTCCGCCACTGCCGTAATGTCCTGCAATCCCGTGCGGATGTCTTTGCCGTGCGGGATGCCTTTCGAGAACCAGCCGATCACGGTGCGCGCTTTGTGGAGCTTCCACTTATCGATCTGCGGCGCCGTATCGATCTTGGCGAGGTAGCGCTGCATGGCGTCGATGCGGCGCTCGATCTCGTTCTCGATCGACACCTCGCCGTTCACGTATGCGTGGATGTCGCGAAAGATGAACGGATTGTGCAGCGCGGCGCGGCCGATCATCACTCCGTCCACGCCCGTGGTCTCGAACATGCGGATGGCATCGGCGGCGGTCTTCACATCGCCGTTGCCCCACACCGGAATGGTCAGCTCGCTCTTCACGCGGGCGATGTACGCCCAATCGCTCGCGCCGGTGTAGGCCTCATTGCGCGTGCGGCCGTGAATGGCGATCGCCGCAACACCGATCTCCTCGAATCGCTTGAGGAGCGGAATGACGTCATTGGACTCCCAGCCTTTGCGAACCTTCACCGTCACCGGGATCTTCACCGCGGCCTTGATCTTTTCCACGACGCGCGCGGCTTTGTCGAAGTCCTTCAGCAGGGCCGAGCCGGCGCCGCTGTTGACGATCTTCCTCACCGGGCAGCCCATGTTGATGTCGACGATGTCCACGCCCTGCTCTTCGACGATGGCCGCGGCGTCATCCATCCGCTCCGGATCGCCGCCGTAGATCTGGATGGCCACGGGACGCTCGCTCTCTTCGAACGCCAGCATCTGATGGCTGCGGTCGTTCTTGCGCGTCAGTCCCTCGGCGGAGATGAACTCCGATACCACCAGCCCCACGCCGCCGAGCTCTTTGACGAGGGATCGGTAATACGTGTCCGTGACCTCGGCCATCGGCGCGAGCGCGAGCGGCTGCTCGATGCGGACGCTGCCGATCGAGAACGAACGCGACAGCGGATTGGATGACAAAGGCTCCATCGGTCTGGACTTAAACCGCGGAGGCCGGCGTTACAATCCCCGTCCAAGTCAGTAGGCAGTTTGCAGTGCCTACTCGTCCAATCGACAACCGGAGGAAACACCATGCGGAAACTGATTCTCGCCGCCACACTCGTGCTCGCCGCCACCGCCGCCAGCGCCGCCACCGTAGCCGGCGTCACCATCGCCGACACCGCCGACGTGAACGGCCAGAAGCTCGTGCTCAACGGCGCCGGCCTGCGCAAGAAATTCGTCGTCAAGGTCTACACCGGCGCCCTCTATCTCCCCGCGAAGCAGAGCAACGCTGCCAAAATCCTCGGCGACGACACACCGCGCCGCCAGGTCCTCCACTTTCTCTACGACGTCGACAAAGGAAAGATGTCCGAGGCGTGGGCGGAAGGTCTCGAGGACAACACCCCCAAAGCGTCCAATGAAGTGAAGGTCGAGTTCAAAAAGCTCTCCGCCTGGATGGAAGACATGAAGGAAGGGCAGGAGATCGTCATGACCTACGTCCCCGGCACCGGCACCACCGTGACCGTGAACGGCAAGGACAAAGGCGTCCTCCCCGGTAAGGCAGTCAACGACGCCATCCTGTCGACATGGATCGGCGCGAAGCCCGGTCCCGGCGGCGACTTCAAGAAGGCCGTTCTCGGACAGTAAGCGACGGAGCTCGCGTCGCGCAAAACGGCGCGAGCAATCCCCCTTCCCCATTCGATGACCCATTCCTCCCGGATCCTCGTGTTTCTCGCCGCGCTCGCAGGCGGCGTACAAATTTTCGCCTCCTGCCCCAGCGTCCAATGGACGCCGCAGAACGAATACGCTGCGGCACTCAGCACGCGGTCGACGCTGTTGATCGACTATGACGAAGACGGGGTACTCGACCTCATCACCGCCGAGAGCTCCTCTGGCAGCGACATTCCGATCTACTCACGGCGCGGCGTCGGAGACCTCACATTCGGAGCACCGGTGACGCTGGCGGCGAACACCTTTAGCCCACTGGCAGCGGCCGATGTCACCGGCGACGGCCATATCGACCTGATCTTCGGGGTTGCCAACGGAATCATGATCCTGCCAGGCACCGGATCAGGGTTCGCCGCACAGCAGCTTCACTCCGTCGACTACACACCCTCGGGTTTAGTGACAGGCAACTATGACGCGGACCCGGCCATGGAGATCGTTGCGTCTTCCGCGGGCAGCGATCTTTTCGTGTTCTACGACACTCAGGGTGGTCAGCTCGTCGAAACGCAACGAGTGCCGACCGGCGATCTTCCCCGCAGCGTTGGGGTTGGGGATTTCGATGCGGATGGCCATTACGACGTTGTGATTCCGCGCTCGGGAACCGTGAGCATCTATTTCCGCAACGCCAGCGGAACATTCGAGGCACCCGTGACCATGCCGCTCGGGACGCAACCACAGCAGTTGGCCATCGGCGATCTCGACAGTGACGGCAAGCTCGATTTCGCGGTCAATCATTTCAGCGCGCCAACCACGATCCGGATCTACCGGAATGCCGGCTCGCGGCAATTCACAGAAACCTCCCTCGCTCTCGAACATCCCACGGGTCCTGCCACGAATGGCGGCGGCCAGGGTCTGCTGATGACGGATCTCGACGCGGATGGCCACCTCGACCTTCTCGCATCACGCGTCAACTCGTCCGCCGGGATCGCTACCTTTGCGGGCATTGGAGACGGCACGTTTCGCACGCCGACGTGGTCGCTCAACGATGGCGTGAGCTCGATGGCCGTAGGGGACCTGAATGACGACGGAGCTCTCGATCTCGTCGCGAGTCCTTACTCGAAGCACGTTGTTTTCAGCAGATCGTGCGCGACGCAGGTTTTTGCCTTCGCAAGGCCTCGGACGATCTCCGTCGGGCAAGTAGCTGACATCGGAATCGTCATATCCGGTTTCGGCGGCACAATGCCGGCGGAGCTCGGCAGCGTCGCGATCGACAGCACGACGACCGGCGTCGGCGCGGATGGGCGAGCGTCTCTCCACGTGCCATCCCTCCCTCTTGGGAACAACATTCTGACTGTCACCTTCAGCGGCAACAGCATCGTTCCCGCCGGGACTTCGCTCCCGGTCACCGTGAACGTCACCACTCAGACGACAACGACGACAATGTTCACGAACGGCGCTTCGCCCATCTACGGTACGCCGTGGCCGGTGCGGGTCACGGTGACCGCTTCAACCGGCCACTCGTTCACGCTCTACACGCTCGAGGTCGACGGTGTCGGAACGCCACACAGCACGAACGAAGGGATCTTGGGGCTCCTGCTGTCGCCCGGCCCGCACACGATCCGTGCGCGCTACAAGGGCTCGGATACCCAACCGCCGAGCGAATCGCCATTGCTGTCGGTCACGACACAGAAAGCAAGCCCTCTCGTCGCTCAAACAGGGGCGTTGGCCGTGCGCGCCGGGAGCGCTCACGCACTGCAGTTTCAATATTCAGGATCGCCGGAAACCGAAACGCCGGCCGGCACTCTCCAATTGTTCGAAGGAGCGTCGCTCCTCGCGTCGACTCAGCTCGTGAACGGTTCGGCCTCTGTCTCCCTGCCGGTGCTCTCGCGTGGCGCACACTACGTTCGGGTTGTCTACTCCGGCGATGCGAATTTCGAATCCATCACCACCGATCTGACACTCGTAGTCTTGCCCAATCTGCCGTTTGTGATCGAGGCACGGGCGCTTCCGGCCGGGTTCCATGTTTCATTCGTGCTGCCACCGGACACGAGCTCCTACGAGTTGTATCGCCGCGTGGCCGGTACCCCGGGCTGGACCTGGGTCAGCTTCTGGAACCCAGTGACCGGAATGGACCACAACGTGCTCCCTCGGGGCGTCGTCTACGAATACCGCATCGAGCTATGGCTCACGAACGGAACGCCTGTCGCTTCCAATATCGACAGCGCCATTCTCTTCACGGACGACCTGCTTCCGATCGGCGGTCCCATCAAGCGCGCCCATTTCGTCGAACTGCGACAGGCGGTGAACTTGATGCGCGGCATGGCCAGTCTCCCGCCGTTCGAGTTCGAGGCGGGATTCGGCACGTCGGCGATTGTCCGCGCGTCGCACATCAACGGACTGCGAACAGCATTGAACCAGGCCAGATCCGCACTCGGAATGACCACGCTGACGTTCGTCCCCGCGACGGCAGGATCGACGCAGATCCTGGCCAGCGACGTCCAGAATCTGCGCGAGCTCGTTCGCTGAGAATGTTCCGCGCCGCAAGGGCGCGCGGAGAACGCTACTTCGGCCGGCACACGAAGAACAACTTCACCGTCGCGGCTTCGATGTCTTCGGCTTCGCCGTAGGGATCGAAGTCGATCACGTCGGCGGGAATCAGGTCCGCGGCGTCGAGCGCTTTGGTGATCTCGCGCTGGCTGTAGGCGCGCTGCCGGTGTTGCTCGTGGATGGGAACGCGTTTGCCGCCGAGGTCGGCCCAGCCGGTGACGTTGGCGCGGCCGATTTTCTCGCGTGCGCGATAGGTCGTAGCGATCTCGAGGTGGTAGTCGTGGCCTTTGGCGATGTACGGGTCGGAGATGCCCCACACTTCGGGATAGATCTCCGGATGGTTCATGTCGAAGAGAAAGAGCGAGTCGTCGCTCATCACGCCGCGCACCGAGCGGAACGCCGCCAGAAGATCCGCGACATCGAGCATGTGATTGAGACTGTCGTAGAGGCAAGTGATCCGCGCGAACTTCGTCCGCAGCGGCAGCGCACGAAGATCGCCGGCGATCACACACGGCACGCGCCGCTGCGCAACCTGCAGCATGGCCAGCGAAGCATCGATGCCCGTCGAGCGCCAGCCACGCGTGCGGAACGCATCCAGCGCCAGCCCCGTTCCGCAGGCGAGGTCGAGGTGCGTTCGCTTCGGAGTCGGAAAGCGCTCGAGCGTCTCATCGAGCAGCCGCAGCGCCGCGCGCGCGAACCGCTCGCCGAGGGCCTTGTCGTATGCGTATGCGAACGCGCCGTAGGCTTCGGATCGGGAATGGTCGGGCATCGCTGGAATAGGCTCTCCGCGGTGTCGCCGCGTTTGCCTGCTGCATCAAGTCTCCGTCAAGGTTTTCCGCCGCATAGGTTGGAGGACGAATCGCGCATGAGCTGGTGCGCGATTGTAAGGCGGAAGACGCAAGGGCGAACACGGAACGCTGAACACGGAACACGAACGGACTCCATCCGCACACTCATCGCGAGTGCGCGGCGGCGGGACGCCACCGAGCCAGCCGGCGAGACGCCGGCGT
>JALYJW010000114.1 GCA_030775085.1 Acidobacteriota bacterium | reverse complement strand
GGGTGTGGCAGGTACCCTCTTTGAGACTTTGAGACTTTGAGACTTTGCGACTCCCCGGAATACCCCCCAGCGCCCCCCCGTTCCGAAGCGCTCAACCTTTAACCTACACGGGAGAGTTATGCCTGACCAGAAAGCTCATGACCTGCTGCGCAAGCACAACCTTCACGTCAACGACGTGATCGAGCGCCGCACGACGCTGCACCACCTCCGCCACATCGTCCACTCCGAGCAGCTTCCTTTCGACGTCTTCAAGGCGCTCGTGAAGATGCGCCGCTGATCAGTCGGCAGTGCGCAGTCGGCAGTCGGCAATAGATAAGGCCGGGCAATCAGCCCGGCTTTTGTTTTTGCCGGATCTCCTGCCGACCGCGAGCGGCGCAGACGCGGACTGCCGACCGCCGACCGTTTTTCGTACAATGCCCGACCCATGCCTTTCCGCGAAGATGCGAATGTTCTGATTCAGCAAAAGAAGTTCGACGATTTCGAGGCGCTCTGGATGAATCAGATCGAGAGCGACCCCAGCGACGTCGAGACGTTTCTCCAATTCGCGAAGGCGTTGCGCAAGGCCGAGCAACGTTCGCAGTCCGATACGCTCCTTGGGCTTCTCGGCGACGCACTCAAGGAAAAGCAGCTCTGGGGTCAGCGCCTGCAGGTGCTCAAGGAGCTCGGGCGTCTCTCGAAGCATCCCGCGCATCACCGGCCGCCGATCGAGGAAGCGCTGCGCAAGAGCCTCGGCGAGCACAGGAACTTCGATCGCGTTTTCGAGTTCGCCAAGTTCTCCGATCCCCAGAGCAATCCCGTCGAGCGCGCCGAGAAGATCGAGATGTGGATCGCCTACGACGAAGGCGAATGCTTCTTCATGGCCGGCCGCGGCGCCGGCGTCGTCACGGAGCTCAATCCGGAATTGGGGATCTGCCGTCTCGACTTCGAGCGCGACAAACGCGTCTCCGTTCCGCTCGGTGCCGCCGCGAAGTTCCTCACGCCGATACCGAAGGGACATGTCCTCCGCGAGAAGTTCACCGATCCCGACAAGATCAAGGCCGCAGCCAAGCAGTCGCCCGCCGACGTCTTCGCGCGCATCCTGCAGAGCTTCCGGCGTCCCATGCTCATGGCCGAAGTGCGCGACGCCGTCATCGGTATCGTGCCGGAGGAGAAGTGGAGCTCGTGGTGGACGTCAGCGCGCAAGAATCCGCAAGTGGTCACGAGCGGCACCGGCGCGAAAGCGACGTACGCGTTCGCCGGATCCGAAGGCGACGCTGCTACGGCAATCAAACGCGATTTCGATCGCGCCGATGTGAAGACCAAGCTCGAGCTGGCGCGCAAGCACAGCGGACGCGGGCAGGAGCTCGCCAACGCCTTCTCCACCGCGTTGGCCGCCGAAGCCGCTCGACTGGCGCGCACCGACGCTCCGTCGGCGTGGCAGATCCTCACCACGCTCGAATCGCTGCCCGGCAAATACGAATCGCCGATCGAGACTGCGTCGCTGCTCACCGGTCCGATGGCTTCGCGCACCGTGGCCGGAATCAACGACAAGCCGATGCGCGAAAAAGCGCTCATCGTCGTCCGCGAGAACCATCCCGACTGGCCGAAGGTTTACGCGGAATCGTTCTTCCTCGATGACGAGCCGCGCATCCTGACCTCGATCATCGGCGAGCTGGAAGCGGCCGGACAGACGGATGTGCGCGACCGGCTCATCGACGAGACGCTGCGCTACCCGCGCCGCCATCCGCGTGCGTTCTTCTGGTACGTGAAGCGCCTCAACGAAGACCAGTCGATGATCGACAAGGCCACGTACGCCATCCTCTTCCAGATCCTCGATGCGCTGACCAACGATGAGTTTTCCGGCGTGCGCGCGCGGCTCAAGGACCTCTTCGACAAGGGCGGTCTGGCCGTGCGCATCGTCATGAACCAGGACAACGAAGAGCAGGCCCGCAGGCTCGTGGAGACGCTCGACCGCTACGGCGCCGTCGAGGAGTACCGCCGCGAGATCGTCAAGGCGGCCGCGCTGATGAAGTATCCGACGCTGCGCGAGCCGCAGGCCGAGCCGGTGTACGCAACGGCGGAGTCACTCGAGCGAAAGCGCGGCGAACTGCTGCACCTCAAGAACGTGGAGATTCCGGCGAACTCGAAGGCGCTGCAGGCCGCGCGCGAGATGGGCGATCTGCGCGAGAACTTCGAGTACAAGGCTGCACGCTCGCGCGCCGAGTTTCTTTCCGCGCGCGTCGGCGAGCTGGCCTCGGAGATCTCGCGCGTGCGCGTGCTCGAGCCGGGGCAGATCGACACCGGCACGGTGCGCGTCGGCACGAAGCTGCAACTGAGCAACGGCGACGTGCGCCGCGACGTCTCCATCCTCGGGCCGTGGGAGTCCGATCCGGAGCACGGCGTCTATTCGAACGAGTCCGACGTGGCCAAGAAGCTGATGGGACACGCCGCCGGTGACGTGGTCTCGTTCATGGGCAACGACTACGTCATCGAGTCCATCGGGAAGTGGAACGAATAGGCCGTTGTCAGTGATTTGGACCGCCGACATCCGGACCTTGCTGTATTAAAATGCCGCGCGTTCGAGGGACGAGCTGAATGACCTACGTGATCGCTGAGCCTTGCATCGGTACGAAAGACACTGCCTGCGTCGATGTTTGCCCGGTCGACTGCATCCATCCGCGGAAAGACGAAGCGGATTTTGAACAGTACGAGATGCTGTACATCGATCCCGAGGTCTGCATCGACTGCGGTGCGTGCGAGCCGGCCTGCCCGGTCCAGGCCATCTTCCCGGGCGACCTGGTGCCGGAGCAGTGGAAGCAGTACACGGACATCAATGCGGACTGGTATAAATCGCGAAGTTGACCGGCAACCTCTGAGTTTTGTGACGTAGCTCACCAAACCGCCACGGGACGTGGTATAGATTCCGCGCAGCTTAGCAATCGGCCGGCAAACGGCAACAAAGGGGCGTAGAGCCCCTTTTTTATTTCCCGAATTAGTTTCAACGCTCTTTGAGATGTCGATTCGAACGACAACAGAACGGCTGTTGATCGAGACCCTTCAGCTTCGTGCCCACCTCGGACCCAACCACGGTAGAGCGGGCGAATGGGCGTGCCTCCGTGGAAATTGCTGAAGCTACCTCTCTCTCTGCAACGCGTGGCCGGAGGGTCTCGTTGAACAGCCGAATATCGAAAGGCCGGGCAAATCGCCCGGCCTTTTGCTTTTTGGTTCAAAGGCAGTGTTGCGCGAGTGCCGACCCCTCATCCGCCTTCGGCACCTTCTCCCCTCGCGAGGGGAGAAGGCTACCTGACCATGCGTCTCGCGAGGATCATCAATAGGTGGCCTTCTCCCTACCGCAGCCTCATCGCGGTGGGGAGAAGGTGCCGAAGGCGGATGAGGGGCACTCTGGCGACGATCGGAACTTCACCGCCCCTTCAGCAACCCGAAGATGCCTCGCGTGACCGACTGGATCACCGACCTCGTCGCCTGACGGGCCACGTTCTGCGCCATCCGGCTTCCGAGCGCTTCTTCGACAAACGTCTTCGGCGGGCGCTTCGAACTGCGGCGGGCCGTCGTTCCGCGTTGCGGCGCGGCCTCCTCGCGTGCTGACTCTTCTTCCGCGGCGGCACTGGCTTCGAGTTTTTTCTGCAGCATCTCGTGCGCGCTCTCGCGGTTGATCGTCGTCGCGTATTTCGTGGCGATGGGTGATGCCGCGATCGTGCGTTGATACTGCGCGTCGTCGATGGACGACATCGACGAAGACGGTGCGAGCACCTGCGCAGTGGCTACGATCGTCGGGATGCCTTTCGGATCGAGCACGGTCATCAGCGCTTCGCCGATGCCGAGCGTGGTGAGCGACTTCGCCACGTCGACGTATTCGCTCTCCGGAAATGTCGAGGCCGTTGCTTTCACGTTCTTCGCGTCCTTCGGCGTGAAGGCGCGAATGGCGTGCTGCACGCGGTTGCCGAGCTGCGCCAGCACGTCTTCGTCGACATCTTTCGGCGTCTGCGTGATGAAGAAGACACCGATGCCTTTGGAGCGGATGAGTCGCGCCACCTGTTCGATGTGCTCGACCAGCGCCGAGGATGCGTCGTCGAAGAGCTGATGCGCTTCGTCGAAGAAGAAAACGAGCTTCGGCTTGTCGGGATCGCCGACTTCCGGCATGCGGTGGTAGAACTGCCCGAGGAGCCACATGAGAAAGGTCGAGTAAAGCCGCGGCTTGTCCTGCACGTCGGCGAGCGAGAGGATGTTGACCACGCCCTTGCCGTTCACCACGCGCATCAGATCGTTGATGTCGAGCTCCGGCTCGCCGAAGAACTTCACCGCGCCCTGCTGCTCCAGCTCGACCATCTTGCGTACGAGCACGCCCACCGTCGCCGCTGACATGCCGCCGTAGTTCTTCAGCTCCTCTTTTCCGTCGGTGGCGAGATAGTTCAGCACTCCGCGCAGATCGTCGAAATCGAGCAGCGGCATGCGCCGGTCATCGCAGTATTTGAAGACCATGGCCAGCACGCTCTGCTGTACATCAGTAAGGTCGAGCACTTTGCCGAGCAGCACCGGCCCGAACGAAGAAATCGTTGCGCGCACCTGCGTCCCGCGAACTCCCGTGAGGCTGAAAAATTCGACAGGAAACGCATCCGGCGTGTGCGTGCGTCCGACGCTGGCGGCGCGCGCGGTGAGTCGCTCGTTCGTTTCGCCGGGGAGGGACATGCCCGCGAGATCGCCTTTCACATCGGCAAGAAACACCGGCACGCCTGCTCGCGAAAGTCCCTCGGCGAGAAGTTGCAGCGTGCGCGTTTTTCCGGTGCCGGTGGAGCCTGCGATCATCCCGTGGCGGTTCATCATTCGCAGCGGAACGCGGATGGGAAGCTCCGCGGCCGGCTTGCCTTCACGCAGCACGTGGCCGATGTCGATGGAGGGGGCGTCGAATCCGTATGCAGCGCGATAGGTTTCGTCGAAACTCATGCGCGAAGCCTAATCCACTTCGCAATGCCACAGAGCGGCAACATCGACGCTGTGCTCGCGGCTGCTGCATGCCAAACCGCTACACTACGCCTCCGTTAGGAGATCCCGATGCGCCGCTCCGCTCTTGCCTTCATCGCCGTTCTGTTGGCTCTTCCCGCGTTCGCATGGCGCCTGCCGCAGGATGTCGTTCCCTCCAACTACGAGCTGCGATTCGTGCCCGATCTCCAGGCTGAAAAATTCTCAGGCGAGGAGCGGATCAGCATCACAGTTTTGAATCCGACGAGCTCGGTGAAGCTCAACGCCGCGGACATCGAATTCGACGAAGTGCTGATCGCGTCCGGCGGCGAGTCGCAGAAGGCGACGGTGACCTACGACGCAGATACCGAGATTGCCACGCTGACGGTCGGCAAGCCGCTGGCTGCCGGTCCGGCGTCGATCGCCATCCGCTTCCGCGGCATCCTCAACGACAAGTTGCGCGGCTTCTACATCAGCCATTCCCCGCGCCGGAAGTACGCCGTCACGCAGATGGAGCCGACGGATGCGCGCCGCGCCTTTCCTTCGTTCGACGAGCCCGCATTCAAGGCGACGTACGACATCACGCTCGTCGTCGACGACGGCGACACCGCGATCTCGAACTCGAAGATCGTCAGCGACGTGCCGGGTCCCGTTGCCGGAAAACACACCATCACGTTCGAGCGCACGGCGAAGATGTCGACGTACCTCGTGGCGTTGCTGGTCGGCGACTGGCAGTGCTCGGAAGGCGGAGTCGACGGCATCCCGATCCGTGTTTGCGCCACGCCCGAGAACAAAGAGCTGACGAAGTGGGGTCTGACCACGGCCGAGGCGGAGCTGAAGTATTTTCACGAGTACTACGACTTCAAGTACCCGTTCGGAAAGCTCGACATCATCGCCCTGCCGGACTTCGAGGCCGGCGCGATGGAGAACGCGGGCGCGATCACGTTTCGCGAAGCTGCGCTGCTCATCGATGAAAAGAGCGCGTCGGCGATTCAGAAGAAAAACGTAGCCGCCATCAACGCGCACGAGATCGCGCACATGTGGTTCGGCGACGTCGTGACGATGCAGTGGTGGGATGACATCTGGCTCAACGAAGGCTTCGCCACCTGGATCACCGACAAGCCGCTCGAAGCCTGGAAGCCGGAGTGGAACATCCGCGTCGACCAGGCGGCGGCGACGGGTGTGTCGCTGGCCGTCGATTCGCTCGAGTCGACGCGGCCGATTCGCAACAGAGCAGACACGCCGGCGGAGATCAATCAGATGTTCGACGGCATCGCTTACGGCAAGACCGCGGCGGTGCTGCGCATGCTCGAGGCGTACACCGGCGAGCAGACGTTCCGCGACGGGATCCGCGCGTACATCAAAAAGTACGCATACGCGAACGCGCGCGCGGAGGACTTCTGGTCGACGATGACCGAGGCGACGAAACAGCCGATCGACAAGATGATGCCGTCGTTCGTCATGCAGGCCGGAGCGCCGCTGGTGCGCGCATCGGTGCGCTGCGATGAAGGCGTGACGCTGCTGACACTTTCGCAGCAACGCATGTTCGCGCGCCGCGCGCCGTTCCTCGCCGGCTCTTCACAGCTCTGGACGATCCCGGTCACGGTGCGCGACCTCGGCGATCGTGCAGGCTCTCCGCACAAGTTCCTGCTGTCGATGCAAGACGAGACGTTCCGCATCGACGGCTGCTCGCCGCATCTGTTCGTGAACTACGACGGCCGCGGTTTCTATCGCACCGCACACGCCTCGGGGATGATCCCGGCCGGCAATCTGACGAACATTCTCACGCCGAGCGAGCGCGTCGCATTGCTCAATGACACGTGGGCGCTGGTGAAGATCGGCGAAGCCAACATCGCCAGCCAGCTCGCGCTCATCGATCGGCTGCGCAACGATCGCCAGCGCGCCGTCGTGACCGTCATCCTCGATCAACTCACGGTCATCGGTCAGGATCTCGTGTCCGAGGAGCAGCAACCGGCTTACCGGCGCTGGGTGACGGCGTATCTGCGCCCGATCATGAGTGAGCTCGGCTGGACGGCTGCGCGCGAGTCCGACGAGCGGAAGCAGTTGCGCGCGGGCGTCGTCCATGTCCTCGGCAACATCGGCCGCGATGCGGAGACGCTGCGCAAGGCGCGCGAGCTCACCGAAGCGGCGCTCAAGAATCCCGGCGCTGTCGACGGAACACTCATCGATGTGGTCGTGCCACTGGCCGCCATTCAGGGCGATGCAGCGCTGCTCGCGAAAATCAAGCGCGCCATGGCCGAATCGAAATCGCCAAGCGACTACTACCGCTATCTTTATGCGCTGATCGCGTTCGAAGCTCCGGCGTTGCGGAACGAAGCGTTCGCCGCGGCGCTGTCACCGGAGATGCGCACCCAGGATCTTCCGCGCTTCGTGGGGAGCATGTTCGAGAAACCGGAGCGGCGCCGCGAGGCGTGGGAGTTCGTGAAGACCAATTGGAGCGAGCTGCAGAAGAAGTTCACACCGTGGGGCGGCGCTTCGCTCGTCAGATCGACTGGTGGCCTCTGCGACCCGAAGCATCGCCAGGACGTGCAGAAATTCTTCGCCGCGCATCCGGTAGAGGCGTCGGAACGCTCGCTGAAGGCGGCGCTGGAGACGATCGACATGTGCGTCGAGATGCGCACGCTGCAGACCAACAACTTCGCTGCCTGGCTGGCCCAGACGGAGACGAGTACACAATGAAAATCGCATTCATCGGCCTAGGCGCCATGGGCTTCCCCATGGCCCGCCACCTTGCCAAAGAAAACGACGTTCTGGTGTGGAACCGAACCCGCGAGAAAGCGGAGCGCCACGCGCGCGAGCACGGCACGACGCTGATGAACGATCTCGCCGATAGTGTTGCGGCGGAAGTCATCATCACCATGCTGCCCACCAGCGCCGAGGTGGACCTCATCGTCGATGCGCTCCTGCCCCATGTGAGATCGGGAACGCTTTGGATCGACGCCACGAGCGGCGATCCGAACGTGAGCCGCGAGACCGCGAAACGACTGGCCGCGAAAGGTGTCGCGTTCGTCGATGCACCGGTGACCGGCGCGGTCGTCGGCGCGGAGAACGCCACGCTCACCATCATGATGGGCGGATCGGAAGAAGACGTCGCACGCGCGAAAGAAATCCTGCGCGTCAACGGCAAGACACTGATCCACGTCGGCGAGATCGGCGCGGGCCACGCGATCAAAGTGCTCACCAACTCGATCATGGGCGCGACGGTCTGGATCACCTCCGAGTGCATGCTCTTGGCAAAGCAGCTCGGCATCGACATCAAGACCGCCCTCGAGGTCACGAACGCCGGCAGCGGCCGCTCGAACGCCTCGGAGAATCTGCTGCCGCTGCGCCTGCGCGATCATCAATGGCCGCTGGTCTTCAAGCTCGCCCATCACGACAAAGACATCCGCATCGCCGCCTCGCTCGCGCACCAGC
Source organism: Acidobacteriota bacterium (assembly GCA_030775085.1). Lineage (GTDB taxonomy): Bacteria > Acidobacteriota > Thermoanaerobaculia > Gp7-AA8 > Gp7-AA8 > QHVT01. Next base: position 10,395 of record JALYJW010000114.1, on the reverse strand, counting down.
AGCACGCATCGACTCCGATGCTGGCGCTGACGCAACAACTCTTCAGCGGCGCGCTGCATCAACTCGGGGAGGGTGCGGACTACATCGAAGTGGCGAAGATCGTGGCGAAGATGAACGGAACGGAGTGGGAGTGAGCATAGAATGCGCGGACATCCCCTGACATGTCCGAAGTACCGAGCACGGGAACGCCCGCCTTCAAGAATCGCCGTCCCGGTTTGATCGGGTGCGGCATCGTGCATCTGCTGTTCGGCCTGTTGTTCGTGGGCTTCGCGCTGCTGATGGTGATTACGTTGGTCGCGGCGCCGCCGGAAGCCGCGGCGGCGATGCCTGCCGGGATGACCGTCTACACCGGTCTTTTTTATCTGGCGCTGGCGACGCTGTTTGCCACGCTCGGCATCGGTTCGATGATGGCCCGGCGCTGGGCACCACCGCTGATCCTGGTCACGAGTTGGGGATGGCTCCTCTGCGGTGTCGTGGGGGCCGGCGCGATCAGTTTCATGATGCCGCAGATCACGGCGTCGCTGCCGAACGATCAGCAGGCCGCGAAGCCGGTGATCGCCGGTTGCATGTCGCTCGGCATCGGGCTGTTCGGAATCGTGTTGCCGCTTGCCTTCATCCTCTTCTATCGCAGCACGCACGTGAAGGCGACGGCAGAGCAGCTCGATCCGGTACCGCGGTGGACGGATCGCCAGCCGATCTCGCTGCTCATCTTTGCCTCGTGGATGTTCTTCGGCGCTGCGTCGGTCCTGCTGTCGAGCTTCATGTACAAGGCGTTGCCGATCGGCGGATTCATGTTGCGCGGCTGGCCGGTCTTTGCGGTCATGGCCGCGATGGCAACACTGCTGTTCTGGATTGGAGTGGGAACTTTGCGTCGTTTGCCGTCGGCCTGGTGGTCGGCTGTAGGGATGTTGGTGATCGGCGTTGCCTGGGGCGCGCTCTTCACCTTCTCGACCGATCCTCTGGCGATGTATGAAGCGATGGGAATGCCGGCAAATCCTGAGCAGGAAGCGATTACGAAGGCAATGTACTCGTCGCCGCTCTTCTACGCATGGATCGCGATCGTGTGGATCGGTTATCTGGTGTTCCTGCTGTACCTGCGGCGGTACTTCTTCCCCCAGTCAAAACCACACTCAGAACGTCCCGCGGTATAGCCCGCCGTCGATCTGCAATGACGTGCCCGTGACGTAGCTCGCGCGTTCGCTGCAGAGAAATGCCACGACGTCGGCAAGCTCCTGCGGCCGTCCGTAACGTCCCAGCGGAATCACCTCTTCGGACTTGCGCACATACTCCTCGACGGTGATGCCCTGGCTCTTGGAACGGATCTCGGCGAGGTGTTTCTGGCGGTCGGTGAGGAAGTGGCCGGGCAGCACGGCATTCACGAGAATGCCATCGCGCGCGACCTGATCGGCGAGCGTTTTCGTTAGTGCGGAAATGCCGGCGCGCAGGGTCGAGCTCACGGTGAGCAGCTCCATTGGTTGCTTGGCGACGAATGACGTCAGGTGGACGATCCGTCCCCACTGCCGCTGCTGCATGCCCGGGATGGCCAGCCGGCAAAGCCGAATGATGTTCATCAAGGTCGAATCAATGCCGCTGCGCCACTGTTCCTCACTGAGCTCGAGAAACGGCGCTGCAGGCGGACCGCCGGTGTTGGTGACGAGAATGTCGACCTGCCCGAATTGCGAGACCGTGGCATCGAACCAACGCTGCAGATCGTCGCCGTTCGAGACGTCGCACGCCACCGCCAGCGTCTCGCCGCCCATCGCCGCGCGCACCGGCTCCAGCGAATCGAGAGAACGGGAGCAGATGGAGAGGCGGCACCCTTCCGCCGCCAATGATTCAGCGATGGCACGCCCCAGCCCCTTCGAAGCCGCCGCCACCATCGCCACGCGATTGCGAATGCCGAGATCCATGACCGGGACGATATCACCGGGGGAAGTCTCAGAGTCTCAGAGTCGCAGAGTCGCAGAGTCGCAGAGTCTCAGAGGACGCGGCAAGAACACTCTTTGAGACTCTGAGACTTTGCGACTCTGAGACTCCCTTTTGCGCATCCGCCCTGCCCGAGCCACAATCCCACCGATGCGCACCTGCCCGTCCTGCGACTCCGAGAAGATCCGCCGCGGCGGGATGATCATCTGGCTGATCTACGTGGCGCTGATCGCGTTCGCGATCGTGGCTACGCTCGTTTTTCAGCTCAACGCCGCCATCGTGGCCGGGATCATGATCGCCGTCGTCGTCCTCGCCCACATCGTCTTCAATCAGCGCGTCTGCCTCGACTGCGGCCATCAGTGGCGGGGATGACGCCGCCGGGATGACAAACCGCGTCTTTCGTGTTACTTGCCCCGCTGACACGAATGCCTGACCCTCGCTATATCCGCAATTTCTCGATCATCGCGCACATCGACCACGGCAAGACCACCTTGTCCGACCGGCTGCTGCAGACCACCGGCGCCGTGGAACAGCGCGACATGCACGAGCAAATGCTCGACGACATGGATCTCGAGCGCGAGCGCGGCATCACGATCAAGGCCCGCGCCGTCACGCTGAACTATCGCGCGAAGGACGGGCAGGACTACGTCTTCAACCTGATCGACACGCCAGGCCACGTCGACTTCAGCTACGAGGTCTCACGAAGCCTGGCCGCGTGCGAAGGGGCGATTCTCGTCGTCGACGCCACGCAGGGTGTCGAAGCACAGACGCTGGCCAACAGCTATCTGGCCATCGAGAATGATCTGGCCATCCTTCCTGTGATCAATAAGGTCGATCTTCCGTCGGCCGATCCGGAGCGGGTGCGCGAGCAGATCGAGAATGTGATCGGCCTCGACGCGCACAACGCTGTCCTGGCCTCGGCCAAGGCGGGGATCGGCGTGGCCGAGACGCTGGAGCGCATCGTCACCGACATCCCCGCGCCGAAGGGCGATCCCAACGGCCCGACGCGCGGCCTGCTCTTCGATTCGTGGTACGACCCTTATCGCGGCGTGGTTTGCCTGGTGCGCATGATCGACGGCCAGCTCAAGCGCGGCATGAAGATCAAGTTCATGTCCACCGGCCGCGAATACGAGATCGGCGACATGGGGATCTTCACGCCCAAGGCGAAGTCGATCGAGACGCTCGGCGTCGGCGAAGTCGGGTTCATCTCCGCGAACATCAAAGACATCGTGCAGGCCAAGATCGGCGACACCATCACCGGCGCCAAAGAGAATCCGGAGATGCTGCCCGGGTTCGAGGAAGTGAAGCCGATGGTGTTCGCGGGGCTCTTTCCGATCATCACGGAGGAGTACGAAAACCTGCGCGACGCCGTGGCCAAGCTCAAGCTGAATGATGCGTCGTTCTCTTACGAACCAGAAAACTCCCTGGCCCTCGGGTTCGGATTTCGTTGCGGGTTTCTCGGTCTGCTGCACATGGAGATCATCCAGGAGCGGCTGGAGCGCGAGTTCAATCTCGAGCTGCTGACCACTGCGCCTGGCGCGCGCTATCGCGTGACGCTGACGAACGGGGATGTGATCGAAGTCGAGAATCCGCAGAAGCTGCCGGATCCGGCAAACATCCGGATGATGGAAGAGCCGTTCTTCGAAGTCACGATCATGTCCACCGACGAGTTCGTCGGTCCCATCCTGGCGCTGGCCATCGAGCGCCGCGGCGTCCAGAAGAAGCTCGAGTACGTCTCGGCAAACCGCGTGATGATCGTCTACGAAATGCCGCTGAACGAAGTCATCCTCGACTTCTTCGACAAGCTGAAATCGATCTCGCGCGGCTACGCGTCGCTCGACTACCAGTTCATCGGATATCGCGAGAGCGATCTCGTGAAGATGGACATCCTCATCAACGGCGAGCCGCTGGACGCACTCTCGCTGATCGTGCACAAGGACAAAGCCTTCCCGCGCGGCAAGATGCTGGTCGAGAAGATGAGGGAGTTCATCCCCCGTCAGATGTTCGAGGTCGCAATCCAGGCTGCCATCGGCAACCGCATCGTGGCGCGCGAAACGGTCAAGGCCCTGCGCAAGAACGTGCTCGCCAAATGCTACGGCGGCGACATCAGCCGCAAGCGCAAACTGCTCGAGAAGCAGAAGGAAGGCAAGAAGCGGATGAAGCGCGTCGGCAAAGTCGAGATCCCGCAGGAAGCTTTCCTGGCGGTATTGAAAATCGACTGACGCCCGCCCGCCCCCCCGTGGCCGTCGCAAAGTCTCAAAGTCTCAAAGTCTCAAAGGGAGTTTTACCAACAGCCCTCTTTGAGACTTTGCGACTTTGAGACTCCCCCGTCCCCCGACTCGCTTCGCCGAATAACTTTGGCACGCTTCCGGCTCAATGACCCCGTTGACGACGGAGAGGGTAATCCGGACCTCGCGGCCGTCCAACGATTGAGCAGTCATTGAAAAGCCGCCGATCGCGACGGCACTGGGGCGACCGTGAAACCGTCGAGACTCATCTTCCCGATCATCGCAGCGATTGTTTTCATCCCTTCCACATTTGCAGGCGACATCGACATGGATGACCCGCGCCGCACCGTGGGTCGCGAAGACAACGTCCGGGTCGACGCGCAACTCATCCAGGACACGGTCTCGCCCGGCAGTCCGATCGGCATCACCTATCAGATCGAAAACTCCAGCAGCACGCCGGTCGCGTTGGCGGATAAGGTGTTGGACGCGAGCTATGACTCGGACTCGCGGACCATCACGGTGTCGATCGGCTCGGAAGTTCCAGTCGACGGAAAGATGCCTCACGTGGTGACGATCGCTCCGGGCGAGAAGAAGGTGTTCCGCGCGGGCGTGACGCCGGCACTCGGCGCCGCCGCGGCACGCTCATCGCTCGCGCCTCCGCGCTATGTGCAGATCAAAGTGTCGATCCTGCGGGACCTCGATCCGTTCGCCCAGCTCATCGCACGGCAGTCCGGCGCCGGTCAGGTGCTGACGGACGAGCTCTTCGACCGTTGGTTCGAATCGAACGACACAATCTTCCTCAATGCCGTGCCGGTTCGATTCTCCGCGTGGCGGAATCCGGGCGAATTCTCGGGCGCCGAACATCGCGGCAATCGCGGAAGGCAATAGGCGATACGGCCGGCGACGTTGCCCTCTCAAACGAGGAGGAACGTCCCTGTGAAACGCGGTCCCCGCTTCAATACTCTCGTCTGCGGCGTTCTTCTCTCTGCGCTCGGCCTGGCCGGGTGCGCTTCGACGGCAGTGGACATGGCCGAGCCGCGGCGCATCGTCGGCACGCTGGATGCCGTTCGCATCGATGCGCAGGTTTCGGTCGACCAGGTTTCTCCCGGAGCGCACATCCCGATCACTTACGAGATCACCAATCAGCGCGACAAAGCCATCGCCGTGGCCGAGCTTCTTCCGGACACCAGCTACGATGCCGAATCGCACACGTTCACCGTGAGCATCGGCTCGGAAGTGCCGGGCAACTCGATGCTGCCGCGTCTCGTGGTCATCGAGCCGGGAGAAAAAAAGACGTTCAGCACGATGGCCCGCGTGATCTACGTCGTCCCGCCGCGCGGCGATCCGCAAGGCAGGCCTTCCGCGAGTTTCCGGCTCAAGCTCAACTTCCTCGGCGATACGGAGCCGTTTCGCGAGCTGATCGGGATCAAGGAAGTGGCGGTGTCCGATCCAAAGCTTGCGGACGCGCTCTTCCCGCTCTGGCTGGAGCGCAACGAGGTCGTCTACACGAACACGATCCCGATGCGTTGGGCGACGCGTGCGCGGGAGATCGGAGTGTCGCCGGATCGGCGGACACCGGGGCGCCGGCCATAGAAGCAAGTCCCCTCTCCCCGCTGCGGCGGGGAGAGGGTCAGGGTGAGGGGCGGCTCTCGCGATGAAGCTAGAAGCTGGCGATCGCTTCTGCTTCGTTCTCGTAGACTTCGAACACCGTGATGAGCTGCGTCACGTGCAGCAGCTCGTTGAGCTTGGCTGGCAGGTGGAGGAGCTTGAGCTTGCCTCCGCGGTTGGTGGCGGTGGTGTACGAGCCGACCAGCTCGCCGATGCCCGAGGAGTCGATCGTGGTCACGCCGGACAGGTCGAGCAGGATCTTGTTCTTGCCCGCATTGACGGCATTGGTGATGACCTCGCGCAGTTGCGTGTCGCCCGAGCCGATCGTGATCTTTCCCTGCAGGCTGATGATCTCGACGTCGTCTACGGACCGGGAAGTGGCTTTCATCTGTCGTTTCTCCTTTTGCGAATCAGGCTTTCGTGCTTGCGATGCCGTTGCCTTTGGCCAGGTTTTTCGTCATGACCAGCGACGTTCCGCCGTCCGGCTGGAACGAGTAGCTGACCTGGTCCATGAAGGTCTTCATGTAAAAAATCCCGCGGCCGCTCGTCTTCATGAGGTTTTGCGGGTTGAGCGGGTCGCTCACTTTCTCGGGGTCGAAACCCTTTCCTTCGTCCGAGATCGTGATCTCCAGCTCGAATCCTTGTAGCTCGAAGGTGGCGTTCACCTTCTTGTGAACATCGAGTTTATTGCCGTGTTTGATGGCATTGGCAACCGCTTCGCGGACTGCCATGCCGATCCAGTGAGACCCATCCTCGTCGACACCTGCGTTCTCGCAGAGGTGCTCAGCGATCACTTGAACCAGTTCGATATTCTCGAAACGGCTGCTGATCGTGATCTCGATACGCTCGGTGTCGCCGCGCTCCATGGGCTGAATTGCCGCGCATTCTAAGTGAACGGAATGGGTCACGCAATCGATAGGTTGGTCAACGCATGACCACGGTACGAGCCGCGCGGCTCCTTCTCCTTCTTCTGCTGGCCTCGTGCGGACAGGCTTCGCCCCTCCAGCCGGGCATGAAAGCGGTGGAAGGGATCCGCGGAAAAGAGTTCCTCCGCGAGGTCAAGAACGTATCCATCGACCGCGCCGATCTGTCCGTGCATCTCCGCCGCCAGATGGAGAAGTCGACGCCCTATCCGCTCGAAGACTGGGGTTTTCTGCTCAGCGCGCTGCAGCTCGTCGACACCGCCGGCGCGAACGCGAGCAAGGAATTGCTGCCGAAACTGCTCACGCTCTACGAGTCGCAGGTCCTCGCTTTCTACGATCCGCACGCGCACACGTATTACTCGATCAAGCAACTCCCGAAGCTGCCGGCGGAGGCCGCGAAACTTGCCGATCCGAAGATGCTCGAAGAGATGGTCATGGTCCACGAGCTCATGCACGCGTTGCAGGATCAGCACTTCAAGCTCGGCGAGAAAGAGACCGCGCTGATGCGCGACACCGATGCGAACCTGGCCTATCACGCGGTGCTCGAAGGCGAAGCGGTGCTGGTGATGGTGGCGCACATCCTGGCCAAGAGCGGCCTCGAGCTCGACGAGATCGTGAAGGACGACGCCATGCTCGGCATGATCTCTTCCGCCGCGCAGGCCGAGCAGATGATCGACCCTGCCACGCCGAAGTATTTCGCCGAGATGCTGAAGTTTCCCTATCTCGAAGGACTGAAGTTCGTCGTGGCCGCATACCGCCGCGGCGGATGGAAAGAGCTCGATCGCATTCACGCCGATCCACCGCGCACCACGCGCCAGATCCTGCATCCCGAGGAGTATTTCAATCGTTCGTTCAAACCGCGTGCGTTCGATGCGTCGAAGCCGGCAGGCGCAATCTCCGCCGAGCACCTCGGTGAGTTTCACTGGGCGTTCCTGGTCGGCGCCGCAAACGCTCGCGGGTGGGTGAACGATCGCGCGGTCGTTTCCCGTGATGGACGGGTGCAGGTGGCCACGTCCTGGGAATCGCCCGAGCGTGCCGCCGCTTTCGCGAGCGCCTACGGTGCGTTTCTGCAGAAGCGCGGACTGAAGGCGGTCGTGAAGCACGAAGGCAACGACGTCACGGCGGCATACACGGCGCGATGAACATCGATTACGAAAATCTCGAGCGCGACATCAACGACGGCACGCTCCGCCGGAACCTCGAAGAAGAGCTGATCGCCGGATTCCGCCAGATCCAGCAAGCCGGCGAACGTCTCCCCGTCGCCTCGCACTACGCCGCCCAGATCTCCGAGATCATCAACCGCAACGCCGCCCTTTCCGAAGAGCTGAAGTTCGAGCTGTACCAGGAAGTGCTCGAGGTGGTGGAGAGTGCGCGGTTGGCGGTGTTGGGTGAGGATCCCGGCGCGAATTAGTAAGTCTCAGAGTCTCAGAGTCGCAGAGTCTCAGAGAGCGCGGCAAGAACGACCTTTGAGACTTTGAGACTTTGAGACTCTGAGACTTTGAGACTCTGCGACTCCGGGCCACTCGCGAAGACCGCACGCCTCGCCACGCGGTACCATCGCGCCGTGAAGAACAAGCTCCGCCGCCATCCGCCGTTGTCGTCGTTCGCGACGACCGGTGGCTGAGCATGCAAGCTGGGTCAGGATGACCTGCGATCGATCCTTTCCCGTCTCCCCTCCACTGAAGGGGTCGGGGATCTTCTTATCGGAACGAGCACGGCCGACGATGCGGCGGTGCTGCGCATCGTGGGTGATACAGCCATCGCACAGACCGTGGACTTCTTCACGCCTATCGTCGACGACCCGTACGTATTCGGACAGATCGCGGCCACGAACGCCATCTCCGACATTTACGCGATGGGCGCGACTCCGATTCTCGGGCTGGCCATCGCCGGTTTTCCGACGGACAAACTTCCGCTCGACGTCCTCGAAGCGATTCTGCGTGGCGGCGCCGATAAGGCAGCCGAGGCGGGATTCAGCATCGGCGGCGGCCACACCATCATTGATGACGTGCCGAAGTACGGACTCGTCGTCACCGGCATCGTTTCGGTCGCGAAGCTCGTGCGCAACTCCACCGCGCGGCCCGGCGACATTCTCTATCTCACCAAACCAATCGGTACCGGCATCCTCGTCAGTGCCCATCGCGGGAAGAGATTCTTCCATCGGCCGCCACCGCTCGATGAAGCGATCCGCTGGATGACCACTCTCAATCGCGACGCCGCGAAAGCGATGGTCGAAGCAGGTGCGAGCGCGGCCACGGACATCACCGGCTACGGCCTCATCGGCCATCTGCTGGAAATGTGTGAAGGCTCCGGAACCGGCGCGGAGATTCGCGCCTCGGCGGTCCCTGTGCTGGCCGGCGCGCGGGAAGAGCTGGCCCGCGGGTCTCGTCCGGAAGGCACCGTGCGCAACGTGGAGACGTTCCGCAATCGCGTTCACTTGTCGGTGCCGGAATCAGAGCTCACATTGATGTGTGATGCGCAGACTTCCGGCGGTCTGCTGATCGCGATACCACCGGAGCGCGCCGCAGCGCTGGAAGCGAAGCTCTCCGAAGGCGGTCTGTTCTATGCAAAGGTCGGGACGATGACGGCTGATTCGGGTCGCATCACTCTGATTGCGTGAGGAGTACATCGATGGCTGAGTCGAAACAGGAGTTTGCTGACAACGTGAACACCATCACCGCCGACGACGGCACGACCTGGGTCGAGATCGCCAGCGTTGGGACCGAGGACGAGGCATCGCTGCTGGCCGGCTTTCTCGATGCCGAGGGCATTCCGGCGCAGGTCGAGGACGTGAAATTCAACATGGCTCCCACCGACTTCGGTGCGATGGGCGAGATTCGGATCTACGTGCCGGGACCGCACGAGCAACACGCTCAGGAGCTGCTGCGCAGCCGCGAGCAGGCCTACGACAAACTCGACGATGATGAAGAGACGCTGATCACCGATGACGGTCCGGCCGTGGTCGATGAAGGCACGCAGGTCGAGCCGGCGACGGAGAACGATGACGGATCCAACACCTGAGTCGCCGCACGAAGAGGCACCCGCCGCGGCCATGCCGCGTTGGGTTCCGGTGCTCATCGGCGCCATCCTGGCGATCATCGCCGGCCTGGCCGTGTACACCGGTTTGCGCGATCGCGACGACGGCACACTCACGGAGCACGTGCAGCCGCGCCGCGACCGCGGCATGACCGCCGCTCCTCCCGGCGAGCCCGGCGCCGGAGCCTCGCTCGTCATGCATGGCAGCGAAGGCGACAGCACACCCGACGCAAAGCCGCCGGTGGAAGGTGAAGCGCGCGCCGTGATCCGCGGCGGACCAGCCGGCGTGGAAACGACGGTGCGGATCTGGGCGCGCCGCGGAATGCGGCTCTCCATCACGCCGGTCGAATCGATGGTCTACGTCAACGACCTCCCGATCGGACAAGCCCGCCAGTTCGACACCATGGACGAGATCTACGAATTCGCCGCACCCGGCAGCTACACGATCAAAGTCGTCGCGCCAAACAACAAGCAGAAGACGTTTGTTGTGACCGCGGCGAATGACGCGCCGCAGGATGTCGCGACGATTGCGGCGGCGTTGCGGTAGGCCGCGCTTTTCGCGAGAGCCGCCCCTCACCCTACCCTCTCCCCACCGCGATAAGGCTGCGGCGGGGAGAGGGGACTTGAAACCGAGTCCCCTCTCCCCACGGCGGCTTCATCGCCGAGGGGAGAGG
>JALYJW010000113.1 GCA_030775085.1 Acidobacteriota bacterium | reverse complement strand
GCGCGGCGGCCTGCGATGTGGGAGGACTAGAAGAAACGGTACTCGATCGTGGCGAGCGCCGTCCGCGGCGCACCGTACGAACCGGTGAGGATGCCGAGCGCGGGGATGTTGTAGCCGTTGGTCAGATAGGCCTCATCGGTGAGATTCTTCATGTTCAGACCGAAGCGCCACTTCGCGTCAGGCGACAGCCAGCTCACCCACGCGTCATACAGCGAGTAGGCATCCTGACGGATCGGCTGCACGGGCTGCCCGGCGAACGAGCCGCCTTCGTTCGTGAGCGTCGAGTCGGAACGATACGCACCGCCGATGCTGGCCGTGAGAAGTCCGTTCGCGACCGGAAAGTCGAAGTTGAACCGCAGTCCGCCCGTCCAATCCGGAGCGTTGGTGATGACCTGCGTATCGACAAAGCCGTCGCGGTTCGCGTCGAGCTTTTCATCCGGCTCGAGGTCGAGGTAGCTGAGGTAGCCGTTGACCGCGAACCACTCCACCGCGCGCGGCGTGGCGTCGAACTCGACCTCAGCGCCGTTCATCGTGGCATTGCCGGCATTGATGAAGTTTCCGAAGAACGACTCTTCCACTCCGTCGCCGTTCGCATCGAACGCGGTGAAGGTCGAAACCTGAATGTCCTTGTACTTTCCGTGGAAGATTGCCGAGTTGAGAACGACCTGCCCATCCGCAAGCACGGACTTGAGGCCGATCTCGCCGACGTCGAGGATCTCATCGTCGAACGGCTCCGCGGACTCCGGGAAAGCGTTCGACTGCGCGCGCACGTTGAAGCCGCCGCTCTTGAAGCCGCGGCTGGCGGTGAAGTAGGCCAGCAGGCCTTCACGCACCTTGAAGTCGATGCCGATCTTCGGAGCGATCGAGTTGAACGTCTCCTCTTTGTCGTAGTCCGCGAGGATCACCACCGGAGTGCTGAACTGATCGTTCGCGAATCCGGCGTTGAAGGCGACGCCGTTCTTCTTCTCGCGCGTCACGCGCAGGCCGCCGTTGAGCGTCCAGCGGTCATCGACTGCGTAGCTGCCGTCGCCGAAGAGCGCGATCGCCTTCGTGAGTGTCTTTCCGTTGGTCGTACCGAACTGCGCGTTCACGAAGATGTTCTTGACCAGACCGCCGGCCTCACCGTCGAAGTAATACGCGCCGAGGACGCCTTCGACCTTGCCGCCGCCGTCGTAGACCAACTGGAATTCCTGAGTGAGCTGCTCATCGTAATAGGTCGCGGTGACGTCGACGATGCGCGCCTGGGTCGTGTCGAAGTCGATGTTGTTCTCCGACTCCGATTCGCGATAGGCACTGATCGACTTGAAATCCCAGGCATCGTTGAGCGTCGCCGCAACGACGATCGACGCGCCCTTCGCGTCCGTGCCGTTGAGCGGAGCGAGCCCGCTATTCGTGTCCCAGCGGCTGTCGTTCGGCGCGCAGGTGATTCCGAACAGAGGACAGAGGCGATTGCCCACCAGGCGCTGATAACCCTTCGGCTCCGCGTCGTCCTTCGTATAGTCGCCGCTGAACTGCACGGTGACCTGATCCGTGGCCAACCATTCCAGTGCGGCGCGGCCGGCGAACGTCTTGCGGTCCGACACGTCGCGGCCGGTGAAGAGATTCTCTCCGTAGCCATCGCGATTGAGCGACGCGAAGGCGAGCTTGCCGCGCAGCTTGCCGGGAATCAGTGCGCCGCCGAGGCTGGCGCGCAGGTCGAGCGTCGAAAATTCGCCGGCCGTGAGCGCGACCGAACCGGTCAGATCGTCGGAGAGCGGACGGCTGACGTACTTGATCGCGCCGCCGATCGTGTTCTTCCCGTAGAGCGTGCCCTGCGGTCCGCGCAGGACTTCGATGCGCTGCACGTCGTAGACATCCAGCAGAGCGCCCTGCGGACGGGCGATGTAAACGTCATCGATGTAGAGACCGACGCCGGGATCGACGCCCCAGAGCGGATCGGCCTGACCGATTCCGCGCAGGAATGCAGTCAACGTCGTCGACTGATTGCGTCCCTGATAGACGGAGAGGTTCGGGACCTGCGTCTGCAACTCCGAGATATCGGCCGCGGCCGACTCCTCGAGCTCATCGGCCGTCACGACCGTCACCGCGACCGGGACTTCCTGCACATTCTCTTCACGCTTGCGAGCCGTAACGACGATCTCCTCGCCCGCCATTGGCGTCTGCTCCTGAGCCTGCTCCGCCGTCGCCTCCTGCTGAGGAGGAGTCGTTTCCTGAGCGAGCGCCGGAACGGCGATGACGCCGAACAGAGCCAGGAAGCCAATCAATAACGAACGCTTGAGAAAAGGAACGAGGTTCAGATCCTGCTGCTCTCCGAAATTACGCATATTGCCCCTTTGCACGAATTGGCTTGCCTGATGGCCCGCGGAGATGTTGGAAGTTGTCGATTCTGGATTACCGGCCGACCGGTCTGTAATTGGATGGGCGGAGTCTAGGCGTGAGGAAGTGTGGTGTCAAGCAACAGTCCTGGAAGCTCGCGCCTCTCAGCTCGCAGGGAAACCCAAACGCCGGTCCCTCTGCGAGCTGCCCGCCGCGAGCTGCGAGCTGTCTCCGATGAAAAGCTGTTCCGGCCCGAGGTCAGGCCGGTCGGTGGTCCAGATGCGCACGGTGTCGTGAAAGTCTTCCGCTTCGAACTCCCACCCCACCTCCGCTGCCTCGCGGTACTCCCACGCCCACAGTCTCGCTTCGGAGATGGAGCCGACGCGCTGCAACCTGCCGTCGTCCCACTTGTAGAGCGTACGGATGCGTTTCGCCATACGCGGATACTTGCACTTTGCGCGCGAACCGCGCGTGAAGAGTGTGTAAAGACCAGTCGGCAGTCGGCAGTCGGCGGTCGGCAGTGGAAACCTGGGCGATCGACTCATCGTAAACTTCCAACGGGTTCATCTACTGCCGACGGCCGACTGCCCACTGCCGACTCGCACCCGCGATACACTCTCCGCCGCAAAAGGAGTCTCCATGTTCACACGATTGGCAAACCTGATCCGCGGGTTCTTCGGACTGTTCGTCTCCGGCGCGGAACGACGCAATCCCGAGGCGCTGCTCGAGGTCGAGAAGGAGAATCTGCGCAAGCAGATCTCGAATTACAACCAGGGGCTGGCGGCGCACGCCGGTCTTTCGGAGCGCCTGATGACGCAGATCCGCAAGCTCGAAGGGCAGGAGCGGGAGCTGCGCGCGAAAGCGTCCGCGAATCTGCGCGCCGGCAATCGCGAGGCGGCAGGCAATCACGCGCTCAATCTGCAGACCGTGCAGAACGAGCTCACCGAGAACCGCGGGCAGCTCGAACAGGCGGAAACGACGTACAAGGAGCTCATCAAGGCGCGCGACGTTTCGATTCGCGCCGCGCAGCAGAAGATCGAAGCGCTGCGCACCTCGCTCAACGATCTGAAGATCAAGAAGGCTACCGCCGAGCTGACCGAAATGGCCTCGGGGATGATCACGACGATCGGCGGCTCGGGCGACACGCTCGATCGCCTGCACAAGATGGTCGAAGAAGAGCGCGAAGTGGCAGGCGGCCGCGCGCGCGTGGCCCGCGATTCGCTGAACACCGCCGACATCATGGTGAAGGACGACGAACAGAAAGCCCTGGCCGAACAAGCCCTGGCCGACTTTGCCGCGAAGGAAGGCCTGACCATCGAAGCCGCGCCGGACAGCACGACCCCGCCGGCGGAAACGGTGAAGGCGATGGGACCGGCGACGACGGAGTGAGTCGGCGGTCGGCAGTCGGCGGTCGGCAGTAGCAAAAACCGACGCCGATTGCCGGTGCCGTTTCTCCCGCCGACTGCCGACTGCCAACCGCCGACTCGTCATGCGCTACCTCTTCCGCGCTTTCTTCGCCCGACCCGACATTCCGCTGCTGCGGTTGCCGTGGAATGCACTGGGCGTGGTGGCGGCGGGGATCGCGGGATTCTGGGATCCGACCATCTGGGCTGTGGCTGGAGCGGGAGAGTTCATGTATCTCCTCACCATGGCCTCGAATCCCGGCTTTCAGCAGTACCTCGAGGCTACGCGCACCCTGGAGCTGCGCGGCGATACTGAGGAATCGCGGAGAAATCTCATCAAACGCGTCGGCGGCGCGGCGCGGCAGCGCTACGTGAAGCTGGAGGAGAAGCGGCGCCGGCTGGAAGCGCTCTATCGCGACACGGCAGGCGACGATCTTTTCTTCGAGAACAACCGCGACGCGATGCAGCGATTGACGTGGCTCTATCTCCATCTGCTCGTGGCGCAGCGCAACATCGTCATCGCTCCGCAATCCGATGCGCGCGATCTCGAGAAACAGATCGCTGCGTACGAACGCGAGCTGGCCAACGCGCCGACAGCAGCCGTGCGATCCTCACAGCAGGCCACGATCCGCCTGCTGCGCGAGCGCCTCGACAACATTCAACATCGCGAAGTGTCCCTGGCCGAGATCGACGCCGACCTCACCCGCATCGAGACGCAACTCGACTACGCGCTGGAGGAAGCCAGCCTCCGCGGCCGCCCCAACGCCATCTCCGCGAACGTCGAGCTCACATCACGTTTGCTGGAGAACCTGGATGAGTCGTCGGGAAGCACGACAACGCATGGGTCCGGGTCGTCGCTGACGGAGTAGGAACGCCCGGCGTCTCGCCGGCGTTCCGCTCGCTTGTTCTACTATCCGCTGCATGCCGCTCCCATCCTGGGCCCTACGACTCGTTTCGCTGTATCAGTCGCATGCCGCGAATCAGTTTCTGCTGCACGGCAATGTCAATGATCGCTATCTGCTCGATGCGCGCACGCTCGGGAGTTTGTACGAGTTTCTGACGCGCGTGATTCTTCCCCGCTTCGATGTCGTCCTCAGTTACGACCTCGGCAACGGCGTGCGCATCGAGAAAGGGAGCGAGATCGTCACGAAGTGGCCGGCGTACCGGGAGAATCCCGAGTTGCCGCGGGCGCCGCGAGCGGCCACGGAATGGCTGACGCGATTCTTCCGCTATTCGGCCAATCTCGCGCGACTGGGACAGGAGTCGCATCAGGTCGGGTTCTTCATGAAGTCGGCGCATCTCGTCGCGCCGGCGTTGCCCGGTGCGCTCAACTACGACCTCAGCGCGCTGGCCATGCTCATGCGCGATTGGGCGGCCGACGATCAGCTCACGCGCCACTCGCTGGCGACGTTTCTGGTCGCCGAGAATCTGAACGATCTGCATCCGCTGCTCGTCAATCATCCGCGCGCCGCGCCGATCGAGGTGCCGCTTCCTTCGACCAGCGAGCTGCGCGATGCCTTGCAGCTCCTCTCCACCGAGCACGCGGCTGTCGTCGCCGAGTTCGCGCCGTCGTACGACACGCTCGCCCACCAACTCACCGGCACGACGCTGACGTCAGTCGAGAATCTGCTGCGCGTCAAATCGCACGCACACGAAGTGCTGCATCCGAACGACCTCGTGTCGATGCGCAAGGAGCTCGTCGAGAAAGACTCGAACGGCCTCATCGAGTTCATCGAATCGAAACGCACGCTCGACGACTTTCACGCGCAGGAACGACTCAAGACCTGGCTGCGTCAGGACATCAAGCTGTGGCAGATGAACGATGTGCAGGCGCTGCCGATGGGTTATCTCCTGTGCGGTCCGGTCGGCACGGGCAAGACGTATCTCGTCGAATGTCTGGCCGGCGAAGCGGGTGTGCCGGTGGTGAAGCTGAAGAACTTCCGCGACAAATGGGTGGGCAGCACCGAGGGAAATCTGGAGAAGATCTTCCGCCTGCTGAAAGGGCTCGGCCGCTGCTTCGTGTTCATCGACGAAGCCGATCAGGCCCTCGGCAAGCGCGACGCCGGCAACAGCGACTCCGGACTCTCCGGCCGCATCTACGGCATGTTCGCCGAGCAGATGAGCAATCCCGCCAATCGCGGCCGCATCGTCTGGATTCTCGCTTCGAGCCGTCCCGACCTCATCGAAGTCGACCTCAAGCGCCCGGGACGCGTCGACGTGAAGATCCCGATCTTTCCCACGACCACCGCCGCCGAGGGATACACGCTGTTGCGCGCGCTCGCCAAACGACGCGGCGTCGAGTTGCAGGAGAGCGACTTCGCCGCCATCGAACCGCTCGTCCCGAAACTGCTCACGCCCGGCGCCGCCGAATCGATCGCCGTCAAGCTCTACCGCGCCGTTCGCACGGAAGGCCTCGGTCCCGTCGAAGCACTGCGGAACATCCTCGACCACTACCAGCCGCCCGTGCCGCCGGACGTGATGGAATTCCAGATCTCGCTGGCCGCGCGTGAAGCGAGCGACGGAGAGTTTGTGCCCGATGTGTTCAGGCACTTGAGATGATGCGCGCGCATCAGGTCTTAGGTGTTAGCTCTTAGGGGGCAACCAGAAACGCTCGCCGCCTCCTAAGACCTAAGACCTAACACCCCTCTCCCCGCTACCCTTACAATCCCCCCATGTCACTTCTGATGCAGCGGAAGGCCGCCTCCACACCGCCTCGCCTCGAAGGAAAGGAAGTTCTCGTCGGTCCCGATCCGGCGCAGGCGAAAGTCAAAGGCGTCATGTTCGGCGCGCGCAAGCAATTCCTCGTCGACACGATCGGCGAGGAAGGGTTTCAGGCGTTGCTGGAAAAACTGACGCCGCGCACGCGTGGCTACGTCAAGACACCGCTGGCCTCGAGCTGGTGCGAGTTCGAGTCGCTCATCGAGCTCGATAAAGCGATCCATCACGAGCTCAAGGCGAAGTACCCGAATGTCCTGGCGCTGATCGGCGCCGCTTCGGCGGAGCTGGGCATCGGCCGCATCTATCGCTCGCTCGATTCCGAGAGTCTCGTGCAGTTCCTAGAGACCAACGCCACGTTCCACGATCAGTATCAGAAGTTCGGCGCCGTCCGTTTCGAAAAAACCGCCAACGGCGCGCGCATGATCTATTCGAACTATCCCTGCTACAGCCCCGTCTTCTGCGCCAGCGCCTTCGGCTACTTCCTCGAATCCATCCTGCGCCACGGCGGCACCGATCCCATCGTCACCGAATCCAAGTGCCAGTGCCTCGGCGAGAAAACGTGTACGTTCGAGATGACCTGGCGGTAAGCGGTATGGCCGACGAGAACAAAACCATCGAAACGCCTGCCCCCGAGCTCGATGAGCGAGCCATCGGCAAGAAGTACGGACTGCGCGAGCTCACCTATCCCGATTCCGAGCACATCAAGTCGCTCAACATGTTCCTGAGCGACGCCGTGGAGAACGGCCGCTGCGGCCCGGTGCCGAAGACGGCCGTCATGCTCGTGCTCGACTACCTGCAGGCCACCATCAACCGCCAGCACATCACCAAAGGCCCGCGCATGTCGCAGGATGAGTTCGACGTTCTGCAGGCGCCGTACTACATCGCCGCCCGCATCATCGCCAAGCTCCAGCGCGCGCGGCAGGAGAGCACGAAGGGCAAGGTCTATCAGGCCACCTACATCTCACTGAATCAATTCATGGAAGTGCTGCGCAGCATCCTCGACCCCGGCTGCTACTGGATGCGCATGAAAACCATCCCCGAGGGCGTGCGCGACGCGATGGAAGGCCTGCGCGACTTCCTGGCGCTCTTCGGTGAACAGAGACGGAAAGACCGGGCCCCGTAAGGCGGAGATGATGTCGCGTTACCTGCAGAAGATCTCGCTCCGGCCCTACAGCGACGCCGAGATCTGGACGGGATGGGAGCTCGAGAACCGCACGGGCGAGGTCGAAGGTCTGATTCTTGCGGATGACATTCCCGATGACGTGCTGCTGGCAACCTATGGCGTGAGGGAGTTTCAAACGATTCCGAGCGAATATCTGGACGTCGGCGAGTTTCGTCAGAAGCAAGGATGACTCTCCACATCGTTCTCCTCACCGCCGCCCTTCTGGCGGTCGGTGTCATCTTCGTCCGCGGGTTTCGGCGGGGGCCGTCGATTAAACTGCCTCCCTCGATGATTCTCACCCTTCGCATCACCCTCGGCATCATCTTCTTCATCCTCGGCATCATCGGATCGCTGCTGCCAATCATGCAGGGCTGGATCTTCTTTCTCCTGGCCGCTCTGGTTCTCTTCCCGCGCAGCCGATTCGCCGTCAAGGCCTGCCAAAAGATCGAGCCGAAGATGCCGCGCATGGTGGCGCGTCTGCGCCGCTGGGGCATCGGCATCCCTCCGGAAGATCGCGATACGATCCAGACCTGATGACGAAGCAGTACGACAAAGCCTATTTCGATCGCTGGTACCGCGGCCGCACGACGCGCGTCAGCACACATGCCGAGGTTCGGCGCAAAGTGTCGCTGGCCGTGGCCGTCAGCGAATACTTCCTGCGGCGTCAGATCCGCACCGTGCTCGACATCGGCTGCGGTGAAGGCGCCTGGCTCCCCCACCTCCGCGCGCTGCGGCCGCGCGTCGCCTATGCAGGACTCGATTCCTCCGACTACGCCATCCGCCGCTACGGCAAAGAGCGCAACATCCGCAAAGCCACGTTCGGAGATCTGCCGAAACTCGACCTCGGCGTCTACGACCTCGTGATCTGCTCCGACGTCCTGCACTACGTCCCCGAAGACGAAATCCGCGCCGGCATCAAAACCGTGGCTGAGGTGACCGACGGCCTGGCCTTTCTGGAAGTCCTCACGCGCGAAGACGACGTCACCGGCGACCTCGACGCCTTCTTCCGCCGCCCCGCCGCCTGGTACCGCACACTCTTCCGCCACGCCGGCCTGACCTCAGTCGGACCCTACTGCTGGCTCTCGCCCGCATTCAAGGACGCGGTCGCGGAGCTGGAAGCGTCGAAGCGTTAGAGAAGATGAGGCGTCAACATATACTTCGTGAGTGAATCGAAGTGACCTTCAACGCCTCGCCGATGTCCGATTCCATGAGGCTCAGACGCTATTCACGGCCGGCGCATTCGAGGGAGCTTATTACCTCGCGGGCTACGCGATCGAATGCGCACTCAAAGCATGTGTGGCCAAACAGACCCGTGAATTCGACTTTGCGGACAAGCGCCTCGTCGAGCGTAGCTACTCCCATAACCTGACGCAGCTTCTCGAAGTGGCGGGAGTGCAGGTTGCTCTCGAAGAAGCCATCGCCAGCAGCCAGGCTTTTCGCGAGAGTTGGAGTTTCGTGAAAAAGTGGTCGGAGGCGAGTCGATACGCGCTGGACGTCACCGAAAAGTCGGCGCAAGATATGCTGGCAGCGGTTGGCAACGAGACAAGCGGAGTCCTTCCATGGTTGAAGAAATACTGGTGAAAGAAGCGTTGACCGAGCGGATGATCGACGCTGGCGCGGAGCTCACCACGAGTTTGGACCGGGCGCAGTGGCCTGTCGTGGCTTCGTTTTGGTTGTTCGAACCGGAGAACAATCAGTGGCAGCTTGATCTGGCATCGCCACGCGTTCTGGAGGAAGGTCCGCTCGCAGCGTATCGACAGATCCACGAAGTGCTCCGTACCACGAGCTCTCCATTGCCGCTCGAAAGTATCGCTTTCGTTACGCCCGGCGATGCTCTCGTTCAGGCATTCCGTTCCGTCTACCGCACGAATCGTGACCTCGAGGGTCGCCGCGCCTTTCGAGGCGCGATCAACGGACGCTTCATCGACGACGCGTACTTGTACAGAGTGATGCCCGTCGCGCCTGCGGCGTAGCCGTTGGCGATCTTCGACGAAGCGAACAGAACGACGGTGCCGCGCAAAACCTGCCCATCCTCCGATCCGGGGTAGCATGCGGCTGTGGAAGACCTCGAGACCGACGGATACGCGATCGCTGATTTTGTGCTGGCCGATCACCAGTGTGCGCACATTGCCTCTTCACTCCCCGCTGTCGTTGGCGCTGCGCGCACCGGTGTGCGGAATCTCATCAGCCATCCGACCGTCATCGCTCTCCTCTCGCATCAGCAGCTGGGGAGATATCTCTGGTCCGTCACGGGCCGCGATCTCGTGGCCGTGAAGGCCACGCTCTTCGACAAGAGCGGCGAGACGAACTGGCGCATGCAGTGGCATCAGGACCGGACCATCGCCGTCAAGGAACGGCTCGACGTGGCAGGTTTCGGTCCGTGGAGCACGAAGTCCGGCGCGCTGCACGTCGAGGCGCCGCGTGAAGTGCTGGCGCAGATGCTGGCCATCCGCATTCACCTCGACGCCTGCGGTCCGGACAATGGACCGTTGCGCGTCATCCCGGCCAGTCATCTCCTCGGCAAGCTGACGGAGGCGGATCTCGAGCGCGAAGTAGCACGAGCGACCGTGGCGGAACTGCACGTCCCGCAGGGATCGCTGCTGCTGATGCGTCCCCTGCTGATTCACTCTTCGCCCGCGGCGCATTCGCCGGATCACCGACGCGTGCTGCACATCGAGTTCGCGCCGATCGAAGCAATCTCGCCGCTGAAGTGGCACGAGACGAAAACGCTCAATCGAGCAGCGTAAAATCACTCGTTCCCTCATTCCAACGAACGGGAGTAGCGATGCCGCTGAGCCGATTGATTGGTCGCCTGGCCCCATTGACGATCGCCCTTCTTTTCCTCGCCGGATGCGCGCGCACGGATCACGATCAATTGTCGCTAGCGCGCAAACGAGTGAGTCCGGCGCCGTGCGGGAGCGTTCCCGCGGTGGCCGGCGCGGCCGGCGTGAATGACGATTCGCATCAGCTCTACCTCGGCGATTGGACCGTCATTTCCGTCTGCCATCTCGACAAGCTTCTCGACGCTGCGGATGCGGCGCAGGCGCCGATCACGCTGTTCGTCGAAGGATTGGATACCGGCAATCAGCCGGTCGGCGTCGATCCGGAATCGGGGATGCTGACGTTCGTCCTCGACAGAACTCAGGACAACCGCGAGCTGTGGCGCCCGTTTCTCTACGATCCGCTGTTCGATCCGGCAGTGTCCGTTCGTCTCAGCGTCGGCATTCGTGGAGAACGGCCACTCCCGAGAGTGCGCGGCGCGAACCTCACCATCCGCATTCAAAAGTTGTTCGTCGACTGGACGACGGGGGTCTGGCTCGGGCTGCTGGCCGCAATTGCTGCCATCATCCTTCTGAGCGCAGTCCGCACCGACATGCTGCGCGACCGCGCCACGACGGAAGGGATCCGGCCGCCCTACAGTCTCGGCCGCACGCAGATGGCGTGGTGGTTTTTCCTCGTCGTTCTCAGTTTCGGCTTCATCTGGCTCGTGACCGGAGATCGCGACACGATCCCTCCCTCCGTCCTCGGGTTGATGGGCATCAGCGCAGCCACCGCGGTCGTAGCGTCGGTCACCTCGCGCGACGAAAGCGAAGCGCAGCGAGCATCGGCCGGATGGTGGCGCGATCTCGTCTCCGACGAGTACGGCAGCGTCGCATTAGAACGCCTCCAAGTCATCGTCTGGACGATCGTCTTGAGCGGTGTCTTCATGACCTCGGTGGTCTGGTACCTATCGATGCCCGATTTCAACGCGACACTATTGGCTCTAATGGGCATCAGCTCCGGGACTTATCTAGGATTCGGGATGCCGCAGAAGTCGTGAGGCAGTTTGCGTCGCAGAAATCTGCCTCAGCGGGACCGTACGTGCCCAAGGCTTGGCCAACCAACGCCGCCGGCCGTGCCGGCTAATCGCGCACGAGCGCGCGAACGAGCTCGGGCAGTGACGCCACCTCGAACGGCTTGCGCAGCACTCCCGCAACCGCCGTACGGTCGATGAACTGCAGCGATTCGTCGGATGCGGCGGTCATGATGAAAGTGCGCTTCAGCAGCTCGCCGCGGCGCAGGACGATGTGGCGAAGGACGTCGAAACCGCTGAGGTGCGGGAGCATGAGGTCGAGGAGGATGCAGTCGTACTGTCCCTTCTCGAGATGCTGGATTGCGGCATCGCCGTCCGTCGCCGTGACCACGGAGCACGTTCCGCTCAGCGCCATCTCGATGCGATCGGTAATCATCGGCTCGTCTTCCACGAGAAGCACGCGAGCCATGGCCGGCGTAGCGTCGTTAGCGACCGCGCCGCCATCGGCCACCTCCGCCTGGCGCTTGCGCGCCACGACGAAACGGGTCACCGCACCGATGAGTTTGTCGCGCGTGAGCGGCTTGCAGATCCAACCATCCGCGTCAGAGGCTTCGAACAATCGGCGCACGTGATTCTCGTCCAGCGCGGAAACGAGGACGATGGGGATGTTCTGCCGCGAACGGATCAGCGCGCCGAGGCGGTGACCGGGAATCTGCGGCAACTCGATGTCGACCAGAGCCAGATCGGGAGCCGAGGTCGAGAGCACCGTGGCCAGCTCGGAGAGTGAGCCCGCGCTCACAGTGGCGAAACCTTCCGCATTGCACAGACGCGCCGCCTGCGCGCGAAACGAAGCGTTGTCATCGACGATGAGCACGGTCAACATGGGAGGCTCCGAACTGTACCGCGGATGATGTATGGATGCGAAGGCTCTGCGCGCTTAAGTCCCTGAGAGCCGACTGCATCAAACCGGCTGCGCTCTTGCACAGGCAGGCGATCGGAACACATGCCTCACGCCGCAAAGCCCGCTGTTCTCATCACCGACGACGATCCCGGAATCCGCGGTCTTCTGCAGACGCTGACGCGCCTCACCGGTTGTACTGCCGAGACCGCCGCGAACGGTTTCG
Organism: Acidobacteriota bacterium; assembly: GCA_030775085.1. Classification (GTDB taxonomy): domain Bacteria; phylum Acidobacteriota; class Thermoanaerobaculia; order Gp7-AA8; family Gp7-AA8; genus QHVT01. The sequence goes on along the minus strand of JALYJW010000113.1, from coordinate 6,774 downwards.
AGGCGCTGGAGAAGATGCGCTCCGGGTCATTCGACCTTCTTCTGCTCGACCTGATGATGCCGATGATGAGCGGCTACGACGTCGTCGATCGCATGAAGGAGATGGAGACGCGCCCTGCGGTCATCGTGCTGACGGCCACTCACGCGGACGCCCTGCCTTTGGATCGCCTCGACGGTCGCATCGTGAGCTCGATCCTCCGGAAGCCGTTCGACATCGAGGCAGCGTCAGACTTCATCCGAGTCACCGCTGCCGCCATGCACGAAAATCGCGCCGCGTAGGAAGATCCGGCACGCCGGTATGGTTTAATGCCGTCCATGGAATGGATCAGCTCGCGACCGACCGCACCCTTCACGATCTTTCACCGATCGATGACCGGTGAGGGAGGCTACTCCTGTGAGACGTGCGGGACGCGTCGCCACGGCACGTTCCTCCGCGCCAGCGACGCATTCGCCATCGCCGCACAGCACCTGAACCTCTGCCGCGGCGCCCTGCGCAACCGCCCCATCGAAGGCGTGGCCATCCTCGACGGCTCCTCGCACGGCGTCGTCCTGCGCGAAGGTGTGATGACCCTGGCGCTACACACCGTATTCGCCAGCAGCCGCAGCGCAGTCCGCGTCGTGGCCTAAAGCGCCGCGTTCCTGGTGACTGCCAGCCCGCCAGTTCTGCTAGACTGCGCGGCCCCGCAATGCAGGCCTGCGGGCACCTGTTGTAAGGGTGATTCCGTCACTCTTGGGGAGTCGCCAAGCGGTAAGGCAGCGGCCTTTGGAGCCGCCATTCGGAGGTTCGAATCCTCCCTCCCCAGCCACCGGGCCACGGCTTTGAGCTGATGTCGCCCGTCTCTCATCCGTTCCTTAGTGACAAAGGAAATTCTTCCGTGCTATCCTGCCGTACGTAAAGCAAGACATCCACACGATGCACTACGACGATCAGGCGTTATTCGAATATGTGGAGGGGACGTCCTCCATCTCCGCGGACATCGAATCGCACGTGTCGTCCTGTGATCGTTGCTCCGCGGAGATCGGCGAGCAGCGCGACATGATGGCGCACCTCTCCTCTTCGGATACCTGGGCAGAGACGCCTGCGGCGCCGCGCCAGTTCGTCATCGACGTGAGCGCATTCGCGGAACAGGCGCGGAAGGAAGAGCACGAAGCCATCGCGCTGTGCGATGCCATCCTCACCGGCCCCGCGGCGTGGTGGCCCCAACGCCTGCGGCAGTCGCCCCGCACACACACCGGCGGGATGGTCAAGGAGCTATTGGAGAGAACGCCGTCGATGCTGACCAGCTCTCCCGCCAACGCTATGCAGATCACGGCGTTGACCATCGAGGTGGCCAATGCGCTCGACGTGGCCAACTATCCGTGCGACTACGTCATCAAGCTCCGCGCACACGCCTATCGCGAACACGCGTACGTGCTGTCATTCATGGGCCGCTATCCCGAGGCGCTCGATTTCGCCGATCACTCCAAGCGGTTGTTCGACCAGAGCCCTCTACCCGAGTATGACTTGGCGCGGGTGGCGCTCGTTAAAGCATCGATTCTGCGCTCCATCGACCGAATTGAGGAGGCACTCACGCTGATCCACGACGCGGGTGAGACGTTCCTTCGCTTCGGCGATAAGAAGCGTCATGTCGTGGCGCGGATGACGGAAGCATCGACGTTCTACCTGCGCGGCGATCTCGATCAAGCCTTGGCCATTTGGAAGGGCGTCGAGGAAGGCCACACCCTGCCGGACGAACTCTCCTCGATCCGGCTCGCGCACAACATTGCGCTTTGCTACTCTGACCTGGGCCGTCCAGAGCACGCTGTCGAGTACATCAAACGCTGCATCGACGAGTACGCGATGCTTGGTGTCGAGACGGAGCGGACGCGCAGCCGTTGGCTTCTCGCACACGCGCTGGCGGCGTGCGGAAAATATCAGGACGCCGTTCCGATCCTGCGGCAGACGTGGCGCGAGTTCGAGCAGCTCGACATGATCGGCGATGCCGGATTGGTCGCACTCGAGTTGGCCGAAACACTGCTTGTGTTAGGACAGGGCGACGAGGTCCCTTCCATCTGCCGCGACGTGATTGGCCAGTTCACGCGCGCCGGCATGGCCTCGCGCGCCATGACCGCACTTTCCTTTCTGCGCGAAGCCGTGGCCATGGGTCAGGCCACCCCCAATCTCGTCCAGCATGTCTCTGCCTTTCTCCGCAAACTCCCAGCCGAGCAGCCTCGGCTCTTCGCGCCGCCTCCCGCCGGCCTGGAGTAGTGTCGGACACACCGACATCCCACCTGTCATGCATCTTCAGCGGATCACCGCTGATCAACCGAACGAGAAACCAGCACCAAGAAGGAGGAACCATGCGCTCTTCGTCCGTCAAGACTCTTGTCTCCGTCGTTTCACTCACCCTCACACTCGTCGTCGTCCCACCATCCGCCGAAGCACGACCATCCCAGCCCGCGCGCGCCTCACAGACAAGTACACAAATCGGCGTGACTGCTCGCGTGCAACGCGTCGTCCGCCTGTTGCTGCAGCGTGCCTTGAGGATTGCGGCCGACGCTCTGCCCACCGATCCGCATCCCAGGGACGTGACGGACGACATGGGAGCTTCCGCGCTGCCGACCGATCCGCACCCCGTCGCGACACCGTAGTCATTTCTTGACGTGAATCCGCAGCAGGCCGGCCGCACAACCGGCCTGCTGCGGTTCCGCATCTACTCCACGACGACGCCGGATAAATCCGGCTGCGGAAACTTCATCTTCAGGCGCTTCAACGCGTCGATGACGATGGAGCCGATGACGTAGTTGCGGTACCACTTCTGATTGGCCGGGACGATGTGCCATGGCGCCCAGGGCGTCGAGCATTGCGTGAGCGCGTCTTCATAGGCGCGTTGATACGAGCTCCAGAGCTTGCGCACCGCGAGATCGCCGTGCTGAAACTTCCAGCGTTTGGTGGGATCTTCGACCCGTTCCTGAAGGCGCTTGCGCTGCTCGCTTTTGCTGATGTGCAGAAAGAACTTCAGGATGATCGTGCCGTTCTCCGACAGCATCCGCTCGAAGTCGTTGATCTGCGCGTAGCGTTTCTTCCAGGCGCTTTTCGGGACGAGATCGTGGACGCGGACGACGAGCACGTCTTCATAGTGGCTGCGGTTGAAGACCGTCACTTCGCCTTTGCCCGGCATGTGCGGATGAATGCGCCAGAGATAGTCGTGGTCGAGCTCCGCCTCATTGGGCTTTCCGAACGAGACCACGCGCACACCTTGCGGATTGAAGCCGCCCATCACATGACGGATGGCGCCGTCTTTCCCCGAGGCGTCCATCCCCTGCAGCAGCACGAGCAGCTTGTGCTGATTGCCGGCGTAGATGAGCTCCTGCAATGCAGCCAACTGCTCCTGCATGGCTGCGTTCTGCTCGTTCGCCTTCTTCTTGTCGGGGGCGAGATGCACGTCATCCGGATCGTAGTCACGCAGACGGATCTTCTGATTTTTGCGAACGCGATACTCGTCGATGCCCATGAAGCCAGTATACGTTTTGGCTTTTACGCGTGCATCGGCGCGGCGTTGTAGTTCTGTTCGACGCGCGAGTCTTCATGCGCGTCTTCGGCGCGGACGGGCAGCGTCACGATGAAGCGCGCGCCGCGGCCGGGACCGTCGCTGGCGGCTTCGATCTCGCCGTGATGGAGCTCGACGATGTGGCGGGCGATGGCCAATCCCAATCCGAGGCCGCTGCGTTTGTTCGAGCCCTCCGCCTGGCGCAGTCGATCGAACACGTACGGCAGGAACGAAGGGTCGATCCCTTCTCCTTCATCGGTCACCTGAATGCGCAGCGTTCCGTTGACGCGCTCCAGGCGCAGTGCGACGTTCTTCCCGGCCGGCGTGAACTTGATGGCGTTCGAGAGAAGGTTTTGCACGACCTGCTGGATGCGGCTGGCGTCGGCGTCGACCAGCGTCTCGCGCGCGTCGATTTCCCAGGTCAACTGCACACCATTCGCGGCGGCGATGGGCCGCGATGTGACGACCGCCGCTTCGACGATGTCAGAGATCCGCGTGGGATTCAGATCGACCTGGAACTTGCCGAGGATGATGCGCGAGACGTCCAGCATGTCGTCGATGAGGCGTGCCTGCAGGCGTGCGCTGGACTCGATGGTCTGCAGCGCTTCATCGAGCTCAGCCTGATCGAAATCACCGCTGCGCAGGAACTGCACCCAGCCGAGAATCGACGTCATGGGCGTGCGCAGCTCGTGGGAGAGCGTCGCCAGAAAGTTGTCTTTGGCGTGGTTCTGCGCTTCCGATTCGCGGTACCGCCGCTCGGCCTCGGCGGCCTGCGCCGCGGCATGCCGTTCGGTGACGTCGCGGAACGTGATGACGGAGCCGAGCAGCTCGCCGTCCACGTCCCGCATCGGCGAAGCGGAGAACTCCACGGGAAAGCTCGTGCCGTCGGCGCGGAAGAATGTGTCTTCGATCTCCTCGTACGCCGGCTCCCCGTGAACCACCGCATAAAGCCGGCAGAGCCGGAGGTCGCACGTCAGCACGCCGGGGAGGACGGGGTGGACGAGCGTGTGAATGTCCTTGCCGGAGACCTCGCCGGGTTGGCGGCCGAGCATCCGCGCGGCGGCCGGATTCACGAACGTCGTGGCCCCTTCCAGACCGACGCCGAACACGCCCTCCGCCGCGGCCTTGAGAATCAGCTCGTTCTGCTTGATGATCCGCGCCAGTTCGTGCGCCTGTTGCTTGAACGCTTCGCGCTTGCGGAACAGCTCCACGAACACATTCACCTTGGAGCGCAGGATGTCCGCGTGGAACGGCTTGAAGATGTAGTCGACGGCGCCGAGCTCATAGCCGCGAAATACATGCGACTCGCTGCGCGACAGCGCGGTCAGAAAGATGATCGGAGTGTCGCGGGAACGGTCGCGTTGACGGATCAGGTTGGCGGTCTCGAAACCATCGAGATCGGGCATCTGCACGTCCAGCAGCACGACCGCGAAATCCATCTGCAGCAGATGACGCAGCGCTTCCGTTCCCGAGTGAGCCGTGACGAGATTCTCCCCCGTCTCGCCGAGGATCGACTCCAGCGCGAGGAGATTGTTGGGCTGGTCATCGACCAGAAGAATATTGACGCGATCGTTCATGTCACGTGCTGTTTCGGCAAAGCTCGACAAGGAAGGGCCCGATTCGGTCCAGAGGCAAGATCCGGTCCACTCGCGCGGCATCGATGGCCGCGCTCGGCATGGCCGGCGATTCCGCGGTGGCCGGGTCCTGCACGATCACGAAACCGCCGCGCTTCTTGATGCGCTCAGCGCCCCGCGCGCCGTCTGCGTTCGCTCCGGTCAACACGACGCCGATCAAACCGGAACCGTAGGCATCGGCAGCCGATTCGAAGAGCACGTCGATCGACGGACGCGAATATGCGACGGCCTCATCCACCGACAGGCTCAACTCACCGCGCTCGACGTAAAGATGATAGTTCGCCGGAGCGAGGTAGACCGTGCCCGGCTTGATCCACTCTTTGTCGGTCGTATCCACGACCTGAAGCTGCGTGTGCCGTCGCAGAAATGCAGGCAGACCTTCGTTCGATGTCCGATAGCGGTGCTGCACGACGGCGATGGGCGTTGGAAAATCCTTCGGCAGCGCATTGAAAATGATTTGCAGCGCATGCATGCCGCCCATCGAACAGCCGATGACGATCAGCTCGTATCGCTTCGCAGTCTCGGTCGCCACGCGTCCGCCGGACCACGTGCGAATACCGGACGGCAGCTTGCTGCCCGAGGGCGGAGCGCTCTGCCCTCTCACTTCGTCCTCCGATACAACTTCTCTTCCACGTCGATGATGCCGTAGCTGTCGACGACGCTGGTGAACTTGAGCGACTCCTTACGCCCCAGGCCCAGGACGCCGAACATCTCCATCGATTGCAGGAAGAGCTCCTGCACGCGGTCCTGCAGGGCGTTGTTGAAATAGATCAGGACGTTGCGGCAGAGGATCACATTGAAGTGATTGAACGACGCGTCGGTGACGAGATTGTGCTGCGCGAAGACGACGTTCTCTCGCAGAGCCGGGCGGAAGATCGCGTAGTCATAGCGCGCGGTGTAGTAATCGGAGAACGTGCCGTGGCCGCCGCCGGTAATGTAGTTCGAGGTGTTCTCCTGCATCGTGGAGAGCGGAAAGATCCCGGACTTCGCCTTCTGCAACACCGCTTCATTGATGTCGGTGGCGTAGATGCGACAGCGGTCGTAGAGGCCTTCCTCCTGAAGAAGAATGGCCATCGAGTAGACCTCCTCGCCCGTCGAACAGCCGGCGTGCCAGATGCGCACGAACGGATAGGTGCGCAGCATCGGCACGATCTTCTGCCGGAAGGCGAGATAGAACGTGGGATCGCGAAACATCGCGGTGGTGTTGATGGAGAGATCGAGCAGCAACCGCTCCATCGACTGCGAGTCGTGCAACACCTTCTCGATGAGCCCCGAGATCGTAGTCAACCCCTCGGCATACACCCGCTTCCAGATCCGCCGCCGCAACGAGGGCAGGGAGTAGTCGCGAAAGTCGAAGCCGTAGTGACGAAAGATCCCTTCCGTCAGCAACCCGATCTCGATCTGCTCGAGATCGGCCTTCGTCTGTTCATCGAGGATCGCTGCGGGTTCGTTGGCCATGATTTGTAAACTGCCTGCCCCCATTGCACACGGCATGCGCAAACTGCCGAGGTTGCAGCGAGGGTCGGACTTGCCGGCATATTGACGGCCATATCCATTCGCCACCGGCTCATGAGCGCGCTTCGTTCTCGATGCCGGAAGCGGGGGGGGGGG
>JALYJW010000112.1 GCA_030775085.1 Acidobacteriota bacterium | reverse complement strand
TCGTTGATTCGGATACTACTTGTTTGTTTCTGTTGAGCCCTGCATTGACAGCAGGAGCTCAAAGGAATCACGTTTGCCTTCGTTGCTTTCCTATTCAGTTGTCAAGGAACCGGCTACCTGATCGCGTCGGATCGATGCTGAGCGCGATTCGTTCGCTTCGCGCTCACCGCCCATCCGACATTGCTGCTGCCTCCGGCGCTCCGTGTTCCCCGCGCCGGATCACTCACAACCTGTCGCAACCGCTTGTTATTTCAGCCGCTTAACCGCTCTGTCAGCTTCCCCGGTTTGCGTCGGGACTGCTGCTAACCGGGTCACCCCGACTCTTATTTCAGCACGGCGACCCTCTCCGCATTTACCCGTTCTGCCCGGTGCGATTTAGCGGCGCGGACAGCGGATAACACGTTGCAGCGACAGACGTTCCGGCTCCGATACCGGCCTACATCCCCATCGGATGCCAGACCGTCTTCGCTTCCTGGAAGTCGAAGATGGCGTACGGCCCTTGCGACCGGCGGCCGTCGTTCCAGCCAATCGCGGTTGCGTCGAAGTGAACGATGCGCTTGACGTTTTCGGCGGCGGTTTTCTGGACGGTGGCGATGGCGTCCGGGGCGACGCCGGTGGTGTCGACGGCGTTGACGTCCATGTGGGAGGCGAGCCAGGGAACGAGCTCGCTCTTGATGCCGGAGATGAGGTTGATGACTCCGGCCGGGACATCCGAGGTTTGGAAAATCTCGCCCATGGTGACGGCGGCGAGGGGGCGCGTTTCCGAGGTGATGGCTACGACTGTGTTTCCGCCGACGAGGGCCGGGGCGATGCGGCTGACGAGGCCGAGGAGGGCGGGCTGATCCGGAGCGACGACGCCCACGACGCCGGTGGGCTCGGGGATGGTGAAGTTGTAGTACGGACCGGCGACGGGGTTCACGGAGCCGAAGAGCTGTGTGTATTTATCGCTCCAGCCGGCGTAATAGACCCAGCGGTCGATCACGCTCTCGACTTCTTTGCGCGCATCGGCGGCAGTGGATCCTTGTTGGCGGAGCTCATCGGCGAGCTCGGCTGCGCGCGACTCGCACACTTCGGCGATGCGATAGAGGATCTGGCCTCGGTTGTAGGCGGTCTTTCCGGCCCATCCGCCCTGGGCCTTGCGCGCGGCCGCGACGGCGTTGCGCAGGTCTTTCCTCGACCCGCGGCATGCATTGGCGAGCAATGTTCCCCCTTTGCCGGTCACTGCGTAGAAACGACCCGACTCCGTGCGAGGAAACTCGCCGTTGATATAGAGCTTGTAGGTCTTACGGATGCTGAGCCGCGTCACAGGCAAGCGCGTCATGAGAGCACCACGTACGGCCCGAGGCCGTGACGGCCGCCTTCGCGCCCGAAGCCGGATTCCTTGTAACCGCCGAACGGCGAGGTCGGATCGAATTTGTTGTAAGTATTCGCCCAGATGACTCCGGCCCGGAGCTTCGACGCCATCTTGAGAATGCGCGAGCCTTTCTCCGTCCAAATGCCGGCGCTGAGCCCGTACGGCGTGTTGTTCGCCTTCTCCAACGCTTCCTCTGGCGAGCGGAACGTCGCGACCGACAATACCGGACCGAAGATCTCTTCCTGAGAAATTCGCGACGATTGGGAAACGCCCGTAAAGAACGTCGGCGCGAACCAGTAACCACGCGCGGGCAAGGCGCAGGAGGATTGGAACATCTCCGCCCCTTCCTCGACGCCGGACGCCACGAGCTCCTGAATTTTCTCCAATTGCATGCGCGAGTTGATGGCGCCGACGTCGGTGTTCTTGTCGAGAGGATTGCCGACGCGCAGGGTACCGATGCGCTCGCGCAGCTTGCGGATCACCGGTTCGGCAATCGACTCCTGCACGAGCAGCCGCGACCCGGCGCAGCAGACGTGTCCCTGATTGAAGTAGATTCCGTTGATGATCCCCTCGACGGCCTGATCGATCGGAGCATCCTCGAAGACGATGTTCGGTGCTTTCCCGCCCAGCTCGAGCGTCAGCTTCTTCTTCGTGCCGGCCAAGGCACGCTGGATGCGCTTGCCGACTTCGGTCGAGCCGGTAAAGGCGATCTTGTCGACATCATCGTGCGACACGAGCGCGGCACCGGTCGCGCCAGCGCCTGTAATGATGTTCACCACACCCGGCGGAAGATCGGCTTCCTGGAAAATCTCGGCGAGCATCAACGCCGTAATCGAAGTCGTCTCAGCCGGCTTCAATACGACGGTGTTTCCAGCCGCCAGTGCCGGCGCGATTTTCCACGCCGCCATCAACAGAGGGAAGTTCCACGGGATGATCTGACCGGCCACGCCGAGGGGAGCGACGTTGCGATTGGGGAACGCGTATTCGAGCTTGTCCGCCCAGCCCGCGTAATAGAAGAAATGCGCCGCTGCGAGAGGGATGTCGACGTCGCGCGACTCTTTGATCGGCTTGCCGCCGTTCATCGTCTCGGCAACAGCGAGAGCGCGCGACTTTTCCTGAATCAACCTGGCGATGCGGAAGATGTATTTGGCGCGTTCGGCCGGAGAGATCTTGCGCCACACCTTGTCGTAGGCGCGGCGTGCTTCCTTGACGGCGCGGTCAACATCTTCCGCATCCGCTTCGGCAATCTGCGACAGGTGCTCTTCTGTGGCCGGATTGAGCGTGTCGAACCATTTCTTCGAATGGGGCTCGACGAACTTTCCGCCGATGAAGAGGTTGTAGCGCGAGGCGATCTTGACGTGATCGGTCGACTCGAGCGACGGCGCGTACTCCCATAATACCGACGAGGAGGCCGGGCCTGGAGAGAGGCGTTCTCTGGTTTCGATTTCAGTCGTAGTCATTTCTCAATCCAGAGTGAAATAGTCGCCCGACTGATAGGCACCGGTGCGCTCTTTCCTCAATTGCATCAGGATATCGTTCAAAAGCGACGACGCGCCGAGGCGGAAGAGGTCAGGAGTCATCCATTCCGCGCCGAGCGTTTCATACAAGAGGACCAGATAGGCCAGCGACAGCTTGGCGTTCGAGATCCCGCCGGCGGGTTTCATCCCGATCCTCTTGCCGGTGACATGGTAGAAGTCGCGGATGGCCTCGAACATGGCCAGCGTCACCGGCAACGTGGCGTTGACGCCCACTTTGCCGGTCGAGGTCTTGATGAAATCGGCGCCCGCGTACATGGCAATCAGCGACGCGCGGCGCACCTGGTCATAGTTGGCCAGCTCGCCGGTCTCGAGAATGACTTTCAGATGTGCCGGTCCGCACGCTTCCTTGACCTCAGCGATCTCGTCGAAGACCTTTTGGAAATCGCCGGAGAGAAACGCGCCGCGGTCGATGACCATGTCGATCTCATCGGCGCCCAATGCCACGGTCTCGCGCGTTTCCTGCACTTTGATGCTGGTGAAGGTCTGGCCACTCGGGAAGCCGGTGGCCACAGCGGCAACGTTGATGTTCGTCCCCTTCAATGCCTGCTTTACGAACGGCACCATCGTCGGATAGACGCAAACGGCGGCCACGTGGGGAATGCTGGGATCGGACGGATCGGGACGAATGGCCTTATTGCAGAGCGCCACGACCTTCCCGCGCGTGTCTCTTCCTTCCAGCGTGGTGAGGTCGATCATGCTGATGGCCAGTTTCAGGCCCCACACTTTCGACTCTTTCTTCAGCGAACGCTTGGAGAGCGAGGCCGCACGCTCTTCGAGCGCGACAGCATCGACGCCATGCGCCATCTCGAGCGCATCCGCCACGCTGCGGCGAAACCGCGCCGGCGCGAAGTTACCCGTGGAGTGAGCAATCAGCGATTCCGACATGAGGACGAATAAGGTAGCACGGGCCGGGCCGGCACGGCCGGCGGCGCTTGTTGGCATAGCCTTGGGCACGTGCGGTCCCGTCGAGGCTCATTCTGCGCGACTGCGCGCAGAGACACCTTAGACCTGGACAGCTGAGCCTTACCGCGCGGCGCGTCGCCGGGATGCGTGCTCGAGGCGCGGGATCCAGTCCTGGCCCGTCCACTCCCACACGTCCGACCGGTAGAAGCCCTCGGCGTAACCGCCGTACATCACGAGCTGCGACGCGACCGGATCCCAGGCCACCGATCCGTTCTCACGCACTTCTGGCTCCGGCGTTGCGGGATCCGTTTCGATGCGCGTCCAGCGGCTGGCGGCTCCGTCCCATTCCCACGTGTCGTTCGCGAAGAATTGGCGCAACGCCTTACCTTCCGGATCGTCCTCGCGAACTTCGACGCGCAGCCCTCCGAACAGCAGAACCTTACCGGTCACCGGATTCACACCTATCTGCGGCCCGAAGCGGGCGCCGGGATGCTCGGCGATCGTGAGCTCCGTCCAGGCAGTGCCGTCGAAGGCCCACATATCGCTGTAGCGCGTCACCCGTTCGTTGACGCTGCCGCGGCCGATACCGCCGTAGAGAATGACCTTCTGCTGAAGCGGGTCGTACCACATGGCCGCCTGGCCGCGATGCGGCGGACGGTCGTCGCCGTCCATCTTGAGCTCTGTCCACGCCGTGCCGTCCCACGTCCAGGTGTCATCGCGGTAGTTGTTGTTGTTGTACCCGCCGAACATGATGGTCTTCTTGAGTTTCGGGTCGTACACCATTGCGGCGAAGCGGCGGGTCTGCGGCTCCTTGGTCAACTCCGTGAAGGTTTTCCAGGCCGAACCGTCAAACTCGTAGGTGTCCGTTCCTGTGCAACTCACGACCAGGCGATTGCGATCGGTGTCGTACGCCGTCAGCGGGTTGTCGCAGGTGATCGGTCCCGATGAGGCCGGGAACCACTGTCCGTTGCGATAGCCCCATAGATCGGTGTGGAAGAACGAGCTGGTCTCGTCGAGACCGCCGAACATCCAGATCGTGTTGCTGCTCGGGTCGGTGTCGAACCCGGTTTGCGAGCGTGGCTGGGGGCGGAGACTGATGAAGATGAATCGCCACAGGCCGTTCTGCTGCAGAACGTTCGTCTGCGAACCGACAACGCTTCCGAACGAACCGGTACCGCCGAAGACCGAGATCTCGCGGCGCAAAGGGTCATAAGCGACGGCCTGTGCGGAACCACGGCTGAGACCGCCGATCGTCTGCGTGTTCCAGGTGTTCGCGGCGGCGTCCCACTCGAAGGCTTCTTCGAGCACCGGTGTGTTAGTGGCGCAGACGCCGCCGAGGAAAAGCAGGCGGCCTCGATGCTCCTGATAAACCATGTGACCGTCGTTGACGCACGTCGGGAACTTCTCGGGCGTCACGGCGTTCCACGCGTGAGCGACTGCATCGTAGCGATACATCACGATTGCCGTCCCGGTGTCGTTGAGACCGATCAGGATGGTCTCGTTGCGGGCAGCGTCGTACGCGAGGATGGGCTTGGCCACGGCCGGGGTCAGCGATCCGACCTGCGCCCAGCGCTCGCCGTCGAACTCCCAGGTATCGAAACGCGCCTCGAAAGATTCCTCGCCGTCTTCGTCTTCTGTGAGGATGTTGCCACCGTAGAGCACGACTCTGTCGCGGCTGCGATCGTAGGCCATAGCGCCGAACTGACGCACCGGCGGGTTTTCGGGAGACTCGATCTTTCTCCAGTTCCCGCTCTCGTAGACCCAGGTGTCGTTGAGAAAGACCGGAGATTCGTTGGACTCGACGGGCGACTGGCGTCCGCCGAACATCACCGCACGATTGCGCGTGCTGTCCCACACCATCGAGTGAACTGCGCGGCGCGGCGGGATCGTCGCGGGAAAGCGCTGCAGCCAGCGGCTGCCGTTCCAGAGCCAGGTCTCGGCGCTATCGTGCTGAAGGCCGGTGGCACCATCGAATGGTCCGAGCCCGCCGAAGAGAATGCCAACGTTGCTCGGGATGTCCCACACCATTCGCGCCTGCGCGCGCGGAGAGGGATTGCTGGCAAAGGCGCTGGCGCCGAGGAGGACTGCAACGACGAACAGAACCGCTCGCTTCGGGGTAAAAACGCGCATCCGTGAAGGTGCCTCGCTTCGCTTAATGGATTGATGAACCGCCAGTTGCCGCGCGGTGCCGGTTTGGCAGCGTTCCGAACCGGACCGATCGGAGTCAAATTCCTATTCACTGAGACGGGTCACTCCGCGAAAAGACACCGTTGAAAAACAAAACGCGCCGGAAAACGAACCGGCGCGTCGAGATCGGCAGGAGCGAAGAGATGCTACTCCGGCCGCGGCTGGACTCCGTAATTCTCGGCGATGCTGACCAGACGCTGCTCGACATCACCATCGCCTCCGGCCGGATCGCCGAGCGTGGTGCGGATCTTCTCGATCTCCGCCATCTCGGCAGACTCGAGCGCGAACCCGTGCGACTGCAGGGCGTCCTGCGGACTCTCGATCAGCTTGCGGCGGAACTCCGGATGCTCGATGGCCCGGCGCACGACCGCACCAATCATTTCGTTACGCATGTTTGCTCTTCCTCCACCGGTTGGAAGAGCAAGAGGTGCGCCGCTCCGGTGACGTGACCAGCTTGTTTTCATGCGTGCCTTGCGGCGGCGGCGGGCCGTCTGCTTCGTTGCCACTCCTCACCGATGTCACCACATCGCTGTCGTCGCGGCGCCTCGCATCCGACCCGCCGGCGCTCGCAATTCACCCACGAAAACAAGCTGGTCACGTCACTAGATTCGCCAGCGGACGGTGACGAGCGCTTCGCTCATGTCGATCGGCACGCGGCCGGCCGGGCTGAATGCGTCGTGCGTGGCGTACTCGAACGTCACGTCGAGCCCGTGCGTCAGTCCCACGCGCACGCCCGCGTCGTACTTCCTCCAGTCCCATCTCACGCTGGTGGCGGGAAACTGCGGATGACCGACGAAGTGGTTGTCGAGGTTACTGACGCGGATGGCCGGCTGGATCGATTCGATCGGACCGAGCTTCAGCGGCCAACGATATCCCGCCTCCAGTTCCCAGCCTTCGCGCTTCAGACCGGCCACTTCCTGCCACGTCATCTGCGCGTTGACCGTGGCGTTGCCCCATTCGCCGTAGAGACGGGCGCCGAATTCCTCTTTCGTCCGGGAGTCGGTGATCGGCAGTCCGCGGTCGATGAGCTCGTTCACTTCAGAGCCTTTCACGACCAGGAGATCGAGATCGCCGCCGTACACGGTTCCGGTGAGCCGCACGGTGTCGGCAAGATCGCGCTTGTAATGAAACAACATGACGTCGAAGCCAGCCGTTTCGTTCTCGCGCTGCCAGCGATACCCGAGTCCTTCCCCGATCTGCACGTTGCTCGTGTCAAAGAAAAGATCCTCCGTTTCGGCGTTGTAGAGGATCGGAAAACCGGAGCCGAGCTCCGGATCCTGCCCGCGCAGGATCTGATCGGGATCGCCGTTGTCGCCCGCCAGCGCGTTCGGGTCGCGCATGAAGAGCGGATTGCCGTTCGCGGCCTGAGCGCGCCAGTAGAAATTGCGGCCGATCGTGCCGCCGAGGAGGAGTTGCACGTCTTCGAATCGATTGAATGACGTCGCGGCCAGGCCGTAGCTCTCCAAAAGACGCACGGGCTGACGCTCCATCTTCGCGAACTTGCCGGCCTGCACGAAGAACGACGTTCCCTGCGGCCGCGCCAGAAACTCCGGCTTCACGCCGAGCCGCACCCAGAGCTCATCCGCGTCGATCTGATCATCGGTCGAGGTCGGATTGCGGCGATGTTTGGCCTGCGCGTGGATCTTCGCGCGCGCCGCAAGCCAATCGCCGTACCCGAGGTCGAGCTGCAGATCGACCACGTTCAGCTCCACGTGGCTGCCGGGATCGGGCGTCTCGAGCATCGTAACCGGGCCACCTGGAAATGGCGGCGGCGGAAACGGCCGCGAGAGGCTCTCTTCCTTGGACCACCGGTAATTCGCGCGCACTTCCGTGCGAAGACCCCAGGACCAGACATCCTGTTCCTGAGCGGACAGCGGAAGGCAAACGGCGAGCAAGGCAACGACGATCAGCGGCAGCTTGTACGGCATGCTCGCGATTTTACAGTAGGCAGTTTGCAGTAGGCAGTAGGCAGGAGAAAAACCCAACCTCGACGTGGGAGAGGATCTCCTGCCTACTGCAAACTGCCTACTCCGCCCGCACCAGCGTCCCGGCCCGTTCCAGATCCTGCCGGCGCTCGCGACGTGCCACGAACACTTCGTCGAACGCCACCTGCACGATCGCGGCAACCGGAATGGCCATGATGGCGCCGACGAGGCCGAGCAGCGACGCGCCGATCATGAACGCAATGAAGACCGCCAGCGGGGAGATCGACACCTTCTTCGCCATCACGCGCGGCACGATGAAAAGGTTCTCCGCCTTCTGCAGCAGGATCGCGAACACGAGATACGACCAGAACTGCCACGGCGACTGCAGGAGAGCGATGCAAAGCACCGGGATGGCGCCGACCGTCGGACCGATCACCGGAATCAACTCCCCCACCGCGGCAAGGATGGCCAGCGGCAACGCGTAGGGGATCCGCAGCGCCACCAGTCCGACGAATGTCGTGATGCCGATGATGGCCGACAGCAGCAGTTGCGCGGAGAGCCATGCGCTCATTCGCGTACCGACTCGCATCATCATCCGCCGCCGCCGCCCGCGCTTCTGCGGCGGAGAAACGAGCAGGACCAGGTTCCGAAGCCGCGCGGCATCGATGAGCATGTAGGCGATCATGAACATCACCGCCATCGCCGACGCGAACGCCGTGGCAGCGTTGCGCATGTAGGCGAACACGCGCGACCGCGGCAGCTCGATCCCGTTCCGCATTTGCTCGCGGACCGCATTGACCGGCACGAAACGCTCCATAGGTTTCAGGATGTTCTCGTCGATGAGCACCGGCAGCCGCGCGCCGAGCTCATTCGAATCGGCGATGAAGCGCGGCAGAATGAGCAGAGCCAACACCAACACAACGATGACCAGCGGCATGTAAACGATCATCACCGCCGCCCCGCGCGATAGTTTGCGGCGGAACTGGTAGCGCCAGAAGAGACGCACGCGCCGCACCGCTGGCGAGATCCCGGCGGCCAGCGCCGCGGAGATGAGCACCAGCAGCACGATGTCGCGCGCGAACCACAGGAGCGCGGCCACGGCTGCGATTGCGGCCACGATCAACACTTTTTTCGTGAACAGCTCCAGCTCGCGTCGCGGCGGCTCTGGCCGGCGTCCGGGCTCGATCGAGGGACGCGGATGCTCTGTCGGTTGAACGGATGCGGTCACGCGTATCTATCCGGAGAAATACCGCTGCATCGCGGCCTCGATTTGTCCTTTCGGCACCGCGCCGACCACTCGTCCCGCCTCACTGCCGTTCCTGAAGAAGATCAATAGCGGAATCCCCTGCACTCCGAATTGCGCTGCGGTGCGGGGGTTTTCATCGACATTCAGCTTGGCAAACGTCACGTCCGTGCGCTCCGCGGCAAGCTCGTCGAGGATCGGCGCGATCAACCGGCAAGGGCCGCACCACGCCGCCCAGAAATCGACGACGACGGAACCGTGGCCGATCTTCTCCGCGAAGCTCGCATCCGTTAGAACGATCGGATGACCATCACCGCTGCCGCTCGGCTTCGCCGCGCCCAAAGGAGCCTTGCACTTACCGCAGACCGCCGCCTGGCCGCTGCCGACAGACGGGACGCGATTGGCCTGGCCGCACTCGGGGCAACGAACCACCTGACTTTCCATCACGCGTGGCCTCTGCGAAATACGAGCCGGGCGGTGTTGAAGAGTGAAGGGTGAAGAGTGAAGGGTGAAGGAGAGGCGGGGTTTCATTTCACCCTTCACCCTTCACTCTTCACCCTTCAACGAATACTTGACACGTAAACTAACTCCACCTACACTGCCCGCCAATGACCCGCTCCATCACCGACGAGATCAAACAGACGCGGCCGTTCCGGTCGAAGTCGCAGGAGGCCGCGATCGCGCTGATGCGCACGGCGCATCTGCTGCGTCGTCAGGTCGACGCGGTCGTGGCCGTCGAGGAGATCACGTCGCAGCAATACAACGTCCTGAGAATTCTTCGAGGCGCGCGCGGTCCCCTGCCGACCATGGAGATCTCGGAGAGAATGATCGAGCCGTCCTGCGGGATTACGCGCCTCATCGTGACTCTCGAAGAGAGAGAGCTCGTCAAACGCGAACAGTGGGCCGGCGATCGGCGCCAGATCCTTTGCCAGATCACCTCGGCAGGCCTGCGCCTTCTGGAGCGCCTGGAAGGTCCGATGGACCAACTCGACGATCAGGTCACCGGCAAGCTCGGCCCCGAGCAGATCGACACCCTTCTCGATGCGCTTGGAGAAATACGTGAAAGCCTCGAGCGCAACAGCAGGCAGGAGTAATCCACGAAGCATCCGAATTTCGTTCTTCGTTCACTCAATACTTTACGCGTTAATTAACAAGGAGAAAATCGCCATGACATCCCTGACCGCTGATCGCTACGACAATCTCACCTCCGGTGCCGGCCGCCGCGTCGTTCATTCGCTGCTGGCAACCGAGAACACCTCGCTGCTCACCATTCTCCGCATCGCCCTCGGCGTGGTGATGCTGCCGCACGGCCTGCAGAAAACACTCGGCTGGTTCGGTGGCCACGGCTTCAGCGCCACAATGGACGGGTTTACCGGCGCCGGCATCCCCGCCTTCCTGGCCTTCCTCGTGATCGCCGCCGAATCGGCCGGCGCGCTTGCCCTGATCACCGGCTTCACCACGCGCATCGCTGCCTTCGGCATCGGCGCCACCATGCTCGTCGCTGCGTTCATGCACAAGGCGAACGGCTTCTTCATGAACTGGAGCGGCCAGCAAAAAGGAGAAGGCTTCGAGTTCCACATCCTCGCCATCGCCATCGCGGTCGTCCTGACGATTGGCGGAGCGGGCCGATTCTCCGTGGACCGTGCGCTTTCGAGCACTTCGAAGTAACGAATCTGTGAAGCGGCGGTCTCGCGCCGCCGCTTCACGAACTTCGCGGCCGCGAACGTCGTACATTGCGGCCATGAAACGTTTTGCCGCGCTCTTGCTCACACTCGTTGGTTCGCTGTCCGCACTCGCGGGCGAAGTCCTCATCCCGGCCGTATTTCGCGGTCCCGGCGCTCTCGGATCGGTGTGGCGCACGGAGATCGTGCTCGCGAACGTCACCACGTCGCCTCTCGCCCTGCCGGTCCGCTCGACGGTCACGTTCCATCCCACCGGCGGCGGCGCACCGGTCTCGATCGAGATCGTGACGGCGCCGATGGAGACCTACGCCATCCACGACGCCGTCTTCGAATGGTTCAACGTCGTGGAAGGCGGCGGGATCGTGCGCGTGACATGGGACGAACCGAATGCGCGCATCACCACACGCGCCCGCATCTACAACATCAGCAGCGGCGGAGAGTTCGGACAGGAAGTGCCCGGATTGCCGATCGACGCGCTGCAGCTCGACAACTATCTTCCCGGCGTCAGCGGTACCGACGGCAACCGCACCAACATCGGCGTCTCGAACCCGCACGACACGGCCGTGCATTTCTGGATCGAGCTCTTCGACACGTCTGGACTGAGCCGCGGATCCTTCTCCACCATCATCGAACCGCGCTCCTACCGTCCCTTCAACGACATCTTTTCGCACTTCCAGGCCGGCCCTCTGAACGCAGCCATGGTGCGCGTACTAGCCATCAACAAACCGCTCTACGCCTACGCCTCGGTCGTACGATCAGATACCGGAGACGCGACGTTCGTAACGCCGGCGCGATAGAAAACCCACGCGCTCCAATGTTTGACGGAGCGCTGGCGTCGCTCACTCTCCCAACCGGCTTGCAGCAGGCGGTTGGCGAGTTGCCGTCGAAACGACGCGTGCGTGACTGCGATGATCAACGCGTGGTCGATCGCGAGCTCTCCAAGCCATCCCACCGCTTCGTCGATGCGCGCCGCCTCAGCGGCAGATGGATACTGGCTGCGAACAGTCTGAAGCAGTATCCGCCCACCCACCGCAACCGCCCACGCCGCGAGCGGAAGACGAAGTCCCCCGAGATCAGGCGCGTGAAGATCAAGCTCGCGCAGTACGGGAGAAACCACGACTTCGCGCGCGGACGCAATCAAACGCGCCGAAGCGATGGCGCGAGGAGCGTCGCTGGAAAGCACCAACCCGGCACTTGCCGCCAGTTGGTCGAGATGACTCGGAGCACGCTCGCTTTCGTCAATCCCCGCGGCCTCATACAAAGCGCGCCATGCGCAAAAGCCAGCCGAGTCGATCCAGCCGGTGTGTACGTGCGAAGAGCGACCGTGACGAACGAGAACGACGCGCGCGTCTCCGTGGTTAGCGTTTCTCTGCACGCGATCAAGGGTACAGGAATACATGCACACCGATGGGTGTACACTTTGGTGGAGTGAAACGCCGCGATCTCGAGCAGCGTCTGACGGAATGCGGTTGGCGCTTCCTCCGAAGTGGCGGTCGCCACGATGTCTGGACCAACGGCGACCGTGAGGAGGCAGTTCCGCGGCACCGCGAGATCAACGAACAGCTCGCTCGGGCGATTCTTCGCCGTGCGTGCAAGGAGTGGACATGAGATTTGAAGGCAAGTTGGTTCGCGACGGACGCTGGTGGCTGGCTGAGATTCCGCTTCTTGACGCGATGACCCAGGGCCGGACGCGCAAAGAAGCACTAGCCATGATTGGCGACTGGCTCGAAACGATGGTTGATCGAAAAGGCTTTCAAGCTACCGTCCACGCGCGCGGATCTGCCGAATTTGAGGTCGCCGGTACCGATGCCGCGGCAATGACCGCTCTCCTTCTGCGCCGGCGGCGCGAAGCAAGCGGGGCATCGCTTCGCGACCTGGCTTCACGACTAGGCTCATCCTCGCGGAATGCCTACGCCCGCTACGAGCGCGGCGACGCCGTCCCGACCGTCGAGAAGCTCGATGCGCTGTTGAAAGCGACATCTCCGGGCAGTGACTACGTGATCCGAGAGTCTGGCGGATAGCGTGTAGCGACGGTCTCTCCCCAAAGCGGCGGCTGCGGCCGCCGCACTCCACATCGGTCGCGGATAATGCGAGGCGATGATTCGCTCTGCGGTTCTCGATGACTTGCCAGCGTTGCGCGAGTTGTTCGCGCGCGGGAACGACTCGCCGTATGACCTCGCGGCTGTCGCGGAGGAGAAGTGTTTCGGCGATGGGATCGCAGGCGCGCCGGTGGTGCGCGTGTGGGAACACGACAGCCGGATCATTGGGGCGGCGGTGTCGTGCGGGAAGTGGCTGCGTGTGCTGGCGGTCGATCGCAAAGTGCGGCGGCGCGGGATCGGGAGTGCGTTGTTGCACGATGCAGAGTCGCGCGGGGTGTCCGTCGTTTTTGCGGAGCCGGGGAACTATCTGATGCCCGGGGTGCCCGCGGACGACGTGGGCACGCGTGCGTTTTTTCGGACGCATGGATTCGTCGAAACGCAGTCGACATGGAATCTCGAGGTGGATATCGACGGGATTCGCGGTGAGGCTGTTCGCCCAACCCACGCCGACGCCGATCGCGTGCTCTCCTTCGTCGAGCGCGAGTTCGGCCCTATCTGGCGGTTCGAGGCGGCGAAGGCGTTTGAGCGCGACGTGCCTCCTGCGTTCATTGCCGAGGAGGGGGGCGAGATCGTGGGGTTCGCGGTGCATGACGTGAACAATCGCGGGTTGGGGTTCTTCGGGCCGACGGGGGTGGCGAAGTCGATGCGCGGGAAGGGGGTGGGCTGCCGGTTGCTGCTCGCTTCGCTGGCGGACCTGCGACGGCTCGGCTACGCGCGCGCCGTGATCCCGTGGACCGATGCGCTGGAGTTCTATCGGAAGTGCTGTGGCGCGACTCCCGCAAATCAGTTCGTGGCGATGCAGAAACCGTGAGGCGCGTTCGTATAGACTCCGTGACCGTGAAGGGCGAGAGCAAAAACTCGAAAGAGAAGGCCGTCAGAGGGCCGTTGCGCAAGGGAAACCGGCGCCAGCATTTTCTGCCGCTGGCCATCGGCCGCAGCGGAGGAGTCGTGCTGGCGGGGCTGGCGCTTTGGTTCTTCAAGAAGCAGGCGGATCAGGTCGCCGAGGGCGACGCGGACCGTTACGACAAGGCGTTCATGGAGACGGTTCACAAGATCGATCATCCGACCGTCCACAACGTGCTCCACGCGACCACGCACCTCGGCTCGCACGTCGTCATCGGCGCAGCCGCGGGCCTGACCGCGCTGGTGATGATGAAACGCGGGCGAAAACACGACGCCGTGACGGTGCTGGTCTCCACCGGCGGCGCGATGATCATCAACACCGCACTCAAGAACATCTTCCGCCGCCAGCGCCCGATCGAGATGGCGCGGCGCATCACGCTGCCGGCATCGCACAGTTTCCCGAGCGGCCACTCACTGCTCTCGGCGGCCACGTACCCGATCGTCGTGCATCACCTCGTCGAGGACAAGTCGCTGGCCGTGCAGGCCGTCGCGCACACGCTCGTGGGCATGATCGTCCTCGGCGTCGGGTTTTCGCGGGTGTACTTCGGCGTACACTTCCCCTCCGACGTTCTCGGCGGATTCGCTGCCGGCTTCGGATGGCTCGGCCTGACGTCGCTCTCGCACACCGCCGTCGAGGCCACCGACAAGAACTAAACCCTTCAGGACGTGAAATGTCATCAGTCGCATACGGGGCGAACATCGCCTTCATCGAAGAGCTTTACGAGAAGTTCCGCAACGATCCGCAGTCGGTGAGCGCGAGCTGGCGCGAATTCTTCGAGGATTACAACCCGCCAGCCGAAGAGGAAGAAGACGTCGAGGAGCTGGCCGAGCAGCGCGTGGCTGCCGTGGCCAGCGCAACTCCCGCGCCGAAACCCGCTGCGACCGCAGCGCCTGCGCCCTCCCCTGCCGCACCTGCACCGACGCAGCAACGCCCGACTCCCGTCGCCACTGCGCCCTCGGCCGGCACGCCTGTCGCGCTCCGCGGCGCGGCGTCGAAGATCGTCGCGAACATGGAGTCGTCGCTCACCGTCCCGACGGCGACGTCCGTGCGCAACATCCCGGTGAAAGTGCTCGAGGAGAATCGGCGCGTCATCAACAATCACCTGACGCTGACCGGGCAGTCGAAGGCGTCGTACACGCATGTCATCGCCTACGCGCTCGTGCAGGCGGTCAAGCAGTACCCGCGCATGAACGCCGCGTTTGCGGTGGTCGATGGCACTCCGACGCGCATGGATCGCACCGACGTCAACCTCGGTCTGGCCATCGACATCGAGCGCAAGGACGGAACGCGCTCGCTGCTCGTTCCGAACATCAAGCGCGCGAACACGATGGACTTCGCGCAGTTCCTCAAGGCTTACAACGATGTGGTGCGCAAGGCGCGCAACAATCAGCTCGAAATCTCGGACTTCGAGGGGACGACGCTTTCGCTCACCAACCCAGGCACGATCGGCACCGTGGCCTCGGTGCCGCGTCTGATGCAGACGCAGGGAACGATCATCGCCACAGGTCAGATCGATTACTCCGCCGAATACTCGGCCTCCGATCCGAGCGTGCTGGCCGATCTCGGGATCTCGAAGGTCATGACCATCACCTCGACCTACGACCATCGCATCATCCAGGGCGCGGAGTCGGGAGCTTTCCTGGCGCGCGTTCATGAACTGCTCCTCGGCGCCGATGCGTTCTACGATCACATCTATCGCGACCTGCGCATCCCCTACGAGCCTGCACGCTGGGCGAAGGATCGTCACCGTCTTGCACTCACAGGCGGAACGACGGACGAGATGGTGGCGCGCGAAGCAGCGGCGCTGCAGATGATCAACGCCTATCGCGTGCGCGGTCATCTGCTGGCCGATCTCGATCCGCTCGAGTACAAAGTGGCCAAACACGCGGAGCTCGATCCGTCGTACTACGGCTTCACGATCTGGGATCTCGATCGCGACTTCGTCTGCGGCGGTCTCTGCGGAAAGCAGACCGGCAAGCTGCGCGACATTCTCGACACGCTGCGCGAGACGTACTGCGGCAAGATCGCGCCCGAGTACATGCACATGCAGGAGACGGTGCAGAAGCGCTGGCTGCAGGATCGGATGGAGCCGTCGCGCAACAAGCAACCGCTCGACGGCGGCACGAAACGACGCATCCTGCTCAAGCTCAATGACGCCGAATCGTTCGAGCGTTTCCTGCACACGAAGTACGTCGGCCACAAGCGTTTCTCGCTCGAAGGCGCCGAGTCACTCATCCCGATGCTCGATTTTCTCTTCAACGAGGCGGCCTCGGACGGCGTGATCGAGAGCGTGATCGGGATGGCGCACCGCGGCCGTCTCAACGTGCTGGCCAATACGCTCGGCAAGTCGTACGAGCAGATCTTCCGCGAGTTCGAAGGTGACGTCGATCCGAACTCACGCGAGGGCTCCGGCGACGTGAAGTATCACCTCGGCGCGGACGGAGCGCATCAAACACCGTCCGGCTCGATGATGAAGCTCTCGCTGGCGTCGAATCCGTCGCACCTCGAGGCGGTCGATCCGATCGTCGAAGGAATGGTGCGCGCCAAGCAGAAGCTGCTCAACGATCGCAACCGCTCGCTGGTCATTCCCGTGCTGCTGCACGGCGATGCCGCGTTCGCCGGACAAGGCGTCGTCGCCGAGACGCTGAACCTCTCGCAGCTCAAAGGCTATAAGACCGGCGGCACGGTTCACGTCGTGATCAACAACCAGATCGGCTTCACCACCGGACCGGAGGCGGCGCGCTCGTCGACTTACGCCACGGACGTTGCGAAGTCCGTGCAGGCGCCGATCTTTCACGTCAACGGCGACGATCCCGAGGCCTGCATCCGGGCCATGAAACTCGCCTACGACTTCCGCCAGCAGTTCCACAGCGATGTCGTCATCGACCTGATCTGCTATCGCCGCCACGGCCACAACGAAGGCGACGAGCCGTCGCTGACGCAGCCGAAGATGTACAAGACCATCAAAGAACATCGCTCGGTGCGGAAGATCTACACCGAACAACTCCTCCGCAAAGGCGACATCGGCCCCGAGGAAGCGGAGGAGTGGCTCAATCACTACCAGAGCAAACTGCAGGAAGCGTTCGATCGGACGAAAGAAGGCGACGTGCCGCACTCTCGGAACGAACCGCTCTGGACGGACGAAGACGTCACCGGCTATCAGAAAGAGCCGTCGCCCGATACGTCGATCCCGCGGGACATTCTCGACAAGGTGCGCCACGCAATGACCACCGTGCCGGAGGGCTTCACGCCGCATCCGAAACTGAAACCGGTGCTGGCGAAACGCGCCGCCATGGCCGAGGGACGCGACCCGATGGATTGGGGCACGGCGGAACAGATCGCGTTCGGATCGCTGCTCGTGGAAGGTTTCCGCGTGCGGCTCAGCGGCCAAGACGTTGGCCGCGGCACGTTCTCGCACCGCCACGCCATCATCCACGACAACGTCACCGGTGTGCCGTATGTCCCGCTCAACGCGCTGCGCCATGACGTTTCCTCCGCACAGATTGCGGATCCGGTCGTGATCGACAACGCGCTCTCGCATGAGACGAGTGATTCGGTGGCTGAAGCAAGTTTCTCCGTCTACGACTCGCTGCTCTCCGAGTACGGCGTGCTGGGATTCGACTACGGCTTCTCCGTCGCCGACCCCGGTTCGCTCGTGGTGTGGGAAGCGCAATTCGGCGACTTCATGAACGGCGCGCAAATCATCATCGACCAGTTCCTGTCGAGCGCCGAAGAGAAGTGGGGACAGCACAGCGGTCTGGTGATGTCGCTCCCGCACGGTTACGAAGGACAAGGCCCCGAGCATTCCTCGGCGCGCCTGGAGCGTTTCCTCACGCTCTGCGCCGAAGGAAACATGCAGGTCATCTATCCGACGACACCCGCGCAGTACTTCCACGCATTGCGTCGCCAGATGAAGAACAACCCGCGCAAACCGCTCATCGTGATGAATCCGAAGTCGCTGCTGCGCCATCCGATGGCCGTCTCGACCGTCGATGAGCTACTCGAAGGCCGTTTCGAACCGGTGCTCCACGACGTCGCCACGAGCGCCGAGGTCCGCCGCGTCGTATTCACGTCAGGCAAAGTTTTCTACGATCTGAAACAGGCGCGCGACAAAGCCAGTGCAAACGTTGCCATCCTGCGCATCGAACAGTTCTACCCATTCCCGCAAACGATGCTCGTCGATGCGCTGAAGGGCTACCCCAACGCAACCGAGATCGTCTGGGTCCAGGAAGAACCGCGCAACATGGGCGCCTGGCCTTTCCTCCACGAACGTCTGGCTGGACTCCTCGGCACGAACCAGAAGCTCGAGTACGTCGGACGGCCCCTCGCGGCTGCACCAGCGACGGGATCGCATCATCGGCACGATGAGCAGCAGAAGGCGCTCGTGGCGAAGGCGTTGGGGATTTAGCTCCGCGCGGCGCGCTTTGGAGTGCGGCGGCTTGCTGCCGCTTTGGGTTGCACGCAACGGAGCGGCACATGCCACGCTACAAAAAGCGGCGGCAAGCCGCGCGCACTCCAAAGCGCGCCGCGCGGAGCTAAAACTTCACAAATCGTGCGGGCAGCATCTGCACGATGAGCGAAATCCACCGCCAGTACCAAGGGACGTAAACCGTCGCACGCCCGCCCTCGATTGCGCGTTGAATCCCACGCGAGACGCTCGCCGCGGAGGCAAACAGCGGGTTCTTTTTGATCGCGCTGGTCATGGGCGTGTCGACCCAGCCTGGCTTGATCAACACGACCGGGACACCAACTTCCGCCAGTCGTCCGCGAAGGCCATCGCAGTAGGCGTGGAGGGCGGCTTTCGCGGCGCCGTAGACGTAGTTGCTTCTTCTTCCGCGATCGCCGGCCACCGACCCGATCACCGCCAGCGTTCCGCGACGGTTCCGCTCGAGCACGTTTGCGAATTGCGCGGCGAGCGCGATGACGGATGTGGCGTTGATCTCGAATGCGGCGACTTGCGCATTGGGATCGCTGTCGATGGCGCGTTGATCGGGTAACGATCCGTGCGCGATGAGCACGACATCCGGATTCGCGCCCGCGGCTGCGACAATCTCAGCATCGCGCGAGCGATCGGCGAGATCGGCGACGAACGTATCGACGTCCGAGGCGCCGCGGACGCGCAGATCACTGGCTACGGCAAGCAACTTCGACTCGTTGCGTCCGACGAGGAACAGCATGGCGCCGGCGCTCGCGTAGAGTTTGGCCACTTCCTGTGCAATTGCAGAGGTGGCGCCGATGATTACGATGTTCATGCCGTGACCCTCCTCCAGAACGACGACGAGAACCGCGGATCGGCGAGCGCCTGCAGTTCTTCCCAATGCGGAAAGAACCGGCGGAAACGCGCGCCGGACATGCGCGCGTCTTTCGCGGGATAGACCGATCCGCCTGCGGCTTCGACAACATCGTCGCAGCGTTCGAGCATTGGCAAGAGCTCGTCCAACTTGCGCGCGGCGAAGTCGAGACAGACCGTCGTGCCGGCGCGCGGAAACGAAAGCAATCCTGGCGACGGCAACGCGCCGAACTTTTTGATCACGGTCAGGAACGACGCCAGCCTCGTGCGCGCTGCGCGATCGAGAATCTCCGCCACCGGCTCCAGCCCAGCGCTTTCAGGAATCACGCACTGATACTGCAGGAATCCGCCACGCCCATAAATCGCATTCCAGTTCGCCACGGCATCGAGCGGATAGAAAAACGGATCGTAGTGGAGCCGCTGCGGCTTCGGCTTCGCACTGGCCCGAAAGTAACCCGTGTTGAACGCGCGCACAGTGAGCGGATTGAGAAACGGCGCCATCATTTTGGAGTGCGGTAGCCGCAGCTGCCGCTTTTCTACAT
>JALYJW010000111.1 GCA_030775085.1 Acidobacteriota bacterium | reverse complement strand
CTCGCGAGCTCCTCGCGTTTCATCTGGACGAACTGCTGCAGGGTCTCGGTGAAGATCTCGGTGTCGCGGCGGACGGGCATGGGCACGCGGGAGTCGTAGTACTGGCGGCCTTCGTCGATCTCGTCGTGGAGGATCTCGAAGAAGTTGTCATCGCGGATGCCCCGCTCCACTTTTTCGATGTGGTAGATGATGATGTCGGAGAGGATGAGGCGCGCCAGACGGCGCGCTTCGTCGTATTCGCGCGGCTCGATGGAGATCTCGGCGGTCTGGCCCACCTGGGGAAAGAGCTTGCGGATGATCTGGCGAAACTCTTTCTCCGGAATCTGCTCTTCGATGTACTCGTCGGCGCCATAGAGATTGGTCGGATTGGCGCGGAAGCGGTTCGCGCGAAAGAGTGCGCCGATGAGGATGACGTGCGTGTGCTGCAGCGACGGATCGGCCTTGATCTCCTCGGTGACTTCGACGCCGAGCTTCCCTTTGAGATAGACATTGACGATCACGAGATCGGCTTGCATGCGCCGCGTGAAATCGAGCGTTGGATCGCCGGTCTCGAAATAGGTGACGTCGAAGCCGAGCCGCCGGAGCTGCTCGCCGAGAAACTCGCGGAACGGACGAGGCTCATCAGCGATGGCCGCAAGGCGGCGGCGAGGAATGCGTGTGGGTGCGACCGGCGGCGGCTCGGAATCGAATACCGATTCCGGCAGCGGGTGCATCCCGGAAACCGTGCGCGGCTTGAGCACCATCTGATACTCGCAGCTCGGGCAGGCCACGCGCACTGCGTTCAGGAGCGGCAACGTGATTGCGGCGCGAAAGACCGAGCCGCACTTTTTACAGGTCAGATCCATGACGATTTTCCGGAGCGAGAGCTCACGCGGACCGCACCGCGAGCCCCCCATGATCGAGCAGTTTGTCGAGATCGAGCAGGATCGTCAACGCGCCGGCGGCACGGAAGACCCCGCGGACCGAGTCATCGAGCTCGGTGGCATGGACCACCGGGTGCCGCTCGATGTCGCCCGCTACGGCCTTCACGACGCGCAGGACACGGTCGACGATGAAACCGACGATCTCATGCTGAAAATCGATGACTACGATGCGCGTGTCGTCATTCGCATCGCCCGCCTCGCGGTGACGAAGCTTGCGACGCACATCGACGAGCGTGACGATCGTTCCGCGCAGAGAAATGATCCCCACGACCGAGGAATCGGCGTTCGGGATCCGCGTGACCGCGCGCGGCGTCACAATCTCGACGATGCGCTCGATGTCGACCGCGTACTGCTCGCCGGCAATGACGAACGTGAGCAACTCCAGTTGACTCTCCGCCGCTTCGTTCGATTTTCCTGTCTCGAATGCGCGTCGTTTTCCCGCCTCGGCCTTGAACGTCTCGAGCTTGCTAGGGAGCGCCGGCGTCTCTAAGTGGAGCGCCGGCGTCTCGCCGGCTGGCTCGGCGGCGTCCTCGCCGCCGATTTTCGGGAGAAGTGAACCGACGTACTGCGGCTCCTGCGTCGCGAGCGCGGGCGGCGGAGACGCCGCCGGGCCAGCCGGCGGGACGCCGGCGTTCCGCTCGTCGGCCTGCTGCTGCGCCTTCTTCTTCCGGATCTTGACGAGATCAACCATGGATCCGGTGCTCCTGCGCGGCGGATGCGACTCTCGCGGTCTCGATCGTTTCGGCGTCTTCCCCAAAAGCATCCAGCAATGACGTCGTGGCCAGTGTGTTGATCAACCGCGGAATCCCGCGGCTGAGCGCAAAAATCTCGGCCATGGCTTCGGCGCTGAACGGATTGCGCGAACCGCCCGCGGTGCGGATGCGGTGCTCGATGTACTCGATGGTCTCGCCGAGGGACAAGGGACCGAGAGAGTAGCGCATCCCGATCCTCTGCCGCAGCGGAGCGTATGCCTCGCGCTCCAGCCTGTTCTCGAGCTCGGGCTGGCCGATGAGGACCACACTCAGCAGGTTCTGGTCGTCGAGCTGGAAATTCGTCAGCAGCCGGATCTCATCGAATGTTGCCTTCGATGGAATCAGCTGTGCCTCGTCGATCATCAGCACCGGTTCGCGCTGTTGCTCGTACAACTCGAAAAGCTTCGTATGGATCTGATCCAGCAGATCGTTGCGAAACCGCGCCGGCTCCAGACCGAGACCGCGCGCCACCGCACGCAGCAACTGCGTGGGTGTCAACCGCGGATTGATCAACAGAATGATCGGACGGCTCTCCCCCACGCGATCGATCAGCGCGCGCGACAGCATCGTCTTTCCCGATCCGATGTCGCCGACGAGCAACGCAAGCTCTTTCTCGTCCACGGCATACTCGAGACGGGCCAGCGCTTCCTTGTGCTGCCGGCTTTCGTAGAGATAGGCAGGATCGGGCGTTTTGCCGAACGGTTTCGCGCGCAAGCCGAAGAACTCTTCGAACATACTCAGTGCGCCATCGCGCCCGCGCGCACGTCGCGCGCCTTTCCGCCGAAGTGATCGATGAGCGAGCCCACATCGACGACCAGGACGATCTCGCTCTCTCCAATTTCGGTCGCACCGGCGATGCCGGGAATCGTTTTCAGCCTCTCGCCGATGGACTTGATGACCACTTCCTGCTGACGCACCAACGCGTCGACGAGCAGACCGACCGTTTTCTCTCCGGCGCGCGTGACCACGATGAACCACTTCGTGTCGGGACCGTGCTCGTGGGAGTCGACGAGACCGAAGGCGTCGGAGAGGCGAAGCAGCGGCAACGTGAAGTCGCGCAGCGTGAAGACTTCCTTCCGTTCGACCGTCCTGATGTCGCGCGAGTAGATGCGCAGTGATTCCTCGACCGAAGTGAGCGGGATGGCGAACTTATCGTTGCCGGCTTCCACGATCAGCGCCTGAATGATGGCCAGCGTGATCGGCAGCGAGACGCGGAACGTCGTCCCTTGGCCGACGCGCGTCATCACGTCGATCGAACCCTTGAGGTCCTGGATGTTCTTCTTCACCACATCCAGCCCCACGCCGCGCCCCGAGATCTCGCTGACTTCCGCGGCCGTGGAGAAGCCGGGCGTGAACATCAACTCGTGCGCGCGCTGCTGATCGACGGCTTCCTTTTCGCCGACCAGTCCGCGCGCAATCGCCACGGCCCGGATTCGCTCGGGATCGATTCCGCGGCCGTCGTCGGTGACGTCGAGAACGACGGAGCTCCCTTGCTGATAGGCGTTCAGCGTCACATGTCCGACCGGGTCTTTCCCGGCCGCGAGACGCTCCTCGGCGGATTCGATGCCGTGGTCGAGCGCGTTGCGGATGATGTGCATCAGAGGATCGGTGAGCTCCTCGACCATCATCTTGTCGAGCTCCGTGTCCTCGCCGCGCAGGATCAGCTCGATCTCCTTGTGCAGCTCGCGCGCGAGCTTGCGGACGGTCCGTGAAAGCTTCGAGTAGATCTGTCCCACCGGAACCATGCGGATCTCGATGACGGATTTCTGCAGCTCGTTCAGTTTGCGGTCGAGGTTCCGCGCGATCTTCCCCAGCTCGTGCGAGGCCATGCGAGCCTGTTGCGCGGCCAGCACACGCGTGAGCGCCTCCAGTTGCGTTTTCTCGATGATCAACTCGCCCACGATGTTCATCACGTGGTCGAGACGCGAGATGTCGACGCGCACGGTCTGCGAAAGCGAGCGTAGCGACATCTCTTCTTCGATGATCGGCTCGGCGGACCCCGCGATGCGCGACGGCTCGACGAACGGCTGCGCACTTACCGCGTCCGGCGCCTTGCGCAGCGAGGAAACCGCAGCGTGCGGCGCGATGGCCTGCACCGCGGCATCGTCGAGCGTCGAGCCGTAAAGCAGCCGAAAGGCGATGCCACTGGAGTTGCCGCTGGGAAGCGCCGGCAGCGTGGAGATGACTTCCCCTGCGTCGATGAGACTGGCCGTCAATGCGCGCAGACGCTCGTCGAAGTCGGAGAAGTCGAAGGTCACTTCCAGCGAGAGGATGTGCTTCCCGCTGCGGACGTTTTCATGAAGCCGATGCTCTTCGTATTCCGTGAGCGACTTGCGCGTCTGCTCGTCGAGCGTCAGCGCGGCGAACGGATCGTCGTGCTTTTTCTGCGGCTGATTGGTGATGATGTGATGGATCCGGCTGGTCAGGCCGTTCATATCCACGAGGCCCGTGAGCGACGGGTCGTTGATGGAAATGACCAGGCGATTCAGGCTGTCGACGGAGTCATAGAGCAGGTCGATGAGGTCTTTGGAGAACTCGATCTTGCCCATGCGCAACTTGTCGAGCATGTCCTCGAGGCTGTGCGAAAGCTCCGAGATGTCGCCGAAGCCGAGCATCCCCGCCAGACCCTTGAGCGAATGCACCTCGCGGAAGATCTTGTTGACGAGCTCCGGACGAACATTCTGTCCCTGCGACTCGAAGTCGGAGAGATCGCGCGAGAGTGTGTCGAGCAGCTCTTCAGCCTCGCTCGTGAACTCCTCTCGTGCACGATCGTCTTCTTTGGCCATGATTAGAGCGCAGCGCGCAACGCTCTCATGAGGCGACCTTCAGCAAGCGGCGCAGCTTCTCCACGAGGTCTCCCGCTTCGAAGGGCTTGACGAGATACTCCTCGGCGCCCAGTGCCGCGGCACGGCGCCGGTCCTCTTCCGTCGATTCGGTGGAGATCACCATGATGGGGATGGAACGGTAGACGGGGTGGTTCTTGAGGAAGCTCACCAGTTCGAGGCCGTTGATGTCCGGCATGTTGATGTCGGTGAGGATGGCGTCGAACTTGTGGTGCGGCAGCGTCTTGAGGGCTTCGAAACCGCTGGCCGCCTCGACGATCTCGAGGTCATAGCTTTCGGTGCCTCCCTCAATGACGGTCGTGAGATACGCCCGCATCGATGAGGAATCTTCAACGACCAGAATCTTCATAGCGTCAGTGCCGCCCCGCCCTCTCGGATGCGAACACCGCGTTGCCGAATGCGAATCCAGCCTGTGAGAGGAAAATCTCCAGGCCGGTCATGCTGTCGATCGGCGCGCGGTGCTCGGCGTTATCGCCGTACAGGATACCAACGGCACGGTTGCTGTGCATGATCGGAAGCGCCACGACCTCCGTCGGCAGCAAACCGCCGAGGCGATCGATCAGATCGACGTTCGCCGTGGTGCGCCGCATCTTGCCGCGATGCGCCTCTTTCGTTTTCACCACTTCCTCGAGAATGGACGGCTCTTCCCGCCCGATGCGGAGCGCGCGCACGCGTGCATCCATCGCCTCGCCGCCGCCGCTCACACCGAAGCCGCCCAGGCCGACGAAGGCATCGTTCGAAGCCATGAAGAGCGCGCCGCGATCGAGGTATTCGGCCGAGAGACGAAGAATGGTCGCCGAGACCTGTCCGATGTCATTTGGATTCGACAGCTCGTTGATCAACTGGCGCAGCAGACCGAATGAGCGATCGATGGTCTCTTTCGACGCCATCTCGTAGAACTTCTTCCCCGCCTCGATGCCGCCGCCGGTCAGTTGCTCCCATTGCTCGAAGGAACGCTCGGCGAAGAGCACCAGCTCGTCCGCGAAGAGCGCCAGTTCCTCTTCCGCGAGTCCCGGCTGCAACCGCGCAGGCGTTGGTTTGGTGACGTAGAGATCGGCACCGGCACGCAGCAGATCGTGGCGGCGGCGCAGGTCGGTCTCGGAGTCGACCATGACCACGGGCAGGCGCGGATTCTTGCGCTTGACCTGCTGCATGAGCCGCACGGACGAATCGTCTGAGGTCAACTCGAGGAAGGTCACGAAGAATGTGTTGGCGCGAAAGAGGTCTGTCATCGCTGTACGCACGTCGTCGAGCGAGCCGTACTGCGAGATCTTCACGCCCTGCTTCGTGAACGCGCGCCGTGCTGCCACGCGCACGAGCGGATTGCGCTCGAAGAGCACGACGTTGCGAAACTGCGCTTCCGGCGATTCCACCTCGAACAGGCCGCCGGATACTTTGAACTGACCGGACGAAGCACCCGAGGCCGCAATCCGGTGCGGAGGCTCTGCGGGCTTCAGACCCTCCAGACTGGAGAGCGACGAAACGTCGGGCGGAAACGCCGGCGAGAACGCTGCCGTTTCCCGTGGCGTTTCCGGTAAGGGCTCAGCGACGCTGCCATCGTCGATGGGCGTGAACTCCTCGCGCGCATCGATCACGTTGCTGCCGGGGAAATGCACGACGTTGTCTTCGGCTTTCGGTGCCGCGTCGGGGAGCCGCGCGGAGATCGGAGAGGCGATCGATTGACCGAGTCCGAGGTTCAGCGAGGCTGGGGTCGTCTCGCCGGACGCGGCGCCACGCAGCAACGCTTTTCCGGCCTTCAGCGAATCCTCGAGTCCCTTGAGCGGCTTGATCTTCTCGCCTTCCGCGGTACCGAGCAGCCGGTTCGGCGCCAGACCGCCGTCCTTGAAAACAATGTCGGGGTCATACTCGAGATCGGTTGCGCTCATCGTGTCACTGAGAATGAAGTTGAACTCCCCTTCCTTGCTCTGCAACAGCGGCGAGACGACGTCGAGGATGCGCTCGCGAATGGCGTTGGCCAGATCATCGGCGGAGAGCAGGTTCATCTCCAGGATGGCGTTCCCGGCCGCGATGCCGCTGTCCTCCATTTGCCGGATCATGGTTCCGTTCCCGGCTTCGACCAGACCGGCCGCGTGGAGGAACGAGACCAGATCGGGGTGCTCCGGCGAGCCGGCATTGACGACGAGCCCCTGCCGGAACATCACAGTGTGGCGGCCGGCCTCGTTGATGATCTCCAGCACGCCGGTGCGGCGGCTGAGATAGACGATCTGAACGATGTCGGTGAGGGAGAGATCTTCGAGACGGCCGAGAAGACTCATGACATACCTTGCCGGCACGGCCGGCAGCGCTGGTTGCCCAAGGCTCCTTCAGGAGTGTCGCTCGAATCGTTGCTGCCGCGAAAACTCCCGGCCTGCACGCTAATTTTTACTCTCGACCTTCTGTTTTCTGCCTTCATCCGGGTCGAGATTGTACCGTTTCAATATCCCGTCGAGGATTCCGTTGATGAACTGACTCGACTTTTGCGTTCCGTACTTCTTGGCGATCTCGATGGCCTCATCAATGATGACCAGCTTCGGCGTGTCGTTCTCGTGCATGAGCTCGTAGATCGACATGCGGATGATGTTGCGGTCCACGCCCGCCATCCGCGACAGGCGCCAGTTCTCGGCCTGGGCCTGGATCATCTCGTCGATCGACGGAAGATGGTCGACCGTGCCGCGAAAAATCTTCGTCGCGAACTCGCGCGTGTTCGCCTTCGACTTCTGGAGCTCTTCGAACGTCTCGATGATCATGTCCGGCTGATTGCCCGACATGTCGTGTTGAAAGAGCATCTGCAATGCGAGCTCGCGTGCCTTGCGCCGGGCGCCCATCTATTCTCCTGTGTGCGATTCGTGTTCCATGAATCAGTAGGCAGTTCGCAGTAGGCAGTAGGCAGGGGAAACGCCGTCTGCCTCTTCTCCTGCCACCTGCCTACTGCTTACTGCCTACTGCTTTCCAGAGATTGGCCATCTCGATCGCTGCCAGCGCGGCTTCCCATCCTTTGTTGCCGGGACCGGGCGAGGAGCGCTCGACAGCTTGTTCGTACGTGTTGCAGGTGATGACGCCGAACGCGACCGGGAAGCGGGCGTCGACGGCCACGCGCGATAGATCGTTGGTCACCTGTGCCGAAATGAAGTCGAAGTGCGGGGTGTCGCCCTTGAGCAGACAGCCGAGGGTCACCAATGCATCGAACGAATCGAGAGTGATGAGCTTCGCCGCCAGCGTGGGAATCTCGAACGCGCCGGGGACACGGTAGAGCGAGACATCATCGCCCTTCGCGCCGTGACGCTCGAGGCAAGTCAGCGCACCGGCGATCAGCCCGGAAACGATCTCGTCGTTGAACCGGCTGGCGATGACGCCGACGCGGAGACCGGCGGCACTGAGATCCCCTTCGAAAGAGCGAGGCATTGCGGGCGCGGATTATACCCATCCGCGTCATCGTGAGATGCCCTATCTCGCCGCGCCCGCCAGCACTGCGGGCGCCGGTGCTTCGCGTGCGGTCGAGTAGAAGTCCACCAGCCCGCGGTAGATGGCTTCGGCAAGTTGCTGGCGGTACTTTTTCGTCTTCAGCAACTCGCGATCTTTCTTGTTGCCGAGGTTGCAGACCTCGAGGAGCATGCGTGTGGGAACCTGGTTGTTGCGGATGACGGCGGGCACCCACTCCTTGCGATTGCGGATGACGTTGTCGCGCACCGGCTCGAAGGGATGGACGGCCAGTCCTTTGCGCTTGAAGGAGTCCATCACCGATTCCGCGAGCTCGCGCGAGAGTCCTTCGGCGCGCAGCGCGTCTTCAAGCGAATGCGTGACGCTGGGTTGTTCGCGCACTTCAGCGCGCGCGAGATAGATCTCGCTCTTCTTGCGATACGAATAAGAGCCGGTGGCGAAATTCGCTCCCGGGATATACGCCATGCCGCCGCGCAGCGATGGATGGAGCGAATCGGCGTGAATGGAGAGAAAGACCACCTTCTCGCGCGGCACGCCGCCCTTCATGGCGCGGCGGAAAATCGAGTTGGCCAGATACCAGCGCAGGTTCACGCCGACGATGGCGTCGTCGAGCAGGAACACCGGCGTGGTCTGCACGGCGTGATCGACAGCCGGCTCGAGCACATTCTTGTCCACGACCGAGTAACCGTACTTCTTCGATTTCGTGGTCATCGACACCTTCGCTTCGCTGTCCTTCTCCAAAAGGCGCCGCACGCGACAGGCCACGTCATAGACGTACGTCGACTCCCAGAGATCGGCGTGCGCGGTGCCGGGATCGTTGCCTCCGTGGCCGGCATCGAGGATGACGTGGACGCCGGCAAGATCGGCGGCACGCGTGCGCTTTGCGACCTTGGCGCTCTCGCGCCGCGTGGCTTCGCGCGCCACGCGCGTGGGATCGTCCTTCGGCAGATACTCGGGCAGCAGCAGGTCCATCGGGATCTTCACGCGATAGCCGACGGGAAGGCGGGAGACGTCCTCGATCTCATTGAACTTCGTGATGCGATCGAGGACGTCGTACACGTCCTTCGCGTAGACGCGGCCGGTGAAGCGAATGGCCACCGACGAGTAGAGAGCTTCGCCCTTCTGCAGGCGATAGACGGCATGAGGCTCTGCCGATTTGCGGTCGTAGGTCAGCGACGGCTGTCCCAGGACGGCTGTCGCAGTCGCCTCCGGTACATTTTCATCCGCTGCTGCACGCTGAGTCGCATCGTCCGTGAGCTTCCGAACCTCTGCTGCCGTCTTCGGTGCATTCTCTTCCTCCAGGCTTCCGCCGAATGCGGCGGAGAGCAGTCGTTTAGGAACGAGGATCGCGTCACCTTTGCGGGTCGAGAGTCCCTGACCGGGATTTGCTTTGCGGATGAGGGTGTAGTTCGCGCCATCGCCGGTCAGCCATTCGGCGATCTTCCAGAGCGATTCCCCTTCGATACCGCGAGCGCCGACGACGATGTGCTTCCAGCCGGCGCTGGTCATCTGGTCGCGCGGAAAGAGAGTGCGGATGATCTCGCGCTGCAGCGGGGGACGCAGCATCGCGAATGGAACTCGGATCGGCCGATCGCTTTTCAGATTTTCATCGGCCTGATTGTGCGCGGCGAGGTCTTCCCAGTTCGTGGCGTCGCCGGTCAAGCGGCGCGCCAGGCGCGACCAGGCATCGCCCCTGTGAGGCAGAACGGTGACCTCGATGTCGTAGTCGCGCGTGAGCGTGGCGCGGATTTCCGAGTCGACCTGGGTGGTGGCAATGGGGGCAGTCGCGGCGGAGGCAGAAAAGAGAACCGCGGCCTGGAAAATCAGGAAGAAACCCACCCACCCCTTACGCACGAGAGAATTGTACACCCAGCGACACTAGCCGCTGCTGCACTTCAGGTTCGCGACGCAGCGGTTCACTGCCTTTCCCCCGTTGCAATGGAGCGTGACGTAATCCATGTTCGCCCCGCGGCACTGATCCGACGCGCAACGGGAGCGGCTGACCTCACGGCACGTCTGCGCAAAACCGGCGCGCCGCGTCGCGGAAGGGACGCTGAGAGGATCGACGTACACCGGTTTGTAAAAACAGGCAGGAAGAAACAACGACACTACAGCCAGGATCAGCACTACGCGGCGCATGAGCACCTCCTGGCATGAAAGATAGTGCCGGCGAGATCAAATCGCACACGAGGATGCACCTACAATCGCCGCCAGGAGAAACTCCATGCGCCGTTTTCTGTTCGCCCTGCTGTTCGTCGTCCTCCCCTTCTCTGCAGTTCCTGAAGCTCACGCCTTGAACATCAGCGGCGAAAGGATCATCTTCCCGGTCATCGGCCGATTCCCGGGAGCCGGCGGGACGCAATGGCAGACAGACGTCTTCATCGCCAATCCCAGCACGTCGACCTATGAGCTCGCGCTGCGGTTTTACCCATCCGGCGAGGGCGACCAGGTGCGCACCATCACCATGACGCCGTTCTCGACCATCACGCTCACGGACATCTGTCTGAACACCTTCGGCAGGGAGAATGCCGGCGGCATGCTCGTCCTCGACGGCGGCATCTACACCCCCGAGGCGCGCGCCAGGATCTACAACGTCGGCAACCCCGCAGGACAATTTGGACAAGGCGTCCCCGGCGTCGGGCTCGGACGTCTGAGCCGTCAGGCGTTTCTCTACGGCTTGTCCACCCTCTCCGCGAATCGCCTGAACATCGGTGTGGCCAATCCGAACGCAGGTCCCGTCGTCGTCTCGATCTCCGTCAACGACCATACGGGCGCGAACCTCCACAGTCGCTCGGTCACCGTGCAGCCGCATCAGTTCGTGCAGTTCAACGACATCGCTGTCACCTTCGGAATCCCGCCGCGTGAGGGACTGGTGGTCAACATGAACACGACCGGTGATCTGATCTACGGCTACGCCTCCGAAGTGCGGAACGATACAGGCGACGCGGTGTTCGTGTTCGGACTCAGTCCGAATTCGTAACTGGAGGCGACGGGCTCTCAGCCCGTCGGCTTCCGCCGCCAGTATCCGGTCTCTTTCTCGAAGAAAGACGCTGCGCGGAACAGTGATCGTTCGCCGAAGTGCGGTCCCATGATCTGCAACGACAGCGGGAGGCCTTCTTTGCTGAAGCCTGAGGGCACGGCGATGGCCGGGACGCCGACGAGGTTGGCCGGCGCGGTGAAGATGTCCGACAGGTACATCGACAGCGGATCGTCCGTTTTCGCGCCGATCTTGAACGCCGGCTCCGGGGTGGTCGGCGTGACGAGGTAGTCGACGCGGCGCAGCGCTTCGCTCATCTCGTGGCGCAGTTTGGCGCGCACGCGCTGCGCGCGTCCGTAGTAGGCGTCGTAGTAGCCGGACGACAACGCGAACGTTCCGATCATGATCCGGCGTTTCACTTCGGCGCCGAAGCCTTCTCCGCGCGAGTCGAAGTAGACCTCGCTCAATGTGCGCGCACGTTCGCTGCGATGGCCATAACGGATTCCGTCGAAGCGGGAGAGGTTCGCGCTCGCCTCCGCGTTGGCGACGATGTAGTAGACAGCGATCGCGTACGGAATCGTCGGGATGCTCACTTCTTCGACGCTCGCACCGCCGCTCCGCAGCACTTCGACGGCGGCATCGAAGTTCGCGCGCACTTCCCCTTCGAGCTTCTCCACCGCCTCGCGCACGATGCCGAAGCGCAGTCCCTTCACACCCGCATCGAGATCGGCGGTGGCGTCGCCGGCAGGCTCACGGCTCGAGGTCGAGTCCATCGGATCGTGCCCGGCGATGATGTCGAAGACTTCCGCGCAATCGCGAATGGTTTTGGTGACGATGCCGATCTGGTCGAGGCTCGAGGCGAAGGCGACGAGGCCGGAGCGGCTGATGCGTCCATAGGTCGGTTTCAGTCCGACCACGCCGCAGAACGCAGCCGGCTGACGCACCGAGCCGCCGGTCTCCGAGCCGAGCGCCACCGGCACCATGCGCGCGGCAACCGCCGCGGCGGAGCCACCCGACGACCCGCCCGGCACGCGCGAGGGGTCCCACGGATTCCGGGCCGGTCCGAATGCAGAGTGCTCATTCGACGAGCCCATTGCGAACTCGTCCATGTTCGTCTTGCCGAGCAGCGCCGCGCCGCGCGTCCGAAGTCGCGCGATGGCTGTGGCGTCGAACGGAGATTGAAACTTGCCGAGGATTCGCGAGCCGCAGGTCGATGGCATTTCGGTCGTGACGATGTTGTCCTTGATGGCCATCGGCAGCACGCCGATGCCGGCGACGGCATGAACATCGCGATTGACGTGCAGAAAAGCGTTGAGCGTTGAGTTCTGCGCGTCGATAGCGCGCAGACAGGCCTCGACATATTCACGCGGCGAGGCCGCATCGCGCGCCTCGCTCCAGGGAAGATCGAGAAGCTCACTCACCGCCGATCACCTTCGGCACGACGAAGAATCCATCGCGCCAGGCGGGGGCATTACGAGCGACTGCATCCGCTACGGCATCGTTGACGACGGAAGCACGCGGCTCATCCGCGCGCATCGGCGTGACCGTGGCATCGCGCTCCTCGAAACCCTCCACATCGACCTCGCGCAACTGATCGATGTAGGTCAGGATCTTCGTCATCTCCGCGGCCATCCGGTCCAGGCCCGCATCATCGAACTCCAGATGCGCCAGCCCGGCCACACGCCGCGCTTCATCGCGATCGATCTTCATGGGCGCAACCTAGCAGGAGTCTGGCAGGCGCCGCAATGTACTGGGTTGACGGGCTCTCAGCCCGTCGCTTCCCCGCAACGGCGGTGAGAGGGAAGGGTGAGGGGCGGCTCTCGCGAAAAGTGAAGTTGAAGCGCAGCCACAGATTCCACCGAACGTAGATCCCTTGTCATTTCGCCCAGTCGTCATGGAACAGTTGACCAACGCTCCGCGGCCACTGGATCGCTTCGAGACGCTCTGACCGATCGGTCGCTCAAGGACTCTCATCGGCCTATCCCGGCCGTACTAGGCCGAGGCTCAATCCTGCGAACGCCGCCGCAAGCGTGGCCAGGCCGAAGCCGAAGATCAACGAATCAGCGGCAAGATGAACGCTCGATTGAAGTTATACTCATTCTGGACGTACGAGTGACATCCGTGTTGAGCGTTTTGAAATGGTACGTCCAATCAGCTTAGTAACAAGTTGGACGGACGAACGGACGCTGGCGCCGGAGTATCATGCGTGTCATGCGCGGCGATCCTGTTCTGGACCTTTGGGGCGCCAACGGCATCGATTCGAGCGAGTTGATCGTCGGGATGCTGCCGAAACTTCGAGCCACGCTGCCGAAGCCTCTGTTCGACGCGGCATTAGTACAGCAATTCCATCCAATAGCGACGCTTCTCGATGAGTATCGACGCAGAAGCACCTTTGATGGTGTAGGCGAGTTCTTGACTTGGGTGCGTCGGGAGCTTGAGAGGCTTTACCCAAACACATTCGCGCTCGTGCAGAGGAGTCGTGCCACGCGCGCCCTTCGGGAGCGAGAGTATCTCGAAAGAATCGAGATCGCTATCGCGGCGGACACGGACAGATCCACCGGGCCTGCTGATCCTTTTATTCTTCGTGAGCCAGTTTCAGATGGTATTCGGCGCGCGGCTCAGATAGAACTCCCGAGGCTTGGCGTGTTCGCCACATTGCCGGACATGATTACGTCCGAACTGGCGCCCATCGCCCGCATCCTGTCGCTCCGAGTTTTTGGTGGCTGGACTCTTGACGAAATCGCCACTCGCGATGGCGTCGAGCCCTCGCAAGTGGCAGCGATCTGGGACGCGGCGAAAGAATGGTTAGCGGCGCACAGCGGGTTGACCTTGGCGGCCCCGGCGGCGATCGTGACGCTTGATCTCTTCGACCACCACGTACTCAAGGTCATTCGCGAATCTCCGGCGCTTCTTCGGAGTGTGAACTGGCGGATGTTTGAGAAGATTCTTGCCGGAGTTCTAGAGCAAATCGGCTATGAGATCGAGCTCCGTCGCGGAACGAAGGACGGAGGCATCGACATTGTCGCCATCAAGGGTGACAGCCCGTTCGGTGTTCATCGGTATCTCATTCAAGCCAAGCGAACTGACCGCGCAGTCGGCGTTGAACCAGTACGTGAGTTGCTATTTCTCAAACACCAGTACGGTGCTACCAAGGCATGCTTGGCAACAACCTCGACATTTACTCGTGGTGCGTGGCAGTTGGCCAACGAATATCGATGGGAACTAGAATTGCGCGATTTCGAGCGAGTCAAAGAGTGGCTCGAAATGCTGGCTTGAAGATGCGCCGTCCAACTCACGCTTGCAGCCGACGTAGCCCGCTGTCCGTTCATCGTAGATGCTACGATCTCGCGTGCGGTCTACGCGGCTGAAGCTGGAACGTTGGGCGTCAACTCCGCATTGCGGTACGATGGCTCGACAATCACAGGAGACAGAGCGATGAATCGGACTGCCCGTCGTTTCGCGATTGCCGTCTCGTTGTTCCTGACGTTCACAGCTCAGGTGAACGCGCAGGAGCCTAAGCGCATCACGATCTTATACGACGCGTTTGGTGCGCCGTCCGCACTGGTAAAGGACTGGGGCTTTGCTGCGTTTGTCGAGTATGGAGGCAAGCGCATTCTTTTCGACACAGGCAACAATGCCAAGATCTTCGAGCACAACGTCAAGGAACTCGGTATCGACCTCAAGCGACTCGACGCGGTCGTCATCTCACACCGCCACGGCGACCACACGAGTGGCCTTACTTATCTCCTAGAGGTCAACTCGGACGTCAAGATCTATGCGCCGCAGGAAGGTGCGTTCTTCAGGGGCCCCGTGCCCTTGGGGTTCCTCAAGCCCTATCCAGGCCTGCCTTCCGAGCTGCGCTACTACGAAGGCAAGCCGCCCGAGCGGCCGCTCTCAGGGACGCCGTGGGAGAAAGGGAAGTTCGAGATTGTGGCAAAGACCATCGAGATCTTTCCGGGGTTCTTTGTCCTCACCACGCGGTCGCAGAAGCCAGGCACGCTCGAGATGAATGAGGCTTCCCTTGCCATTCGCACGCCCAAAGGCCTCGCCGTCGTCGTCGGCTGCTCCCATCCGGGTGTAGACAAGATTCTCGAGGAAGCCGTAAAGATCAACCCTCAGGTCTACACGGTGACCGGCGGCTTCCACCTCGTCCTCAACCCGCAGGAAGAAGTCCAGCGCGTCGCGAACGTCCTTCACGATTCGCTCAAGATCGAACGCGTAGCGCCGGGGCACTGCACGAGTGAACTCGGATTCGCAGTGTTTCTGGATCGATTCAAGGAGCGCTTTGATCGGGCGGGGTTAGGTACGATGATCTCCCTACCGTAGTGTCTGTGTTCTGGAGGGCGAAGGTTGCCGCCCAACCAGCCCATGCAGCGGACCGCTTCGAAGCAGGCTTGCGCCCGCTTCTTCGCGGCCGCTGATGGACGACGTTGGGCGACCAGTGCTCACCGCCGAAGTGGCGGAAACAGCGGAGGTAAGGAAGCGGCGTCAACGTGGCGACTGTCTCCGGTCGCTAAGACTATCGATGCGATGCGCACGAATATGGCCTCTCTCGCCCGCGTCGCGTCGGATCTCATCGTGGCTTTTGAGCTAAAGTATCAAAACGGGAGCCGTGCGTGACCCGCACAGAGCCAACCGTTGTCGCTAGTCGCGGGAAGGTGCGTTGATGGACTCAACCGAAATAACCGATCGGTTCAAAATCGCTCAGAATAGCCTAGTCATTCAGCAATCTGACTTCTCGCTGGCCGCAATATTCGACATGGTGGCACGACAGTCGATCGACGTTCAACCTCACTATCAGCGTCGTGATCGTTGGCAGCCTGAGAAGCAGTCAGCACTCATAGAGTCGTTCCTTTTGAACGTGCCGGTGCCGCCCGTATACCTCTCCGAGGACGAGTACGGCCAGTACAGCGTGATCGACGGGAAGCAACGCATCACAGCAATATGCGACTTCCTTGGCAACAAACTTCGACTGAAACACCTGAAGAAGTTTCCCGAGTTGAATGGACTGTACTACACGGATCTACCGGCGCCGCTTCAAAATGCATTAGCGGTACGACCTTACATTCGCGTCACCACACTCCTAAAGCAATCTGATGATCAACTAAAGTACGAGGTTTTCCTTCGGCTGAACACCGGTGGCGACACCCTCAAGGCGCAGGAGATTCGCAATGTCGCGTACTCTGGCCTCTTCAATGACCTCCTACTTGAGCTGTCGGCGGACCCGTTCCTTCGCGACAGATTGAAGATCACGAATGAAAAGTCGCCCGCGTATCGCAGCATGGACGACGTCGAGCATGTTCTCCGCTTCTTCACCGTTGCCGCTGGCTGGGAGAACATGCGCCATCCGCTGGGCGAAGAGATGGATCTCTTCATGGCCCACCATCGGTTCGAGCGCCCTGATGTCTTCCGCGAGCAATTCATGCGGTCGCTGCGCTGGTGCGAGCAGCTTTGGGGCAACCACGCATTCCATAAACCGACGCCAACGGGTTGGCGGGAGCAGCTTATATCGCCACTTTACGATGCGGAGATGGTTGCCGTGTCGCTACTATCCGACCCGCAACTAGATCGGCTTTCAGATTCTGCCGATGATGTGTACACGCAGACGCGCGCGGCGTTCGCTGAAGACGTAGAGTTCGTGAAGTCGGTGACGTCGGCCACGAATAACGCGTCCGCCATCCGTCGACGCGTGACCACGGTTCGAGAGATACTGTCGGGCATCGCGAGCTAGGTTATGGCCTCTGCACGCGCGCTGTTCCTGGAGCGGATAACGTCGCTCGAGCGATCGTTGGCGATCGATGCTGTCTCGAATAGGGCATTGACTGAGACCGATCACAACAGCGTCGCACGTTTGCTGCGCAACGGTCTCGCGGTCGTCGGATTTGCGGCGCTTGAGGACTTCATCAAGACCCGCACATCGGAAGCGCTTGGCGAGATCGGCAAGACTGGTGTGCCATTCCAGAGCCTGCCAGAACGCATCCAGCACGCCGTGACCTTCGAGGCGGTGGCGGCATTCTCCTATCAGTTGTCGCTGCGGCCTAAGGCCGAACGAGTCACGTACGCCCAAGAGCACGCTTTGCGTGTCGCGTCGACCGCCTCAACCGCGTATGAGCTTACGCCACACGCGTTCTGCTGGGATCAGGCGAATCTTCAAGATGACGCGATCAAAGACGTCCTCAAGAGTTTCTGGGTCGCGGAGCCTTGGGCCGAAATGACGCGGATAGGTTCGCGGCTGGGCCTCGTCGCGCTGCCATTGAGCGAGACATACAAGGGTGCCGCACTGCGACGCCACCGGGCGGCGCACGTCGCCCATGCCGATACACCGCAGACGGACCTTGCGCAATACGTCAGGGAGGCGCTTGCGATCGCCATCGGTTTCGACGTGCTGCTGTCCAAGGCTGTCGAGCGTATACGCGCTCATGACAAGAAGTATTTGATCGGTCAATCGAAGGTTGACGCATCAGCAGTTCGTGTTCGCCAAGTTCGGTTCGTTGGCGGTCTCTGGAAAGAGCTTCTTGAAGGACGAAAGGCAGCCGTCAAGACCGAGAACGATGTGTCGGTCCTATCTCCAGCGGCCAGGGCGCGCGCGGTCATGGCGAAGGATCTTTTCGTTCAGTTCGGTCCCGCCGACGAGATCATCCTATGGGAGTGCAACTAGAAAGTCGGCCGGGCGATGATCGTTCAGATGTCGTGTGCCCTTGGGGGGCACCGAAGGACACCGACGAGTCTTCGCGCAATCGGTCGCCCAACTCTGCACTGCAGCCGACACCAACCCGCGCCGCGTGAGTCGTAATTTGCTACTCTTCCGCGTGCGGGTTGGTGCGGCTGAGTGCTGATCCGTTGGGCGGCTCAATCATGCGTCTACAATCCCAGCGCGACTTCAGGCAGGTACGTGCTCTCAAGTCCTGCTACTTGTGCGCTCGCACGCTTGACGACGGACAAAAGCGCAACCGTGACCACGTACCCAACACCGCGATATTCGCTGTCGCGGATCGCGAACCAGCGTTGATTCTTCCCACTCACAGCGCCTGCAATCACAATCGCGCCGGCGAAGACGAAGTCATCACTCAGATGGTAGGTGTGCTTCGAGGGCGAGAAATGGTGGAGCAAGCACGGCGGCCGACTCTGGCTGGTGGAACGTTTCCTGACGGTACGGTAGGGATTGGTGCGTTGGGTGTTCCTCTCCGAGAGATGATCTTTCGCTGGGTAACAGGCTTCCATGCGGCACTGTATGGAGAGCCGCTTGGTCCTTCAGGACATATGACATTTCCGCCCCTTCCGGAGGGTCGGGTCCAGGGGAACCGCGTAGAAGCGGTGCCCGTTCCGGAAGCGATCCGTGAGTTCGTCCTTGCAATCAGGCGGAACCGAATGACAAACACTTTAGATCGGGTAGTG
The DNA here is from genome assembly GCA_030775085.1 of Acidobacteriota bacterium. GTDB lineage: Bacteria > Acidobacteriota > Thermoanaerobaculia > Gp7-AA8 > Gp7-AA8 > QHVT01. The sequence goes on along the minus strand of JALYJW010000111.1, from coordinate 1,375 downwards.
TCCAGAAACGGAAAATGCCGTTACGAGTGCGTGTGGGATCAAGCCGACGACGGTCGCAGAGTTTGTGTGTGGGCTCTTGACGTGTATGACTGGAAGAACCTTGGCGATGTGCTTCATTTTGAACCACGCGGTTGTGTGGGATCTTACCGGCCAGACGACGGGAAGGTCCCGGCGAGCGCCACGCTTGCTACCAGACTTCATGTCGACCTTGCCACTCCAGGTAGCCTCGATCCATTCTGTTAGTGAGTTCGCATTCGCCCGTGACCTTCGCGCCGCCCTCCGCGATGCCACCCGTGTTCGATCCGGCGAGCGCGTTGGGGTAGAGGACCAGGTTCATCTGGCCGATCTCGTTCGAATCCTCAATCCTGCCCACGCCGACCCGGCAGTAGGTTGCGTCGCGGTTGAGGAGCGGGATGAAGCGATTCGGGTCGTGCTTCGCGGCCGGCCGGCTCGCGCCATCGCGCGAGATCCACGCGGAATTCCACCCGCTCGTCACGCCGATGATTCCGCTCGTCACAAGGTCGTGGCCCGATCCGGACGCTGCGGGGCACGATGCGCCGCGAAAGGAGAAGCGATGAATCTGTTTGCAATGATGCTGATGGTTCTCATGACACTGCCGTGCTCCGCGGACGAGACGGCGATCAATAAGGCGGTGGCGAAACGGGTCTACGAAGAAGGGCTGAGCCGCGGGGTCTTCACGGTGCCGTACACGGACGACTTCGTCGGACACGGCGGCTCGACGACGTTCACCCACGAAGACGGGATGAAGGAGGCGAAGGGATGGCGCTCCGCGTTTCCCGACCTGGCCGTGAACGTCGATCTCATCGTCGCCGAGCGCGATCTCGTCGCCGTCCGCTGGACTGCGCGCGGCACGAATACCGGATCGGGGAACGGCATCCCGGCGACCGGACGGAAGGTGCAGGTGAGCGGCACGGCGATCTTCCGCTTCGTGGACGGCAAGATCGCCGAGGAGTGGACCTCGGCCAATACGCTCGGCCTGATGAAGCAGCTCGGCCTGCAGTAAGCTGAAGACCGTGCGACGGGCGCTGATCATCGCTGCAGGCTGGACGCTCTGCGGCGTGCTGCTCGCAGCGCAGGCGCACGTCTCGGCGGCGATGCGCGGCGAGCCGATCGGCTGGGTGCGACCGCTCGCGATCTGGCTCGCGTGGGCCTGGATCTGGGCGCTCCTCACGCCGGCGATTCTGCGTCTCACCGCGCGATACCCGTTCGGCAGAGCACGGGCGCTGCGCAGCATGCTCGTGCATGGAGCCGGAAGTGTCGTCGCCGTGCTGTTCAATCTCGCGCTTTTCGCGCTCGTCGCTCCGCTGGTCGGAGCGACGAGCGCCGCCGGCTCCTGGAGCGCCACCTTCGTCCG
>JALYJW010000110.1 GCA_030775085.1 Acidobacteriota bacterium | reverse complement strand
CGTTCTACTGCCCACCGCCGACTGCCGACCGCCGACTCGTCAGGGAAAGTAGCCGCGCGGTGCCCGAAGGGTGTGTCCCGCGTTCGAGACCACCTTGAGCGAGCGCCACTGGTCGGCGACTTCCGATTCGGAGTGGAAGACGAGCTGATATTGCTGGCGCAGCTCCTGAGCGATTCGACCATAGACGCCGCCGAGCTCGCGCTCGCTCTGGATGATGAAGTACGTAGCGCCGGTATCTTCGGCGATGTGGGCGAGGCGGCGCGCCTGGAGGCGGCCGACGCCGAGCTTCATCCAGCGTGAGAGCGATTTGTTCTTCACGACCGGGTAGATCGGAACGCCCGCGTAACGTGCGTAATGGACGAGGTGGTCGAGCTTGAAGCGGCTGCCTTGGTCGACGCCGTCGGTCAGGACGACCAGCGCGTGACGTCCGGGCGTTTTCTGCAGCTCGTACAGCATCTCGATGACGCTGTCGTAGAGATGCGTTTCGCCGATCGGCTTCACACGGTCCACCGCCAGCGCGGCGCTGTTCCAATCGTTGGTGTAGCCGGTCAGCCAGAACGTGGTCTGGTTGAATCCGACCACCGCCAGCCGATCCTGCGGACGCAGGAGCGAGCGCGCGAACTGCCGGGCCGCCGCCTTCACGACCGGCAGTTCCTCGAGCATGCTCTCCGAGTAGTCGATCAGCAGGATGACGCTCAGCGGTTGATCGTTCGCCGCCACCAGTCCCTCGATCGCGCGCGATGTGCCGTTGTCGACGAGCGTGATCGCCTCGGCGCGCAGCGGCGCGGTGCCGCCGGCCACCGAGACCGGGATCTGCTGCACAGTGACGTCCGTCGACGCGTGTGCGCGGTCGCCGAAGAAAAGGACGTCGTTCGCTTCCTGCCCCGTGGTCTGCGCGACATTCGCACGAGCTACGACGCGCGCATAAACAGCGCCGGGGAACTTCGCCGTGTCGATGTCGACGCTGTACGGCGGAGCGTCGTCAGTTCCAACCTTCTCTTCGCCCACGTAGAAGTCGACACCCGCGATCATCACCTCCGTGGGGCGAAGCACATTCGCGTGCAGCTCGACGTTCCCGCTTTCCGGCCAGACCGGCGGACCCTGCAGACGCACGCGGAACGGCGGCCTCGGATCGTTGACCACCATCTCGTCTTCGCCAACGATCTTTCCCTCGGCGTCATATCCGACCGCGCGCATGCGCAGCCGGCGGATGTACAGGCCGACATTGACCTGCGCTGTCATCGACCGCCCGATCGTCGCGGAGTGCTGCACGCCGTTGATGAACAACGCCAGCCGCTCCACCGGCTCCGTCGCCACGACAGGAACGTAGAGCGTCTCCGAGGTGAGGCCGGTGGGCTTGTCGGTGATCCGCACGGTCTGCGCGAGCGCCGGAACGCTGAGGGCCACGAGGAGAACAATGACGAGAACGATGAACGATGAACGATGAGCGATGAGTCTCTTCACGGCAAGCCACAACAGAAGCGCGCGGCGCTACGATTTCGTGGCTGCCGCGAACACCTTCTCGAGATTGAAACGTTTCGTCTTCGCCAGCACCGGCTTCCAGAGATCGCCGACTTCCTTCAGACGCTCTACCGCGTTGTCGATACGGAAATCTTCCATCCGAATGCCGGCCTCGACTTCATCCCAGGTCACCGGCATGGAGGCTCCGGCGAACGGAGTGGGACGGACGGAGTAGATCGAAGCGAGCGTGCGGCCCCAGGCGTTCTGGTTGTAGTCGACGAGCACGCGTCCGTGCGGGCGCTTCACCTTGCGGTACTCGGCGGTGATGATCTTCGGATGACGCGACTCCAGCTCGAGCGCGATGGCCTTGGCAAACGTCCAGACATCCTTCTGCAACGGCCCGTGAACGATCGGGATGTAGACGTGGATTCCTTTGGAGCCGGTCGTCTTCGGATAGGCCGGAATGTTCAGCGCGCCGAGGACATCGCGCACGCGCAGCGAGACCTCGCGCACCTTGTCGAAGTCCGCGCCCGGACCGGGATCGAGATCGAAGTGGAGAAAATCGGGACGGTCCGTGTCCGCGCAGCGCGCGTACCAGGGGTTGAGATCGATGCACCCGAGGTTGATCAGCCAGAGCAGCGCCGGCAAGTCCTGCACGATCGGAAAATTGACGACACCCGCGCTGCCATGCTCGATGTCGCAGATCTCGATCCAGTCCGGCCGCGGCTCCGGCGCGCGTTTCATGTAGAAAAAATCGCCCTCCGCGCCGTTCGGATAACGCTTCATGACCATGGCCCGGTCATGGATGTGCGGGAGCAGCCACGGTGAAACGTCGGCGTAGTACTGCAGCAGATCGCGCTTCGTGATGCCGAGGTTCTTCCAGAACGGCTTGCGAAGATTCGTGAGACGAACCTCCTTCGCCCCGAACTTCAGCCGGATCTCGTTCGTGTCCGTGGGGATCTGGATGACGCGCTTCGTGGCCATCGTTTTCCCAGCTTAGCAGCGCTAAGGTTTTGGTTCTCTCAGCGCTGCGCGGTAAGGAAACCGGAGGCGATGACGACGGCGTCATTCTCGTCGAACGGCGCGCCGCCGGCATTGCTGACGAACGCGACGCCTACCCGCTCTTGCGGATAGAGCAACACGAACGCGCGTCCGCCCATCGATTGTCCGCCGTGGTGAATGAACATTCGCCCTTCGGCGTCGAGCGCGGAGCGCCAGCCGATGCCGGCGTTCGTCGCTTTTCCATCCGCCATCTTTTGCGGCGTGAACATTACCGAGCGAGAGGCGTCGGACAGGAAGCGGGGATCCGCCGTGGCGATCAGGAAGTGCGCCAGATCGCGGGCCGTGGCCAGGACTGCGCCTCCACCGAGTCGGTCCGAAAGGTCGGCGTCCGGTGCGAGCACGGCCGAATCGTTTTGGATGCTGTAGAAACGCGTCGTCTGCGCATCGTTGATGAATCCGCTCTCGCGCATGCCGGCCGGCGCAAAAACCAGCGACTGTACCGCTTGATCGAAAGTCTTCCCGGTCACGCTTTCGATGGCAGCAGCCAGTACGTTGTAGCCGTATGTCGTGTACGTGTACTTCTCTCCCGGCGTGAACAGCAGCGGATCGTTCGCAAATCGAGCCAGCGATTCCGTGGCGCTGGCGTAGTGCTTCGTGTTGAGAAACTCCCCTGGCCCGTAGTGGCGGATGCCGCCGAGATGTCCGGCGAGTTGGCGCAGCGTCACCTCGCCATGAGGGAAGTCCGGGAGATATCTGGCGACGGGATCGTCGAGTTGCATGCGTCCCTGCTCGACCAGCCGCATCATCGCGGTGACCGTAACCATCTTCGTCACGCTGCCGATCCTGAAACGGGTGTGGATGGTGACGGGCGTCCCCGCCGCGAGGTCCGCCTTGCCGAACGTGTCGTGCCAGACGATGCCATCACCAACGGTCACGGCAATCGCGGCGCCCGGCAGCTTTCCACGCGCCACCACTCCGTCGATATGGGTCGCGGCCTTGGCGATGGCCGGCGAGAGATCGCGTTGTGGCGCCGAGGCGCAACCGGCGAGCAGGAGAACAACGGCAAGCAAGCGCTTCATCGAGTCTTCTTACGGCGATCCAGCCGCGACGGTTGCGCTACTACAGTGACGGCATCTTCCCTGTCGCGCCGGGAAGCCGTTTGCGATTCGCGTCGAGCGTCACGTACTCCAGCTCAATGCCGGCCCGTGCGGCGCGGAGCATGAGACCGCCGCGAGCCATGTCGCCAAGACCTGCAAATGCTGTTGGGAAGCGCAAACGATTGCCGAGGATCGGCAGGAGCACATCGACGTATTTGCCCGTGGCCACGCTCCCGAGCAGCACGACCTCGGCGCGATCGTCACCTTCCTGATCGAGAGAGCGCGCGATCAATTGCGCGTGCTCGCGCAAGGGCTTCGTGTAGCTGCGCGCATCGGCGTCGATGTCGATCCGGCGCATCCGCTTCATCCGCTCCTCGGTGAGACGCCAGTCCGGCGGCACCAGCCCATAGCCGGACGTGATCACGAAGATCCCACTCCCTCCGATGAGCGGCGACGGCACCGCGAACTGGCGCGCGTAGGCGATCTTGCCGCGAAAGTAGAGCGCGCTCATGAACGCGAAAGCGTCCGCGACCTCCACGCCCACTTCCGTGCGGTACTGCATCGCCGCCGCAAACTTCGCGCGCGGCGAAGTCAACTGCTTCGCCCGCAGTCCGTCCAGCCGTGCCGGTGAAAGAAGAAAGAGCCTCGTGCTCACGGCGGCAGGAAACGAACGGCGGCAGGAACATTCTTCCGAATGGATAAAAAAGAACGGCCGCCCTTTCGGGCGGCCTAGCCGACTGCTCTCGCCATCGGCGAAGTATGGACGTAATATCCCGTCCGGTTACGCATATGTCAAGTGGCAGGTGAACTATTCCGATTCAGCGAACGATCGTATACGTCGACGGATACAACCTCTACTACGGGCTGCTCGACAAGTATGGACGAAAGTACCTTTGGCTCGACCTGAAGAAGTTTGGGCAAAGCCTTCTTTCCGATCCCCAACAACAACTCACTCGAGTGAAGTACTTCACCTCGTCCGCTCCTGGTGGAAGCAACTCAGGAAGCTGGCAGCGACAACAGTCATACTGGAAAGCGCTCGAAACATGTCCCGACGTAGAGATGATCCGTGGACGCTATCGGGAGAAATCGACCCGCTGCGCTAAGTGCGGTACCGCTGAGGCGGAGTGCCGAGCATGCGGCGCAAAGCTTCGATTTCGCAACGAAAAGATGACCGACGTCAACATCGCTACCCATCTCGTGCGAGATGCATGCGAAGGAGCTTTCGATATCGCCGTTCTCGTTGGAGGCGATACGGATCTTCTTGCCGCAGTGGAAGCGGTGAAGAGTATGCGCAGAATCGTCGTGGCGTTTCCGCCTGCCCGCGACAACGACGAAATGAAGAAGGCTGCGTCGGGATGGTTCATTCTCACCGAGGGCAAAATGAAGAACTCTCAATTTGCCGACGTTGTAAGCGTTGCTCCTGGCATCACTGTGAGCAGACCTGCTAAGTGGTCCTGACGCCTCCGGCCGCGTTTACACGGAATTTACCTCCTCTGCGCGTGGGCGCGACACTCGAAACCTACATTGCGCGCCATGAACCAGGCCGCTCGAATTGTCTCTACGCTCACCCTTGCGCTCGTGCTCGCTGCCTGCGGCGGCCGCGAGGCTACGACCACGACCGATGGCTCTGCGCCGGCCGCGGATAGCAAGCCGCTTACGATCAAGGGCTCGGACACGATGGTCATTCTGGGCCAGCGACTCGCGGAGCAGTACATGGTCAAGAGTCCCGGCGTGGTGGTGCAGGTCAACGGCGGCGGCAGCGGCACCGGGATCGCGGCGCTGATCAACGGGACTGTTGATCTGGCGCAGTCGTCGCGTCCGATGAAGGATGACGAGAAGCAGAAGGCGGCGCAGGCGCGTGGGTCGGAGATCGTCGAGCAGGCGGTTGCGCTCGATGCGCTGGCCGTTTTCGTCAACAGCGCCAGCCCCGTGCAGCAGCTCACGATGGCTCAGGTGAAAGACGTTTTTCAGGGCAAGGTCACGAACTGGAATCAGATCGGCGGGCCGGACGCGACCATCGTGCTCTACGGCCGCGAAAACTCGTCGGGCACGTATGACTACTTCCGCGAGCACGTGCTGAACAAGGAAGATTTCACGCCGCGCGTGCAGACGCTCCAAGGCACGGCCGCGGTGATCAATGCGGTCGGCCGCGATAACAACGGAATCGGATACGGCGGCATCGCCTACGCGAAGGACGTCCGTCCGGTGGCCATCAGTGCGACAGGCGCCGCGGTCGCTCCGTCCGAAGCGACGGTTGCCGACGGAACGTATCCGCTGAGCCGCAAACTCTTCTTCTATTACCCGCAGAACGCGCCCGAGCGTGTGACGAGCTTCGTGCAGTGGTCGCTCACGCCGGAAGCGCAAGCGCTCGTGACGCAGGTCGGCTACTTCCCGCTGAACACGACGAACGGCGCACCGACGTCGGATACGACTGGCAGCACGCCCGCTGCAACGGCTACGACCAGCGTGCAATGAAGCGTCGTCACGAAGAAGCGTTCGGGCGCCGCGAGCGGTGGCGGCTGCGCCAGAACGCGGCCATGACCGGCGTGTTTTCCGTGGCCGGCTGGGTGGCGATCGTCTTCATCTTTCTGATCTTCTTCTTCACGTTCAAGGAAACGATTCCGATCTTCACGGACCCGGAAGTGAAGAAGGAGGCCAACCTCTCGAAGTTCTTCGGCGAGCCGGCGGAAGGGCCGACGCTGATGGATCGCTACGTCTGGCAGCCGACGTCGGAAGTGCCGAAGGTGTCGCTCTGGCCGATCATCCTCGGCACGCTCAAGGCGACCGTGGTCGGATTACTCTTCGCCTGCCCGGTCGGCGTGGCGGCCGCGCTGTACTCGTCCGAGTTCGCGCCGCCGAGACTGCGTGAGCTCATCAAGCCGGTCATCGAATTACTGGCCGGCGTGCCTTCGGTGGTGATGGGCTTCTTCGCTCTCATCGTCCTGGCCACATGGCTGCAGGACGCGTTCGGTTTCACCTATCGACTCAACGCCGTCAACGCCGGGCTGGCACTTGGTTTCGCGCTCGTGCCGATCGTCTACACGATCTCCGAGGATGGGCTCTCGGCGGTGCCGCGCTCGTATCGCGAGGCTTCGTATGCGCTCGGTGCCACGCGTTTTCAGACCGCTTGGACCGTCGTGCTGCCCGCGGCGGCGCCGGCGGTGTTCGCGTCGTTCGTGCTCGCGTTCGGACGCGCCATCGGCGAGACGATGATCCTGCTGATGGCGGGCGGCAACGCCGCCATCACCTCGCTTTCCTTGCTCGATCCGCTGCGCACACTCTCCGCCACCATCGCCGCGGAAATGGGTGAGGTGGTCTTCGGCGGTGCGCACTATTCATCGCTCTTCTTCATGGGCACGCTGCTGTTCGTCATCACGTTCATCAGCAATACGTTCGGGCAGTGGGTGATCAACGGCATGCAGCGCCGGATGCAGGGGTCGGCGACATGACGACCTTGCCTACATCCCCATCCGCGCCGGTCGTGCTCAAAGGTGATCGCCGCGTCGTCGACAAGATCGCTGTCACGCTCCTCGGCGCGAGCGTCGTGATCATCGTGGCTATCCTTGTGGTCATCGTCGGAAACATCGTCATTCACGGGATCGGCGCGGTGACGTGGGAGTTCATCACTCAGCCGCCTCGCCAGGGACTGACGGCCGGCGGGATCATGCCGGCCATCGTCGGCACAGCGGCGCTGGTGATTCTGATGTCGATCGTGGCCGTTCCGCTCGGCGTGGCTACGGCGGTCTATCTGCACGAGTACACGCCCGCCGAGGGACTCAACCTGGCGTGGCGCCGCTTCCGTGTATCGAAAGGACTGCCCGGGCGCCGCAAGCTCTTCTTCCGCGCGGCTTCCGCGCTTCTTGCCACCGTCACGCGCAGCGCGGTGGCGAATCTCGCGGGTGTGCCGTCGATCGTGTTCGGACTGTTCGGTCTCGGCTTCTTCATCCAGTTCATCGGCCGCAACATCGATCGCGCCACGCAGTCGGGCGAGGTGTTGTGGGGTCAGGGCTCGCTGTTGTGGGCGGCATGCACGCTGGCGCTGCTGACTCTTCCGACGGTGATTGTGGCCACCGAAGAAGCTCTGCGCACGGTGCCGCAGGACTTGCGCGAAGCATCGCTGGCGCTTGGCGCGACGCAATGGGAAACCATCCGCCGGGTCGTTCTCCCGAGCTCGCTCTCCGGCATCATGACCGGCGCGATTCTCGGCATCTCCCGCGGTGCGGGTGAGGTTGCGCCGATTCTTTTCACGGGTGCTGCGTATTACCTCCCGTACCTCCCCGGCGATGTCACCGATCAGTTCATGCACCTCGGCTATCACGTGCTGATTCTGTCGACGCAGTCGCCTGACGTGGAGGCCACCAAGCCGCTGCTCTACGGCACGGTGTTCGTGCTGCTGGCGCTGACGTTCCTCCTCAATCTGACGGGCGTGATCATCCGCTCCCGCACGCGTTCGAGACTGAACCGATGACTACAATGGATGTCGTGACCTCAGCCGTCCCTGCCGCAGCGACGACCACATCGTCTTCGGAGCATGCCGAACCGTCCACTGCGCCGAAGATCGTGGTGCGCGACTTCAACTTTTTCTACGGAGAGTCGAAGGTCCTGCACGGCATCGAGCTGGACATCCCGGAGAAGCAGGTCACCGCGCTGATCGGTCCGTCCGGATGCGGCAAGTCGACGTTCCTCCGCTCGATCAACCGGATGAACGACATCATCCCGGGCGCCCGCGTGGAAGGTCTGATCGCCATCGCCGGGAAAGATCTCTACGCGCCGGGTGTCGACGTCGTGGCGTTGCGCCGCCGCGTCGGGATGGTCTTCCAGAAGTCGAATCCATTCTCGAAATCGATCTACGAGAACATCGCCTACGGCCTGCGCATCGGAGGCATCAAGGATCGGCGCATCCTCGATGAAACGGTGGAGCGCTCGCTGCAGCGCGCCGCACTGTGGGATGAGGTGAAGGATCGCCTGAACGCAAGCGCACTGGCGCTTTCCGGCGGACAGCAGCAGCGTCTCTGCATCGCCCGCGCTCTGGCTGTCGATCCCGAGGTGTTGCTCATGGATGAACCGGCCTCGGCGCTTGATCCGATCGCCACACAGAAGATCGAAGAGCTGGTGTACGAGCTCAAGGACAACTACACGATCGTGATCGTGACGCACAACATGCAGCAGGCCGCGCGTGTCTCGGACCGCACGGCTTTCTTCATGCTTGGCAAACTCGTCGAATACGACGAAACGCGCACGATCTTCATGAACCCGAAACAGAAGCTGACCGAGGACTACATTACGGGCAGGTTTGGCTGATGCGCCATTTCGACAAAGAAATCGAACACCTCAAAGAGCTCCTTCTGCGGATGGGAGCGATGGTCGAGGATCAGATCAACGAATCCATCCAGGCGTTGCTGGAGCGCGATACGACGCTGGCCCAGCGCGTGATCGACGGCGATACGGCCATCGATCAGATGGAGCTGGAGATCGATCAGCACACCATCGAGCTCATCGCCATGATGCAGCCGGCCGCGGTCGATCTGCGATTCGTGGCCGCGGCCATGAAGATCACGCCCGAGCTCGAGCGCATCGCCGACCTGGCCGTCGACGTCTGCGAGCGCGCCATCGAGCTCAATCGCGAACCGCCTCTGAAGCCGCTCATCGACATCCCTCGACTCGCGCGCATGGCGCAGGACATGGTGCGGCAGGCGCTCGACGCCTTCGTCCGCCGCGATCCGGTGCTGGCGCGCGAAGTCATCGCCCGCGACGACGAGGCCGACCTCCTCACCGAGCAATCGTTCCGCGAGCTGCTCACGTACATGCTCGAAGACTCGCGCAACATCTCCCGCGCCATCCGCCTCACGTTCATCGGCAAGTACTTCGAGCGCATGGCCGACGGCGCCACGAACATCTGCGAGATGGTGGTCTATCTCGCCGAAGGAAAAGTGATCAAGCACAGCAGCGAAGTTGGTTGACGCGATGAGCGCCCCATTACGCGTTGCCGTGATCGAGGACGATGCCGACATCGCCTTCACGATCCGCGTCAATCTGGAGAGGGAGAAGTACGCCGTCACCGTTTATGCGAATGGCCACGAAGGGCTTCTGGCCGTGCAGCAGGGCGGTTTCGATTTCCTGATCCTCGACCTCAATCTTCCCGACCTCGACGGCTTCACGATCTGCCGCGAGCTGCGCCGCCACAACAACACGGCCCGGCTCCCCATCCTGATGCTCACGGCGCGGACCTCCGAGGCGGACCGGATCATGGGACTGGAGCTCGGCGCGGATGACTACCTGGCCAAACCGTTCAGCGTGCGCGAGCTGCTCGCTCGCGTAGCCGCCATCCTCCGGCGCGCGCGCGGCAACGAGCCCGACACCGCCGTGTATGACGACGGGCATCTCCGCATCGACGGCCGGACATTGCGCGTCTACGTCGAGGGCGAGGAAGTAAAGCTGGCCCGGAAAGAGCTCGAGCTGCTCTGGATGCTCGTCCGCAACCGCCCCGCCGTCGTCTCGCGCGACCGCATCCTCTCCGAGGTCTGGCAGGTCGCCGAGGATGTCGAGACCAGAACGGTCGACGCCCACATCCGCAACCTCCGCAAGAAAATCGGGAAGGATCGGATTCAGACGGTGATTGGGTATGGGTACCGGTTTGAGGCTTAGTAGGCAGTTCGCAGTAAGCAGTAGGCAGGAGGCCGCCGCCCGTACCGGCGAAGCAGTTACTCCTGCCTACTGCGAACTGCATACTGCCTACTGAAACGATGCATCCACTCCGCGTCCTCCTCTACGCTTCGCTGGTGATCGCCATCGCGGTCGCGTGGGGGTTTAGTGCGGCGTTGCGGCATGCGGGGACGGCGCAGCCGGCGGCGGCGGTGCTGGGGGTGATCACGTTCGTGGCGTTCATGATTCCGTGGACGGGTGTGTTCCTGTGGGCGGTACGCCGGGCGCGCGATCTCGACGTGCTGACGGATCGCAGCCGTGCCGCGGCGGAGATGCCTGGCGAAGTGGTCGTGGCCGATCGTCTGTACCACGCCGAGCTCGACGAGCTGGCGCGGGCCATTGAGGAGCTTCGCGCCACCATCATCCGTCAGAGCGAGAGTCACGACGAGCATCGCGCGGCCATGGCGGAGATCGTCTCCTCGCTCGGCGAAGGATTGCTGGCCGTAGGCCCCGATGGCCGGGTCGTTTTTGCGAATGCGCGCTTTGCCGCAGCGGTGGGCGCCTTTGGCAGTGGCGAGGATCTCGTTGGCCGTACCATCCTCGAAGTGGTGCGCAAGCAATCGGTGGCTGCGGCCATCGATCGGGCATTACGCGGGGAGGCCACGAACGAGCGCGTGTCTTTCGGCACCGGCGAGAGCGAGCGTCAGATCGAAGTGAGAGCCGTTCCCGTGGCCACGGCCGAGATTGCGGCACTGGCGCTCTTCATCGACGTGACCACGATCGAGCGGCTGCAGCGCGTTCGCAAAGAGTTCCTCGACGACTTCTCGCACGAGGTGCGCACGCCGCTGGCGGGACTCAAGTCGGCGGCCGAAACGCTGCAGCACCGCGACGGACTGACGGCCGAGCACGAGCTGCAGTTGCGCAACGTGATGGAGCGCCAGATCGCACGCATCGAACGCCTGGTGAACGACCTCTCGGAGCTGAACCGCATCGAGACCGGAGAGCTCGTGCTGCACAAGCGGCCCGTCGATCTGCGCGGAGTGCTGCGCGAGCTGTGCGACGACTTTCAGGAACGGAGCCCGGAGGTCCGCTTCACGATCACGGGCGACGAGACGATTGCCGCCATCGACGCTCCCCGCGCGCAGCAGATCTTCGCCAATCTTCTCGACAACGCCTGCAAGCACGGCGGGGGGAAGGGAGAAGTGTCGGTGGAAGTTGCTCGCGAGAGCGGGGAAGCCATCGTGCGCATCTCCGATGAAGGTCCGGGCATTCCTCCGCACGAGCTCGAGCGCGTGTTTCACCGCTTCTATCGCATCGACCGCAGCCGCTCGCAACCCGGTACGGGGCTGGGTCTGGCCATTGCCAAGCACTTGGTGGTGTTGCACGGCGGCGCGATCCGGGCCTACAACCGGTTGCCCGACGGTGTAGGGGGCGGCGCGACGTTCGAGGTGAGGCTGCCTTGACTGCCGGCTGAGCGGCATGACATAGAATCGCGCCGCTTTCGCCCGGCCCATCGTTCGGTCCGATCCTGGAGGGATTCCCCTTGGCGCGATTCAGTCTCATTCCCCGTGAGGAGAAGTTCTACGAAGACTTCAAGCTGATGGCCGATCAGCTCCGACATGGCGCCCGGCTGCTCGAGTCGATGTTCGCGGTCGATCCGCCGCTCTTCGAAAAAGCCCACGAGATCAAGGAAGTCGAGCATCAGTGCGACTTCCTCACGCACGAGATCATCCAGCGCCTGAACAAGACCTTCGTGACCCCGATCGACCGCGAGGACATCCACGAGCTGGCCAAAACGCTCGACGACGTCATGGACGCCATCGACAACGCCGCCGCGCTGATCCCGCTCTATCGGATCGAGCTCATGCGGCCGGGCGCGCGGGAGCTGACGCGGGTCATCATCCAGCAGACCGACGAGATCCGTGCCGCCGTGGAGGCGCTCGAGCAGAAGAAGGGCGTTCTGGCCCATGCCATCGAGATCAATCGTCTGGAGAACGAAGCGGACAAGATCCACAAAACGGCCATCGGCCAGCTCTTCGACGAGGAGAAGGACCCGATCGCGGTGATCAAGTGGAAGGAGATTTTCGACATTCTCGAGGAAGCGACAGACGCCTGCGAAGACGTGGCGAACCTGCTCGAGAACGTCGTCGTGAAGCACGGCTGACGAATGCTGCTTCTCACCGTCGTCGCACTGATCACCGTCGCCCTGGCGTTCGATTACATCAACGGCTTCCACGATGCCGCGAACTCGATCGCCACCGTGGTCTCGACGCGCGTGCTCTCGCCCGGACAGGCCGTGGTGTGGGCCGCGTTCTTCAACTTCATCGCCGCGTTCACGTTCGGTACGGCCGTGGCCAAGACCATCGGCCAGGGGATGATCAATCTGGACGCGGTGACGTTCGGCGTGATCTTCGGCGGGCTGATGGGGGCCATCATCTGGGATCTCATCACCTGGTACTTCGGGCTGCCGACGAGCTCCTCACACGCCCTGATCGGCGGCTATGCCGGTGCGGCCATCGCCAACGCCGGCTTCGGCGCGATCATCGCCTCCGGCTGGACCAAGACGCTGATCTACATCGTGCTGGCGCCGTTGTTCGGGATGACGCTGGGCCTCATCCTCATGATTCTGATCTTCAATGTTTTCCGCCGCGCGGCGCCGCAACGTGTCGATCGCGTGTTCCGGAAGCTGCAGCTCGTTTCGGCCGCGCTCTACTCCCTCGGGCACGGCGGCAATGACGCGCAGAAGACGATGGGCATCATCGCCGGCGTGCTCGTGACGGCCGGTTATCTGAAGACCTTTTCGATCCCGGTCTGGGTGATCCTGGCCGCGCACGCCGCCATCGCCCTCGGCACGCTCAGCGGCGGCTGGCGCATCATCCACACCATGGGCAGCAAGATCACGCGCCTCCAGCCGGTGGGCGGATTTGCCGCCGAGACCGCCGGAGCCATCACTCTGTTTGTGGCTACGGCCTTCGGCGTCCCGGTCAGCACCACGCACACGATCACAGGCGCGATTGTGGGCGTCGGCGCGACCAGACGGCTTTCCGCCGTGCGCTGGGGAATCGCCGGCAAGATCGTCTGGGCCTGGATCCTCACCATCCCCATGTCCGCCGCCATCGGCGCCGGCACGTTCTGGATCGTGAAACTCTGCGGCGGGCGCTGAGCTCCAACGAGCGCTGCCGGCCGGGCCGCCCAGAATTTTTTCGCTATACTCCCCGTTCCGTATCGCCTAGACCGAGACTCTCACCGAGGTAAGTTCATGAAACCAGAGATCCATCCGAAGTATCAGCAGGTCAATGTTCATTGCGCGTGTGGCGAGCAGTGGACGACCGGCTCCACCAAGAAAGACCTGCGCGTCGACATCTGCTCGAAGTGCCATCCGTTCTTCACGGGCAAGCAGAAGCTCGTCGACACGGCCGGCCGCATCGACCGCTTCCAGCGCAAGTACGGCAAGATTCCGGCAAAGGCAGAGGCCGCAAAATGACCTCCCTCTGGCGTGGATCTGCGAGGTTGATCGCCGGCGCGTTCGGCGCGTTCACGAACGGTCTGACCTCGTCGATGCCCGCCGGAGCCAAGGGCGACAAAAACGTCGACATGCTCATCGGTGGCCAGGCGGTCATTGAGGGCGTGATGATGCGCTCGCTCAGCGGTTACTCCGTGGCCGTCCGCCAGCCGGACGGTGGCGTCGCCATTCGCAAGGATGCGCTCGTCTCCATCACCGCCAAATACCCGTTTCTCAAGATCCCGGTGCTGCGCGGCTCGGTCGTGCTCATCCAGTCGCTGATTCTCGGCATTCGCGCCCTGAACTACTCGGCCAGCGTCTCGTCCGAGGGGAAAGACGGCGAGCCGGAAATCTCGAACTGGGCCATCGCCGGATCGATGCTGATGGCGCTCGTCCTCGGCGTGGGCCTGTTCATCCTGGCGCCGCTTGGACTGACGAACCTCATCCGCCACTACCTCTTCCCCGAGATGGGCAATCTTGCCTACAACGCCATCGACGGTGTGATCCGGGCCGTCTTCTTCTTCGTCTACATCGCCTCCATTTCGCTGATGGACGAGATCAAGCGCGTGTTCCAGTACCACGGTGCGGAGCACAAAACGGTCTACACCTTCGAAGCGAATGAAGAGCTGACGGTCGAGAATGCACGGACGAAATCGACGCTGCATCCGCGTTGCGGAACCAGCTTCCTGATGTTCGTCATGGCCATCTCGATCCTGGTCTTCTCCATGGTCCCCTCCACCGCGCACTTCGCCATCAAGTTCGGCGCGCGCGTCGTGTTGATTCCGCTCATCGCCGGTCTCGCATACGAGATCATCCGCTTCTCCGCGCGCCACCTCACGAATCCGGTGTGCAAGGTCCTGATCCGCCCCGGCATGTGGCTGCAGCGGATCACCACCAAACAGCCCGACGATTCGCAGCTCGAGATCGCCATCATCGCTTTGAAAGAAGCGCTGATGTACGACGCGATCGAGCCCAAGCGCGCGGCTGTTGCTTAGCGACGCAGCTCTCAGCTCTCGGCTCGCAGCTCTCAGGGGGCGCGGACCGGGAGCTTTCTTTTTGTCCTCCTGAGAGCTGCGAGCTGAGAGCCGAGAGCTGACGTCATGTACGACAAACTCAACGAAATCGAAAAGCGTTACGAAGAGCTGCAACGCAAGATCGAGAATCCTGCGATCGTGACGGATGTCTCGGCGTTTCGCGAGACGATGAAGGCCATCGCCGAGATCGAGGAAGTCGTCTCCAAGTTCCGCGAGCTGCGCGATATCCGCAAACGCATTACCGAAGCGCGCGAGATGCTGCGCGCGGACGACGACATGCGCGAGCTTGCGGCGATGGAGCTGGCCGAGCTCGAGCCGAAAGAGCCGCCCCTCGAAGCCGAGCTGCAGGTTCTCCTGCAACCGAAGGATCCCAACGACGACAAGAACGTGTTCGTCGAAGTGCGCGCCGGCACCGGCGGCGACGAAGCGTCGCTCTTCGCCGCCGAGATCATGCGCATGTACATCCGCTACGCCGAGCAGCGGCGCTGGAAGGTGGACGTTACCGACGCCAATTACTCCTCGGTGAACGGGATCAAAGACGCCACTCTGCAAATCGAAGGCAACAAGGTCTACTCGCGCCTCAAGTTCGAGTCCGGCGTCCATCGCGTGCAGCGCGTGCCAGCCACCGAAACGCAGGGACGCATCCACACCTCGGCCATCACCGTGGCCGTGCTCCCGGAAGTGGAAGACATCGACATTCAGATCAACGAGAAAGACCTGCGCATCGACACGTTCTGCTCGTCAGGCCCGGGCGGACAGTCGGTCAACACGACCTACTCGGCCGTACGCATGACGCACCTTCCCACCGGCGTGGTAGTCTCCTGCCAGGACGAAAAATCGCAGATCAAGAACCGCGCGAAAGCGCTGCGCGTGCTCAAAGCCCGTCTCTACGAAATCGAGCGCCTCAAGCGCGAAGAAGAGCTCTCCGCCACGCGCAAAGGAATGATCGGCTCCGGTGATCGCTCCGAAAAAATCCGCACCTACAACTTCCCCCAGGACCGCATCACCGACCACCGCATCGGCCTGACCGTCCACAACCTCCCAACAGTCATGAGCGGCAACCTCGACGTAGTCATCGACCCCCTCATCGCCAACTTCCAGGCCGAGAAACTGAAGGACGCCGTCGAAGCGAAATGACCGAGGTACACTGAGGGTGCCATGACGCACACGGCCGAAGACATTCGCGATGAAGCCTTGCGGCTGACACCGGAGGAGCGCCTGCGCCTCGCACAAGAGCTTCATGAGAGTGTCTTGAGCATGGAAGAGCGTGAGATTCAGCAGGCGTGGATCGACGTGGCGGAACATCGGTACGACGAGTGGAAGGCCGGACGCGCAACGATGCATTCGGCCGAGGACGTCCTCGGCGAGTTGCGCGTGAAGTATGGCCATCACGATCGAGATTCACAGCGACGCTAGACGCGAGCTCGACTCCGCCGCTGAACGTATTGCGATGGATCATCCCAGAGCCGCTGAGGCGTTTCTCGATGCCGTTCGCCGCTGCCTCGATGTCGTACGAGAGTATCCGCATATCGGCAGACAGTTGCGGCGATCGCAATTGCGGCAGTTTGTCATCGAGGGCTGGCGTGGTGTTCGCCTTCGCTCACCAGAGCAGGTCGCCAGGCTATTGGCGAAAACGCGTGCCTCGTTGAGGACCTCGCCGTCGTAATATCTCGCCGCCATGAAAGATCGGATCGACGCCATCCTGCGCCGTAATCAGGCCGAGTATCTCGAGTCGCTGCTGCCCGCGCGCGATGCGCTGCTGGAGCAGATGGAGAAGTTTGCGGAGGAGAACGATCACCCCATCGCTGATCCGGAGGTTGCGCAGCTCATGCGGGCTCTGGTGCGGACGAAACGGCCGCGCCGTCTGTTGGAAGTCGGGACGAACATCGGGTATTCGGTGGTGGTGATGGGTCGCGAGTGTGATCGCGAGGCGGTGGTGGAGACGATCGAGATCGATCACAACACGATGTCGACCGCGAAGCAGTTCGTCGCGGAGGCGGCGCTGCAGTGCCGCGTGGTGTTCCATGAGGGAGCGGCGCTGGACGTATTGCCGCGGCTCACAGGACCGTTCGATTTTGTGTTCATCGATTGCGTGAAGACGGAGTACGAGGACTATCTCGACGCGCTCCTTCCGAAGATGGAGCAGGGTGCGGTGATCCTCTGCGACAACCTGTTGTGGAAGGGCCGCGTTGCTGCTGGCGATCACGATGCCCCGACGGACGCTCTGCGCGCGTTCAATCATCGGCTGTCGAACGACCCGCGGCTGATCACTTCGATCCTGCCGCTGGGAGATGGCACCGGCGTGTCCGTGGTCGTGTAGCAAAAAAACGGCGGGCCGAAGCCCGCCGTTTTCGTATTCGCTGAGTGATGAATTACTTCGAAGCGGCACCGGCTGATGCGGCCTGCGCGGCTTTGACCATACCTTTGACCGGGATGGTGACGACGGGCTTGATCGTGTCGTTGGTGTGGACCAGGATCGATCCGTCGAGAGCGCCCGGCTTGGCGTCTTTACCAACCTGCAGCGTGAGCTCGAACTCGCCCTTCCTGTCGGTGGGCTTGACGGCGGCGGTGACGCCGGCCACTCCGGATTCGGCCTTGCTGACCATGAACCGCTCGGGTGTCTTCAGATCGTTGGAGCGCAGCATGATGACGCGCGTGGCGGCTGTGTCGGTGGGTGCCACTTCGCCGAAGTTGACGGCCGTCGGATCGACACGGAACGTCGGGCGGATGACGCCGGAAACGCTCACCCAGTAGTCCGGCTGAAACTTGGAGTTCGTGACGATGTGGATCTTCTCGGCCAGCGGTCCGATACGAACATCGGGTCCGCCGAGAGTGATGTCGAGTTTGTACTGGTTCTGCCCGGAGCGGCCGAGCTTCTGGATGTCGATGCCCTCTGCCTTCTTGTGCTCGACCTTGATCCAGTCCTGCGGGCTCTCGATCTTGACGATCTCGAACGGCGTTTCATCCTCCGAGAAGAGGGTCAGGCTCTGCTTGTCGACGTCGCCCTGCAGCATGTTGAAGCGGACGAAGCCGGCCGGGAACGCGTCGACATACGGCTTGACGACGGCCGTGATCGTCAACTGCGCATTCGGTGTGGATGCGTCGTTCGTCTCCAGCGTCACCGCTTTCGCGATCGGACCGGAGAAGCTGGTGGTGTCGACGTGCGCCGTCACTTTGCCGGTCTTTCCCGGCTTGATGACCTTGTCGAAATCGGCGACCGTGCAGCCACAGGCGGGCTTGGCTGCCAGGATCTCCAGATCGGTCGTACCGGTGTTGAGGACTTCGAAGCTCCAGTCGAGCTTCTGACCCTTGGGAACCGTTCCGAAATCCTTGATGGGCTCGGTCAGCGTGAGACGCGGACCTTGAGCCGAGTCCGTGCTGGCCTTCTCCTGCGCCACGGCGAACGGTGCCGTGAGAGCGATGGAGAGGACGAGCAGAGTGGAAAAGAGTCGTTTCGACATTGCGCAGAATCCTCCTGGTAGTTAGACGAACCGTAATCTAGCGTGTTTTTTCGAACAGAGTGCCCCAGAGGGCCATTCCAGCCGGCACACCGTGTCACATGGGCCGGGATCGGGTTTTGCGATATACACGCGCCGATGCCTCACTTGAAAGATCTCTCCGGCGTTCAACGCGTCTATCTCATCGGCATTTGCGGCACCGCCATGGCGTCGCTGGCAGGCATGTTACGGCAGCGGGGCTACGAAGTCGCCGGATCCGATGAACACGTCTATCCGCCCATGTCCACATATCTCGAGCGGCTCCGGATCCCGGTGCTCGAAGGGTATACGAAGGAGCACCTGGAGACGTTTCGCCCCGATCTGGTCGTGATCGGAAACGCCGCGGCGAATACGAACGTCGAGGCGGCCGCGACCGTGGAGCTGGACCTCCCATTCACCTCGATGCCCGAGGCCATTTACGACCTGTTCATCAAAGGAAAGCACTCGATCGTCGTGGCCGGCACGCACGGGAAAACGACGACCACCTCGCTCATGGCGTGGCTGCTCGAGTCCGCGGGACGCGATCCGGGCATGGTGGTCGGCGGGATCCCGCTCAATTTCAATCAGAACTTCAAGCTCGGCGAGGGTCCGGACTTCGTCATCGAAGGCGATGAGTACAACACGGCCTTCTTCGACAAGGGACCGAAGTTCGTTCACTACCACGCCAATACGTTTCTGTTGAACAACATCGAGTTCGACCACGCCGACATCTACAGCGACCTCGAGGCCATTCTCACCGCGTTCCGCCAGGCAGTCCGGCAAGTGGCCGCCGAGGACACGATCGTTGCGAACGGAGACGATGCAAACGTGCAATCGCTGCGCGGCGAAGCGCGCGCGCGCTGGGTGACGTTCGGCTGGAGCCGCGAGTGCGATGCCTCGGCGTCGGACGTCGTCGAGCGTCCTGAGGGAACGGAGTTCACGGCATGGTGGGAAGGCAAAGAGTGGGCGCGCTTTCGCAGCACCATGTCCGGCCGCCACAACGTGCTCAACGCGCTGGCCGACGCGGTCATCGCGCGCCAGCGCGGCCTCTCGACCGAGGAGATCCAGAAAGGATTGGAGACCTTTCAGGGGATCAAGCGGCGGATGGAAGTGCGTGGCGTCGAGCGCGGCGTCACCGTCATCGACGACTTCGCGCACCACCCCACCGCCATTGCCACCACTTTGGCCGGTGCGCGCAAACGATATCCGGAGCAGCGCATCTGGGCGCTCTTCGAGCCGCGCTCGATCTCATCGGCGCGGAAGGAGTTCGAAGCGGGATACATCGACGCCTTCCACCAGGCGGACCGCGTCATCATCGGCCCGGTCTTCCATCGCCAGCGTTACGAGACGCGGTACGGTCTCGACAAGATGATGTCCGTCGAGACCATTCTCGAGCGGCTATCGAACGACGCCATCCCGGCCGAACAGATCGACGCCTTCGACGCCATCGCCAAGCGCGTCGCCCAGGAATCGCGAGAGGGTGACGTCGTGCTCGTGATGTCGTCGGGAGCGTTCGGCGGCGTACACGAGATGATTCTGGACGCATTGCGCGGGTAGAAGTCGCAAAGTCTCAAAGTCGCAAAGTCGCAAAGGGTGTGGC
>JALYJW010000109.1 GCA_030775085.1 Acidobacteriota bacterium | reverse complement strand
TCCAGTGACATACAAAAGCGGCGGCTGCGGCCACCGCACTCCAAACTACTTCACAAGATTCCGTAGCTCCTGCACGTGCGCCGCCTTCACGATCGTGCTTCCCCCAGTGAGTGTCGGATCCGTGTAGCTCGCGGCCGTCAATCCGAGGGCGGTGCTTGCGGCGCTCAGTGCAGTGCGCAGCTCCTGCAGATGAACCGCCTTCACCGTTATGGACGTCGACAGCACCGGATCCGTGAACGTCGATGCAGTGAGTCCGGCTGTGGCGCGAAGGGCGTTGACCGCTTGACGGAGCTCGGTGATGTGCGCGGACTTGATTCCCGTGACCGTGGCAACGAGAGGATCATTCGTGAAGGTCGTCGTCGCCGCGGGATCGGGAGCGCTGAACGGCGATGGACGCAACGACGCATCGATCGCGCGCACTTTGTAGACATATGCTCCGGGCGCGGTCACAGTCGAATCCTTGTAGCTCGTCAGCGGCGTCACGATCAGCGAAACGAAATCGCCCGATGTTGCAGACCTGCGCATCACCTCATAGTTCGCTGCTCCGGATGAAGAGCCCCACGACACATTTACTTGCGACGGCGATGTCGCGGTGGCGGCCAGGCCTGTGGGCGTTGGCGGTCCGACCGTCACGCCTTTCGATCCCGTGATCGTCGCGACAGCCACATCGGTGAAAGTGATGACGTGACTTCCGGGAGTGCGCAGAGTGAAACCGCCCGGGAATGCATGCGTCCCCGCATCGGCGCCGTTGAACGTGTAATTGACCGGCAACGTGGCCGCTCCATCCGTGGAGGTGAAGGCAACCGTTCCGGTGTAGCCGATTGCAACGTCGCCGTCCGCTTCGTACGCGGTGAGCGTCGCACTGGCCGCATCGCCATTGCCCAGATTGTCGGGCATCGTCAGCACCAGCGAGATTGACGGAGCCCATCCGAGTTGGATGACTTCGAAGTCGCTTGCCGTGAGACCGTGAAAGGCCGGATTCAGAATGCCATTGTTCCAGCGCGTGTCATACGTACCGGTCACATACAGATTCGTACCGTTGTCGGCGACGATCAAACCGTACTTCTTGAACGCGCGAAACAGTCGCTGCAGCTCCGGCGTGTACGAAGAAAGGTCCTTGCTCGCCTTCATGCGCAATCGCGCTCCCATGGGAAGCGCACCGGCCGTCGATCCCGCTACGTGGGAGGCCGGATAGACATATCCGTTCGTGGATTGGACCGTGACGCGAAACGCGTGGCGGATCTCAGCGGGGCCTTCGTATTCGTCGTACCGCACCAGTCCCGGCAGAATCGCCAGCCCGGCTGCATCGGCGGAGGTCCAACCCTCGGGACGCCGATCGTTCGTGTTCATGTCGAAGAGCGCGCCCGAGCCCGCCTCCCACACTGTCCCGTTGTACCAGACGTCGTAGAGCTCATAGAGCGTGTTGTTCGTCTTGTCGGCGATCAGCATGTGGCGGTCGCCGCTCTGATTGACGTTGCCCGGCTGCCCGCCTTCGATCCAGCCATTCATCGTGATGGCCTCGTCCGGAATGGGATAGAACGGAACGCCGACGCCGTCGCTCTGACTCGGATAGAGAACGAACGACACGGTCTTCTTCGGCTGTGCGCCATCCACCACGATGAACGGTATTCCATAGACGTTGCCACCGCCGGCATTACCGCCAAAATCGGGATGAGCGATGTGATTCGCGCCGATGAAGTTGATGAAATTCGCCGAGTTGGGATCGACCGGAGCCGAGCTGACGTCCGTGTTCCACCAGTTGTTGGCCGGAAACAGCGGCAGCGGCACAGGAATCACCCCACCCTGCGTTGCGGCAGTTGCGGTGACCGAGGCGAGAGCGAGAGCGAACAGCAGCGAGAACCGGTAAAGCACCGCTCATGATTGCTACCGTCACGACATGGCGTGTGTGAGACGGCTCACGTCGGCGATGCGCTTTCGCGAGTACCTCTCTCCGCGCCGCAGCGCTTTGGAGTGCGGCGGCTCTGCTGCCGCTTTCGTCCCGTGGCAAACATCCGCTCCGTTGCATGCTACAAAAGCGGCGGCAAGCCGCGCGCACTCCAAAGCGCGCAGCGCGAAGAAACTAACGCGGCGTCACAGCTCGTCGTCGTCCCTGCACTGGTTGCGTGAGCTTGAAGCCGGTCAGGCTCGTGGCGTGGCCGTCGAACTGCGCGCCGAAGGCATAGATGCGCAGCTCCAGCGAATGGATGAAGGCAAAAGCCGCGGTCGATGGGAGCGTGACCACGTGCTCGATCTCGTCGGTGTTGTCCTTCGACACGCTGCTGCTCACGTAAAGCGCGTTGCTCTCCGCGAAACCGGTGAGGCTGGTGAAGAGCGCGCATCCGAGGGGCGCGTGAAAATCGATGCGGCGCGTGGAGAAACGTAGTTCAGCGCCGCGTGCGTCGAACGGAATGCCCGCGAAACCGGAGAGCCCCGCGCGCAGATACTGACCGTCGGCCAGCGCCTGCGCGAGCGTCTCGTTCGCGGCCGCGGGTCCGCTGACGGAAAACACGAGCGCGTTGTCGCCGGCTTGCGGAATGATGCCGGGACCGACCGTCCATCCGCTCCACGTCACGTGATTGGAGCGCACGAAATTCTTCACCCAGGGAAGGTTCAGCGCGGGCGAAGTGCCGCGGAAATCGCTCTGCAGAAGAGTGCCCGGGCCACCGAAGATCTCCAGCGTGAAAATGCGCCACGCCGGATCGCCATCCGCATCATGCACCCGCGCCAGAATGAAATTCTTCCGACTGATCCGCGGCGTGCCGCTGATGTGGCCGTCCGCGATCGATAGTCCCGGATCGAGATACGCGCCCGCGATCGTCAGCGTGCGCGCTCCGTCTCCGCCGCTCGTGGCGATGTCCGCGTTGTACGGCTTCCCGGCGATCCCCACGGGCAGAATCGCATCCGTCGTGAATTGCGGCACCGCGCCGAGCGGCGTGTCGATCGCACGCAGCGTGGTGAAGCGCGCGAAATGCTCGAGCATCAACGCGTACTTCGGCGCGCTCGCCACCGCCTGATCGAGCGTCTCCAGATGTCCCCACTGCCCGAACTTGCCCCACGGATTCGTGTCCGTGTACGGCGTGTGCGTGCGCAGTCCCTTGCTGCGCGCGATCTCCAGATGGATGCGATACACATCGGCGATGCGCGCGTCGCGATTCATCGCCTCGAGGAACGTCGTCACTCCATCATCGATCGGCACGCCGGCACCGTTCGTGGCGCTGCCGTCGATCTCGTTCGTGAAGAGCGACGGACCACCTTCATACGCCACGATCGGCAATGAGTAGCCGAGCGTTTCGTTCGGAAGCGTGCGCAGCGAGGCCGAGAATCCTCCGCCGATGCCTGTGGCATCAGGCCCGCTGCCCGATGCCGAATCGCCGGCCAGAATGCGCCGCTTCCATTCGTCGAACGTCGTCTGCAGGTGCGATTCGAATTGCGTGCTCGACCAGTACGGATCGTCGAACAACTTGCCTGACGTGAAGCCGCGTTCTTCGATGAAATCTTGAATGCCGTTGCCGAAGTACGTCGTCACGGCCATGACATCGGGCCGCACCGGAGGCGTCAGCGTCGGACCGTACGAGGCCATCTCGGCGAGGAACGGCCGCGAGTAAGCATCGAGCGCGGTGAAGATCGCAGCCACGCGCACGAGGCGGGTGCTGTCGCCGAAGACCTGCTGGAAAATCCGCCACGTATCGCAGAACCGGCGCGCGTTGAACTGCGCCTTCGTCAGTCCGCGCGCGATGGCCTGCTCCTCGGCCCAGTTTCCTTGCGGGAAACTGAATCCGCTCGACCAGATCTCGTTCGAGTATTCGACGTACACGGTCAGATCACTGCGCAGCGGTGCAAACACAGGGTTCGCCTGCACGGCGTCATACGGATTCACGCCGTCGCTGCCGAACCGGATCAGCTTCGCCAGCCGCGTGATGAAGTCATCGCTGGCGAGATGAGGGATGTTGATCCAGAGATTGCGTCCCGTCGCGTTGCACAACGCAATCATCTGTTCGAAAGCCACGCCGGTCTCGCGATTTCCGTCCGACGTCGCGGAAGGCCGGCGCGGGTTGATGATCCCGTTCATGAAGACGTGCGCGGGCAGCCGGCGATCGCTCCAATCCTGCTGCGGGCTGGCGTTCGTGGCGCCCCAGTCCATGAAGCGGATGAAGCCCCAGTCGGCGTCGGCGATGCGTTGCAGCAGCAGCGGATGGAACAATTGCCCTTCCAGTCCGTCGAGCCAAACGCGAATCTCCGTGAGCGGCGTGGCGATGCCGTGGATCTCGAGCGATTGTGTCGACTGGCCGGGCGCGGTGCAGAGATAGACGCGCCGTCCGTCGACGAGATTGCCGGTGGCCGCGCCGGATGATCCGTCGGACGTGAACGTGCCATTCACGAGCCGGACATCCGCATTGCCCTTCCACGTCACGACGATCCGCCCGCGTGCGAGCCGCGCCCGATCGGGCCATCTCGCCGGACGAAACCCATAGTTGATGTTCAACCCGAACAGCAGCGCACGCAGTTTCTGTCCGGGCGCGAGGAACTTCGGATAGCCGTTCTCGAATTGCGGCGTGTTGAAATCGAGCGCCGTCCCGAACTCACTACCCGTGAAGCTGAACCACTCCCCACCCTGCGCCAGCGCGTTCGAAAAGTACGGCGCGTTGTAGTACGCGATGTTGCTCGGGTGATAGCCAACGGGCCGCAGGATGGCCGGATCGAACTGGGCGCGAGCCTCCATCGCCAGGAGGCACGCGAGTGTGACGGTGAGGAGAGTGCGGCGCATGCGATGGTTACCTTAACGCGAATGGATTAGCGCACTTGTAACGAATCACGCCGCCGGCGTCACGACCGATGGAATCGAGGTGACCGAGGTGGTCAGGTTGAATTCCGGCTTTGCGTCCTTCCGGAAACCGTGCTATAGCCTGCTCATCCCCGCCAGCTTCAGCCGGTCAACGCAGCACTAACAGGAGGTGTCATGCGCTTGCAGACTCCGTTCGTCCTTCGTGTCGTATGTGCTGCGATCGTTCTTTTCTCTGTGGCCATCGTCAGGGCGGACGACATCAGCGGCACGTGGTCCGGGTCGCACTTCGCGCAAACCTTCACCTGCGTTCCGATCTGGAACTCGAACGGCGATGGGCAGGTGAACATCACACAGACGGGCGACTCCTTTTCAGGGACGGGCGTCATCAAAGACTGGATGAATCCTGATGTGGGGAGCACGGTCGGTCCTTGTGAGTTCGAGGCGTTGTTTACGCTCGAGTTCGTGATCGCCAATGGAATTGTGACCGGGAGTTCGTTTACCGCCGATGCGCTGTTTACTGACGATGGCGAGGAATTTACGTTACCCCTCACCGGCTCCATCGGCGTCAATCACACGATGACGATTACCATCCCGGTGCCGAACGGTGATCCTCCACCGGCGATCGACACCCTCTTCACACTGACACTGACGAAGGGCCCTTTGCTGACGCCCAATGTCGTCGTCTCCGGTTTCCCCGTGGGAATGGTCCAACCAGTCAATGAAGGCACGGCCACCGATTCCCTTTCGCTGACGAACAACGGCAACAGTCCGGCGTCAGTCACGTTGTCGAAGAGTGGGAGCTTCTTTACGCTTTCGACGTCAGCATTGACGGTCGAAGCCGGCGAAACCCGGACGATCGACATTCAGGCGCTCGCGCAATCGACCGCCGGAGCGCTCGAAGGAACCGTGACTTGCTCCGGCAGTGGCGTTACGTGCGCGCCGATTCGCGTGGTCCTGCTCTCCGCGGTGCCGCCGCCGGGCCGCCCGCGTCTCATCGCGCCTGCTGCACGCATCGAGACGCGAGCTCCGGCCGGTCAGAATCCGAGCGGCGCGGTTTCGTTTACGAACGACAGCTCCTTCGGTGTCTCCGCGATTGCCATCTCAGACGTGCCGTGGATCGTTCCGCAGAGTGGCGTCATCACTCTCCAGCCTGGACACCCCTCCGCTGTGTCGTTCACCGTCAATCGATCGCGCCGAAGCGACGCCAGCGCGCTCGTTGGCGGCGAGAGCGGAAAGTTGTCCTTGCGATTCATCGAAAGCACGCGGGTCTCGGCGCATCCGATCCAGACGCTCGCCTCCACCGCCACGAACATCACCACCATTTCCGCAACGATCGTCGACGTCGTGCAGCCCGGGATCTCCACTGCGACGTTCCCGCCGCTTGCTCCAGGTGAGGTTGCCTATTTCTTCGCCGGCCTCGGCACGCTCGGCAATATCGTCACCGACCTCCTGCTGTCCAATATCTCGGCGTCGCCAACCACGGATCTGCGCCTCTACTTCACCTCCACTTCACCTGGAGCGACCACCAAGCTTCTCAATCTGACGCAGAATCTCGCCCCACACCTGGCCGTCTCTTTTCCGTCGATGGCGAACAACGTTTTCGCGGCCGGCGGTCAGAGCGGATCGCTGCAGATCCGCGGCACCAGCGCCAGCGGCGTCGCGGCCGCAGCGGTGCGGCTGGCGCAGGGCGTGGCCGGCCGTCATTCCACCGCGCTGCCGATGTTGCGGTCCGACGTCGCCGCCCGCATCGGCGAGCGAGTGATCCTCTCCGGAGTGGAGAAGAGCGCGGGCGTTCACACGAACCTCTACATCCAGGAAGTGAGCGGCGCGCACGGCACCGTGCAGATCGATTTCCTGAACGCAAGCGGACAACCGCTCTCCGCGCGCGCGGCCGACTCGGTGAATGGCTTTGCCACGCTCGAGCTCACCGATGTCGTTCCCGCCGGAGCCGTCGTCGCGCGCATCAACATCGTCAGCGACGGCGGCAATGCGCGTTTCGCCGCTTATGCGCTGGTTGTCGACGAAACGACGTCCGACGCCTGGGTCGTTTCGGATCTCATCCGCTCCGGCACGACGCCGTCCGGCGCGTTCGTCGTGCCTCTCCCCTCCGTCAAGGGCTCGCCCCAACGCGATATCTCACTCACTAACGTCGCGCTCTCTACGATCACGGCAACCGTCGACTCCATCGCCCCGCCGCCGCGGCGCCGCGTCAGCGCGCATGCGCTCCCGATGGAATCGGAAGCGACACAATCGGTCGTTCTCACTCCATTGCAGACCGCAACCTCGAGCGTTTCGATCGTCAATGGATATCTCCGCCTGACCGCGCCGAGCGGAACCTTGACCGGCAGCGCGCGCATGGCCGTCTCCAATCCTCCCACTCCCGGGCAGTTCCGCTCCGGTCTCGTCAGCGTCCCCACGACAGCAGCATTGGCCAGCGGCCAATCGAAGCGTTTCACCGGCGTCGACGACGCCTCCCCGGCCACAATCGCCTCGGCGACAGCGGGCACACAACGATCCTCCCTGATCCTCATTGAAACCGAGGGCCACAGTGCAACGCTGCGACTCACGATGCGTTTCACATTCCCCGGCGGCGCGAAAGTCACCGGAATCGGTTTGACTACCAAAGAAATCACCATCGGCGCGAACCGGATGATCACGCTCAGCGACATCGGCAACGTCATGATCGGCAATGAGCGCGACGCCTTTGGCGATCTGACCAATACGCAGATCGATGTCGAAGTCATTGCCGGATCAGGACGCGTCGCGGCATTCCTCCAGTCGATCGACAACGGAAGCGGGGACGTATTGATGCGGATCGACTGAACAGATGCGAGGCGTTCGTCATTTAGTGGCGTTTGCGCGATGCTTTGTCGACGATCGCCACCTGTCCGGTGGTCCCATCCTCTTTCCTGTGAGCGAAGGGTTCGGTCCGCGCGATCGCCTCAGCACACAGGCCGGCGCCCGCGTACGGGCTGGTTGTTCTAGACGGGCGTGGTGGACAGTGGACTTTGTGGACGTAGTGGACGTAGTGGACACCAATTCGACGGTCCACTACGTCCACTCAGGTCCACATCGTCCACCAAGTCCACAACGTCCACCGGTCCACCGTCGGAGGCAAAGAATTTCGCTTATGCCTAAACTCCGCCCGGGCACGGAAACGCCGCCGGTTTGAACGCATTCACGTCGTAGTAGCTGCGGATGGCGCGTTCGGCCATGCCGTAGCCGAAGTTGATGAGGCGGTTCTGCGTGGCACTCGGGAGCTCGGCAAGGCGCGTCGGTGTTTTCGCAAGCTCCAAACCTTTCGCGTCGTCCATCGGCAGGGCCACGACCGGATAGTCGGACGGTTTGGTCCACATGCCCCAGTACGTGCCGCTGTGCGCGTCGTTCGGATCGACGAACGCCGAGACGACCTGGCGTTTGCGCAGGCTGCGCACTTGATTGTCGATCGTGGAGTTGATGCGCAGTGCGTGCTGTGCCCAGTCGGACTTCGGATTCTCCTCCGACTGATACTTGCCGCCGCCGTCGCTGACCAGCACGCGCTTGCAGCGCTTCCACGCCGTCTCGATGCCCATGTTGTCGTACACACCGCCGTCGGTGAGCGCGACTTTCGTGGTGAAGGGCTCGCGGCCGCATTGGCCCGCGTTGAGGTCGGACCACTTACTGTGCTGAAACGTCAGACGCGCCGGCGAGAGCACCGGGGGGAACGCCGAGGACGCCGCCACCGCCTCGGCCACGCTCGTCGTTGGATTCCTGATCATGCCGATGCGCCAGTCGGCGATGTACGGCTTCGAGAAACGGAAGAGCGATCCCGTCTGCACGTTCGTGGCGTTGATCACAAAACGCGGCTTGTCGACGATGTCCTGCAGCGTCGCTTCGCCGAAGAGAATCTTCTTGTAGCTCTTGATGATCCTGTCGCTGACCGACGTGCCCGGCGTGAAGATCCCGCCGAGGACGCCGCCGACGTCGATGGTGGTGCCGGCGATCTTGCGCAACGGATTGACCACCACATCGCCGAAGTTCGTGGCCTTGCCGCTCGCATCAAACTGGAGCTGCTTCCAGCGCGTGGCTAGAACGCCCGCGGTGATCGAGCCGCCGGAAACGCTCGAGACCCGATCGAGCTTCGGCAGATACCCGGCGTCGTTCAGATACCAGAGCGTGCCGAGGTGGAACAGCATGGCCCGATACCCGCCGCCGGAAAGACAGAGCGCCAGCAGATCCTCGAGATGACTCTCCCCCGGATCGGATGTGAGCGGAAGATCGACACCGGACGCGTTGCCGTTGGACATAGACCCTCCTGGGTAATTGATTGGCCTCATTGTAGGAGGAAGAGTTTTTTTGGGGTAGAGAATTGCCGCTGGCCGTCACTCCTGATATAGGAGTTTGATCGGGAGAGTGCATGCCTGCCAAAAAAGTAGCTCCTCGAAGCAAGCAAAAGACCGAGACACCGCCGATTCCGTCACCGCCGATTCCATCATTTTTGATTGAGTACTTCCTCCTCGGGCGCACCCGCCAGGGCGCGCTCGAGTTCTTCGTCCAGGACGGCGGCGTGGTCACCGACGTCTGGCTCGGGTTCGCCAGGAATCCGGACGACTCGTTGCGCGTGCTGGTCGCGCCGGTCCGCGGCGCCAACACCACCGCGGTCGGCTACGCGCTGCACCACGCCATCACCGCATACCGCCGCGCGTTCCCGTCGAAGCGCAAGCAGGGAACGCCGAATGTCTCGCCGCTCGACAACTTCGTGGCAGTGAACATCTACTTCGATGAGCTCGTGCGAGTCGTCCTGCCGATCACCAAATGGTGGCATCGGAAGAACCTCATCTCCCTTCGCGGGAATCCGTCGTTGCAGAAAGAACTATCTGCGACGATTCTGCGCATCCTCGGCGTTCCCGAGAAAGAGCCCGGCACGGGAGCTCCACCCAAGGTCGACAACGAGCACCGGCGCGTTCTCGAGGCGGCACCGCTGGCCGCCTTGATCGGCGTGTTCCACATCGCCCAGGAAAAACCGGCTGAGGTGGAGCAGCTCCGCGAGCTCAATCTCGATCCGTATCGCAAGCCCGACGATCGGGAAAAGCTCATCGAGTGGATCAACGCGCACGCGGACGACATCGCCAGCGAATGGATCGAAGAGCTGAGCGCCGGCGAATCGGCCTGGCCCGTGGTGAGCAAGGCCATTCCCGCTGACCTGCACCCGCAGGCGCGCGTCGATCGCGGTGAAAACGCTGAATTGATCGATCGCGTCTTTCTCGACCGCGAGGCCAGCCTCGCTTCCGAGTCCAACTGCACGATCAAAGCGGATGCGGCCAAACGCGTCTTCGACGTCTCCTGCCGCGGGACGACCTGGGCGATCATCGACTCCGGAATCTCCACCACCCATCCGGCATTCATCGATCACTACGCCAGGAACAAACGGGAGAAACCGCAGCCCAACGACCCGCGACGGATCAAAGCCACGCTGGACTTCACCGAAATCCAGCGCATCCGCAATTTCGATCTGTTGGGCACCGGCGACGCGGAGGAGCGGGAGACGGTCATCGGCGAGGTGATCAAGGTGCTCGAAGCGCTCCCCGGCCGCAGGAAGAACGGCGCCTTCCGGAAGATGGCCCGCGAGAATCTCAATGCCATCGCCGAGCAACTGGCGCAGCGCTTTCCGCCGGACTGGAACCTGATCGAGCCGCTGATTCGCATCGAGGATGAGGGCGACGGATCCGACCTTCCTTCCGATCACGGCACGCACGTGGCCGGCATCCTCGGCGGCGATTGGCGCAACGCCAAGGGTGAGGTCCAGCTGCAGGGCGTCTGCCCCGACATCGATCTCTACGACCTCCGCGCCGTTCACGGCAAATCGATCGAGAGTACCGAGTTCGCGTTGCTGGCGGCGCTCGAGTACGTGCAGTTCGTCAACGCCCGCGCCGGCAGCAACGGCCCGATCATCCACGGCGTCAACATCAGCATGTCCATCCCCCACAAAGTGCGCTCCTACGGATGCGGAGCAACGCCGGTCTGCGTGGCCTGCGACCGGCTCGTCGGCGCGGGCGTGATCGTCGTGGCCGCGGCCGGCAACAGAGGTTGGAACGAGATGGAGATCGGCTTCGGCAACTTCGTCTCCTCGTCGATCACCGATCCGGGCAATGCCCGCAACGTCATCACCGTCGGTTCGACGCACGGCTCCAAGCCGCACGTCTACGGCGTCAGCTACTTCTCCAGCCGCGGACCGACCGGCGACGGCCGGATCAAACCGGACATCGTCGCGCCCGGCGAACGGATCCTCGGGCCGATGCGCGGAGATGCCGACGGCGAGCTCGATGGCACCAGCATGGCCGCGCCGTTCGTCTCAGGCGCTGCGGCCATGCTCATCTCGCGGCACCGGGAACTGATCGGCGATCCCGATCGCGTCAAACAAATCCTGCTCGACAGCGCCACCGATCTGGGCCGCGAAAAGTACTTCCAGGGACACGGTCTCGTGGACGTCCTGCGGGCCATGCAATCCATCTGATTCGAACGAAAGGGGGTCATCTTGCTCTTCACACTCGAAGCATTGCCCGCCGAGGAAGGCGATTGCCTGTTGCTGCACTGGGGTACGCGCAAGAAGAAGAACAAGCTGAAGATCGCGCTGATCGACGGCGGGCCCGGACTGGTCTACAACAACGACCTCCGTCCGCGGCTCGACGAGATCGTGGAGAATCTCGAGGTCGGTCAACTGCCGCTGGAGCTGGTGATGGTCAGCCACATGGACAGCGACCACATCGTCGGCATCAAGAAACTCTTCAGCGCATTGAAGAAACAGGTCGACAACCATGCGCCGCAAGCCGATCGCACCATCAGCGCGAAACGTCTCTGGCTGAACGTCTTCAACGACATCCTCGGCGACGCCATCGACAAGTACTACCAGACGCTGCCGAAAGGTCTGCAGGCCGGTGTCGACGGAAAGCCCAGCCCCGAACTGGTCAAGAGACTGGAAGAGAAGTTCGCCGCAAAGGAGGGCGAGGACGAGGACACAGCCATCTTCTACGCCGAGAGCGTGGCCGCCGTCCTTGCCGGACACGGCGACGGAAGGACGCTTCGCGACGACCATCGCTTCCTCTTCGAAAAGGGACAGACCGCGACGCTCAATGCGCCGTTGACCGCGGGCGGCAAAGGCACGCTGATCACGCTCGAGAAGACACCCGACGCGAAAATCGAGGGTCTGAAGTTCACGATCACCGGACCGGCCAAGAAAGAGATCGACGCGCTGCAGAAGGAGTTCGACGCGTACATTGAGAAGAACGGGCTGACCGCCGAGGCAGTGCTGGCCGCGTACGCCGACAGAAGCGTGAAGAACCTCTCCAGCATCGTCTGTCTCGTCGAGTTCGAGGGAAAGACGATCCTGCTCACGGGCGATGCGCGCGGGGACCTCATCATCG
Organism: Acidobacteriota bacterium; assembly: GCA_030775085.1. Taxonomy (GTDB): domain Bacteria; phylum Acidobacteriota; class Thermoanaerobaculia; order Gp7-AA8; family Gp7-AA8; genus QHVT01. The sequence goes on along the minus strand of JALYJW010000109.1, from coordinate 7,634 downwards.
ACGGGCTCATCGCGCGGAAGCTGCTCAAAGACAAAGAAGACACGCTCACTGTCGACATTCTCAAAGTGCCCCACCACGGCAGCGACAAAAACGTCGAACCGCCCTTCTTCAAAACCATCGTGGCCGACACCTACGTGCTCTCCGGCGACGGTGTACACGGCAATCCCGAGCGGGCCACCCTGGAGTGGATCGTCGAGGAGCGCGGCAAGAAAGCGAAGTTCGATCTCGTGCTCACGTACGACATCGACCACATCGACGCGAACCGCAAGAAGGACCACGAGACCAAACAGAAGAAAAAGAAGCCCGGCCAGAAGAAGAAGAAGTGGGACGACGCCACGATGTCGCTGAAGGCGTTCTTCGCCGAGAAGAAGGAGCAGAAATACGCGTTCACTCTTCTCACCGGCGCGCGCAAGATGGATCTCGGCGATGAGGAGGTCGACTACTGAGCAGATGATCGCGATATGAGACGATCCAGTCGTGCAGTCTCCCCGCGAGCCTCTCTTCACTCCCCGCTTCATTTCTCTCTGGCTGTTCCAGTGCGGGACGTTTTTCTCGGCGTTTCAGTTGTTGCCGGTGATTCCGTTGCGGATCATCGAGCTGGGCGGGAGCACGGCCGCGGCCGGGTTGTTTCTGGCGGTCTACACGTTTGCCTCGGCACTGGCGGCGCCAGTGATGGGGACGATCGCCGATCTGGTGGGACGGCGGCGGATGCTGGTCGTCGCGTCGTTGCTGTTCGTGGTTTTCTCGCTGGCGTATGGAGTGGTGCCGTGGCTGCCGCTCGTGCTGGCGATCGGGATCGCGCACGGTGCGATCTGGTCGTCGATCCTCTCCTCGGCGTCAGCGATCATGACCGACTTCATTCCGGTCTCGCGGCGCACCGAGGGTTTGGGGTATTGGGGACTGGCACCCACGGCGGCGATTGCGATCGCGCCCGCTGTGGGTATGTACATGTACCGCTTCGGCTGGCTGGCGTTGTGCGCGGAGATCGCGGTGCTGTCCGCGTTGATGGCGCTTTGGGCGTCGCGATTGCCCGGCGGACAGCGGAACGACGCGCACGAGCAGGTCTCGCTGCCGCGCTTTGGTGAGCTCTGGGACTCGCGCGTCCTGAAAACGGCGCTCTCGCTGGCGGTGGTGTCGTTCGGCTACGGCGGCATTACCAGCTTCGTGGCCATCCTCACGCGCGAGCGCGGCATCCATCCGGAGTCGCTCTTCTTCACGGTGTTCGCGACCAGCGTGGTCGTGGTGCGCATCGCGACGGCGCGCATCGGCGATCGCCACGGTCCGAAGGTGCTGCTCTATCCCGCGCTGGTGTCGATTCCGCTGGCGTTCCTGCTGCTGGCGGCGGCGCAGACGCGCGCGCAATTGATTGCAGCCGCGATTCTGTGGGGCATCGGTCTCGGCGCGTCCTTCCCTGCTTTCATGACGTTCGTAGTCACCAACACCGACGAACGATTTCGCGGACGCACGTTCGGCAGCGTGATCCTGGCGTTCGACACCGGCATCGGCCTCGGGTCGATCGTCATCGGCGCAATCGGCGCGCGCTGGAGTCTCGGCACCGCCTTCGTGGTCGCAGCGGCGCTCTCCTGTCTGGCCATTCCGATTTTCGTGAGCACGTCGCGGCAAATGACGCGTGGCACCGGCGTTGCTGACACCGCTTCGCATGTCTGAACCAGAAGAACACGAAGGTCACGCCGAGCGGCGCGTCATCGTCGAGACAGTGAGCTCCAGCACCACGAAAAACAGCGGCATCACGATCGGCATCATTGTCGTGATCGCCATCGCGCTCATCGTCTGGGTCGTGATGCAGATGCGCTGATCGGCCACAAGCTCCGCGCCGCAGCGCTTTGGAGTGCGTGTGGCTTGCCACCGCTTTCGGTGGTGTGGCAGTGACGACTCCGTTGCACACTACGAAAAGCGGCGGCAAGCCGGCCGCACTCCAAAGCGCGCCGCGCGGAGATTACTCTTTCGCCTTCCGTACACGCAGCGTCGGCGAGCTCAAATCGAGATCATCTGCCGCGATGACTTCCACCTCGCCGAACTGTGTTTTGAGCGGCTCGAGAAACTGCTTCGCGTCGCCGACGATCACGACGTTCGCGGCTCCGGCCAGGTTGGTGCCGGCGAACTTGCGAACCTGTTCGGCGGTGACGGCCTGCACGCCGCTGATGTAACGGTTGATGTCGGTCAGCGGAAGCCCGTAGAGCGCGAGCGCGGAGATGGCGTCGACGAGGCCGCTCGTGGTCTCCAGCGATTGCGCGAACTCGCCGATGAGCGCGGCCTTGCGCGGCGTGAGCTCGGTGTCGGGAACGTCGACTGCGGCGAGACGTGCCATCTCGGCCACCAGGATGCCGGCCACTTCGGCGGCCGATTCATTCTTCGTATCGGTGCGCGCGCTGAAAGGACCAACGTCGACGCGCGGATCGAAAGAGCTTCCGGCACCGTAACTGAGGCCACGCTTGATGCGCACCTCCTGATTGAGACGCGACGAGTAACCGCCGCCGAGGATCGAATTCGCCACGAGCGCGCGCATGTAATCGGGATCGGTGCGTGCGATGCCCTGACGTCCCACGACGACGGAAGCCTGTCCCGCGTCCGGCATGTCGATCACCACCACACGCGCCGCGCCCGGCTTCGGAGTCTGCGATGGTGCTGCTGTTCTGGCCGCGCCGCGCTTCCACGAGCCGAACACATTCTGCGCGAGCTGAAATGCAGCGCCGGCCTCGATGTCGCCCGCGAGCACGAGCACGGAGTTTTGCGGCGCATATTCGCGACGGTGGAACTGCACGAGATCTTCGCGTTTGATGTTGCGGATCGTGGCCGGAATTCCGCTGAGCCTGTTGCCGTACGGCGCCTCGCCGAACGTCAATCGCGACGTGACGGCGCCAGCCAGAACGCGCGGCTGCGTGAGATCGACCTGCAACGCGTCGATGGTCTGATCGCGCTCCCGCTCGAGCTCCTCTTTCGCGAACGTGGCATTGCGCGCCACGTCGCCCACGAACTCCATCGCCTTCGGCAGATTCGACGACATGACGCTGAGATCGATCACGCTCGCATCCCACTGTGCGGACGCGGAGAGCGTGGCGCCGAGGGCCTCCACGCCGCGCGCGATCTGCTCGGCCGACTTCGTCTTCGTCCCCTTCGTCAGCACCGTCGCCGCCAGCTCGGCCAAACCAGCCTTGCCCTTCGGATCGGCAGCGCCGCCCGCCTTCACCATCAAACGCGCCGCCACGAGCGGGATGTCGTGCTTCGGCACAACGATCACGCGCAGCCCATTCGCCAGCACCTTCTCCACCGGCTGCGGCAACTTCGGATCGCGCGGCGCCGACGGCGGTGGCGGCGTGACCTGCTGCGCGAGCAGCGGAAGTGCGACTGCGAGTGCGATGAGAAGGCGTTTCATTTCGCACCCCCGACAAGAACAGTCGGCGGTCGGCGGTCGGCGGTCGGCCGTAGCCCCCGCCCATCGCCCGAAACCAGCAACGCTTCATCCACTGCCGACTGCCGACTGCCGACCGCCGACTCTTTCTCCCCCTCATCTCGATACGTGATCACCACCGCCTTGCCGTCGATGAGGTATTTCTTCACCACGCGTTGAATGTCTGCGGCGGTCGTGCTTTGCACTTTGGCGAGGCCGGTGTTCACGATCGAGGGGTCGTGGTGCAGGATCAGCGCTTCGCCGAGCGTGAAGGCTTTGCCGTTGCTGGTCTCGCGTTGGCGGAGTGCGCTGGTGACGATGAGGTTGCGCGCTTTCTCCAGTTCGGAATCGGGCACCGGCTTCTCGGCCAGCTTCGCGAGCTCCGCGCGGATCACTTTCTCCGCCTCGGCGGGCTGATGCTCGCTGGCCATGAACGCCACGACGCCGAACAACCCGAGATCCCCGCGCAAATCGGCGTCGGCAAAGACTTCCTGCGCGATCTCGCCGCGCACCAGCTTCTCCTGCAGACGCGACGATTCCCCTTCCGAAAGGATCGTGGCCGCCATGAAGAGCGGGATGGCATCGGCATGCGAGGCCGCGGGGATGAGCCATGTCAACGCCACCGCGGGCAACGCGACGTTCGGAGCGTACTCATCGACGCGCTTTTCCTCGGTGCGCGCTGGCTCTTCGACAGCCACCGCCGGGATCGCGCTCTCCGGTTTCGCGATCGGTGCGAAGTACTGATCGACCCACCCGTCGAGTTGCTGCTGCTCGAAGTCACCCGCCACGATCAGCACGGCGCCGTCGGGACGATAGAACGTGCGATGAAACGCGCGCACGTCATCGATGGTCGCCGCGTCGAGCTCCTCGATGCTGCCGATGCCGGGACGGCGGTAAGGATGCTTTGCGAAGGAGTTCCTTTCCAGCGCATAGAACAGACGTCCATACGGCGGCGCCAGGACGCGGAAGCGGAACTCTTCCTTCACCACGTCACGTTCCGACTTGAAATTCGTCTCATCGACATTCAGCGAGCCCAGTCGCTCCGCTTCCGCCCACAGGAGCGTCTGCAGATAGTTCGACGGAACGACTTCGTAGTACGCCGTGGAGTCGTCGAAGGTCGTGGCGTTATTGAAGCCGCCGATGTCTTCGGTGAGACGATCCATCATCTCGGACGGCATGTTCTTCGTGCTCTTGAACATCATGTGCTCGAAGAGATGCGCGAATCCGCTGCGTCCCTCGGGGTCGTGTTTCGAGCCGACCCGATACCAGACATGCACGGCCACCGTCGGCGTCGAACGGTCCTGGATCGAATAGACCTCGAGCCCGTTCGGCAACACGCGATGCTTGTACTGCACCGGCGGAATGCTCGTCGCCGCACCCGCGGTCGCAGCCACGAGCAGGAGTGGAAGGAGGAAGCGCGTCAATCGCATGCGCGGATGATAGACGCGCGTGTAGGCGGTAGGCGCGGGCGTTGGAGAAATGTTGCTATTCGTGGACCGTGGACTTAGTGGACGTTGTGGACTTGGTGGACTTCGCTGGACGGGTCCACAACGTCCACTACGTCCACTCAGTCCACAAAGTCCACGTCCACAACCCACCACTATTCGTATCGCAGCGCTTCCACCGGATTCAACTCCGCTGCTCTTGCCGCGGGGTAGATCCCCGACACCAGCCCCACCGTGATCGAGACGCCGGTGGAGAGCACGAGCGACGAGATCGTGATCACCGTCGGCCAGCCGGCGTAGGCGGCCACGATGCGCGCCAGGACGATGCCGATGATGATTCCGGCCACGCCGCCGAGGAACGAAATGGCGAAGGACTCGATCACGAACTGCGAGCGAATATCGCGGCGTGTGGCGCCGATGGCGCGGCGCACGCCGATCTCGCGTGTCCGCTCCAATACGCTGGCCAGCATGATGTTCATGATGCCGATGCCGCCGACCAGGAGCGAGATACCGGCGATCGATCCCATGACGATGTTGAAGATGCGCTGCGTCTGGCGGCTCTGCTCGAGCAGCTTCTCGGGGATCACCACTTCATAGTCGTCCGCGCCGCCGTGCAGGCGTTGCAGCAACGGCTCGATGACCTGCGCCGTCCTTCGCGTGGAGACACCTTCCTTCACGGTGACGAGCAGCTCGTCGACGGGAGAATCGAGCGGATCGCGATCGAACTTCCGCATGGCCGTGCTGACCGGAATCCAGATCTCTTTGGCCGTCGATTGCGATGCAGCCGAGTCGCTCCCGGAGGAAGCCGGCGCCGATGCAGCGCCGTCATTGCCGAGGACACCAACGATCTCCAGCCAGACGTCGTTGACCTTGAGTTGCTTGCCGAGCACCGGACCGTAGCCGAAGAGATCGCGGCGGATCTCCGGTCCGATCACGGCCACCTGCGCGTGCTCATGCTCGTCGCGCGCATCGAAGAAGCGTCCCTCGGCCAGGCCGACATCCGCCACATCGCGATAGCGCCACGACACGCCGAACACCTTCCCCTTCGTCTTCGCAGCGTCGGCGATGATCTTGTACGGCTTCACTTCGACGCGCGGCAACACCCGCTCGATGTTCGGCACCGCCTCGAGAATTGCATCCCCATCGCGCAGCGAGACGCCCAGCGACTTCTTGCGCAGCTCCTGCCGGTCCTCCGGCTTCACGGCTTTCGCTCGGACGATCACATTGCGCAGACCGAGACGCCCGATCGCTTCCAAAGCTTTCTTCTCCGCGCCCGCGCCGATCGACAACATGGCGATGACGGCGCCCACACCGAACACCATCCCCAGCATCGTCAGCGACGTGCGCAGTTTGTGCCGGCCGAGATTGCCGAACGCGGTGGTGAGAGTTTCGGATCGGTCCATAGGTGTCTTTCGGAGAGTCGCAAAGTCTCAAAGTCGCAAAGTCGCAAAGGAGCTTGCTGCACGAAGCCCGCGCATCCATACCCTTTGAGACTCTGAGACTTTGAGACTTTGCGACTCCCTCGTCGGATCTTCCAGCGCGATCTCATCACCCTTCGCCAGACCTTTGGTGACGACGACACGGCCTGCGCTGGAGGATCCGATCGTCACTTCCACCGGTGCGAAGGCGCCGCTCTTTTTGCGATAGACCAGCTTCTTCCCTTCCTTCTCGAACAAGGCTTGCCGCGGGATGGCGAAGGCGTTGGTCTGGTTCTCGACTTCGAGTGTGGCGCGCACGCGGGCGCCGGGCTTCATCAGTTTCGGATCGGTGCGCTCGAGCTCCACGGTCACGCCGAAGTACTGCACCGGCTGGCGCGGGATGCGCGGGCGGGCCACCTTGTCGACCGATTTCACTTTCCCTTTGAACTGCTTGCGCGAGTCGGCTTCGAGGAACAGTGTCGCCTTCTGATCGAGCGCCAGGCCGGCCGCGTCGGCTTCGAGCACGAACACCTCGGCCTGCATCGACGTAAGCTCCGGAATCTCGCCGATCGGCTGGCCGCGCCACATGGTGTCGCCGACGCGCGGCATGTCGCCGCGCCAGTTGCGCTGCAGAACGAGAATGCCGTCGTGCGGCGCACTGACCTGAAGCGCCTGCAGTCCTTCCTCGGCTTGTTTGATCTTGATGCCGGCGCGGCGGTCTTCGATGGAGATGATGTCGCGCTCGACGCGGGCGAGATTGTCGCGCACGCCGAGGACCTCTTCGGCGTGACGCTTGCGGCTGGACGCCAGATCCTGATCGACCTCGGCTTCGATGCGCGCGTAGCGCGAGAAAATCTCCGCGTCGTCGAATTTGAAACGCTGCGCCGCTTCCAGCTCGCTCTGCGCCAGACGCGCGTCACGCCGCAGATTCGTGCGCGTTGTCGACGATTCGGTATCCGCCTTTTCGAACTTGTTGCCCGCCGTCGAGCGATCCTCGCGTCCGCGCAGGAGCAGATCCTCGAATTCCGTCGCGTCGAACCGCAGGATGACATCGCCCTTGTGCAGCAACGAACCGTCATCCGCGATCCACGAAACCTTCATCGGCGACGTCGCGTTTTGCGGCACCCCCACCGGCGTCGCCTTCACCGCCTTGAGCGTGCCTTCCGCCGTGACCCGGCGCGCAAACACGATCGGCTCGACCTTGAACGTGGCTACGTCGTCGGAAGGAGAGGAGCAGGCGGTCGCGAGAAACAGGAGCATCAGCACCGAAACCAGTCCCCTCTCCCCCACGGGGAGAGGGTTAGGGTGAGGGGTGTTCCTGTCGGCGCGAATTAATGGACGCAAATGCAATGACGTCAGGGG
>JALYJW010000108.1 GCA_030775085.1 Acidobacteriota bacterium | reverse complement strand
CTGCTCGGGCGCAGTTGCCGCACCGCTACCGTTCCGTCGCTCGCGATCTCCAGAACCGAAAGCCCCCCGTACGCGGCCATGTACTGATCCTGTTTGCCGATCGGCTGCTTGAGAATGTCCAGCTCGATGTGACAAGCCTCTTCGGCGAGCGTCTGCAGCGGAACATAGTCGCGCCGGTCGTGGTGCAGCGCGTTGAGCAGACCGACGAGATAGCAACTCGACGACCCGAGGCCGGTCCCGGCCGGGAGATCGGCGATGGAGCCGACTTCGAACGAATGCTCCACGCCATGCGCGCGCAGCGCCTCGCGCGCCAGCTCGTGACGAAGCTCGCTCACGTGATCGACGACTTCGCTGTGCGAGTAATGCAGCCGCAGCTTCGTTCCGACCGTGGGCCGATTGACCATCACGTACATGTACTTATCGAGGCCCATGGCGAAGATGAATCCGCCGTGCTGCGAGTAATACGAGGGCAGATCCGTACCGCCACCGCCGAGGGTGACGCGGAACGGCGTGCGGGTAACGATCACAGCTTGTATCCGGCCGCGGCGGCGTCGTTGTAGAACATCTTCACCGTATCGAGCGACAACTCATCGAGTGGCTTGCCGACCATTGTTGCGAACTTCTTCAGGATGTCGGACGTGACCGTGATGATGTGGCAACCCACTTCGTCCGCCTGAAAAATATTCAGCAGTTCGCGCGGACTGGCCCACAGCAGCTCCGCTTTCGGCTTGGCCGCACAGATCCCGGCTGCCTCGCGCATCAGCGGAACGGGATCGACACCGGTATCGGCGATGCGCCCCGCGAAGACGGAAACGATCGCCGGCGTGGCGAGATCGATCGCATCGACGACTTCCCGTACCTGCTGGAGCGTGAGGATTGCGGTGACGTTCAGCTTCACTCCGGCCGCGGAGAGGCGATGGATGAGCGGGATTGCCGAATCCCCTTTCGTGTTCGTGATCGGGATTTTCACGAACACGGCGTCGCCCCATGTGGCGATGAGCTTCGCCTGCCGCTCCATCTCCGCGAAGTCGTCGGCAAAGACCTCGAACGAGATCGGCATGCTGCCGGTCGCGGCGAGCGCTTCTTTGGCAAATGCTTCGTAGTCGGTAATGCCGACCTTTCGCATCAGCGTGGGGTTGGTGGTGAAGCCTGTGACAATGCCGGCATCGCGCGCGGCGACCATATCGCGGACGTCGGCTCCGTCAGCATAGATCGAGATTCGGAGAGGTTTCGGCATGCTTTTTCGTCGCGCATTGTACCTGCGAGATCCTTCTCTCGGCACGACCGCGGAGGCATTTCCAAAAGGCACTAGAATCCGCTCCATGATTTGGATCAAGCGCGCGATGGAGCTGTTGTACTGGGTCACCACAAAAATGAAGGACCCGCAGCTTTCGAGCGCTCACTATGTCCAGTTCTACACAACGCATTTCGGGCTCGATGCCTCGTTTTATTCAGGGAAGCGCATCCTCGACATCGGATGCGGCCCCCGAGGAAGTCTCGAGTGGGCCTCGAACGCCACCGAACGCGTCGGCCTCGACCCGCTGGCGGACAGCTATCTACGGCTGGGCGCGTCCCGACATTCGATGCGTTACATCGCCGGACATGCAGAGAACATCCCCTTTCCTGATGGCCACTTTGACGTCATCTGCTCGTTCAACTCGCTCGATCATGTCGATGATCTCGATCGAGTCATCGCCGAGATTCCCCGCGTGCTGAAGGCGGGCGGTCTGTTCCTGCTGCTGACCGACGTCAACCACTCACCCACTCTCACCGAACCGATCACTTACTCGTGGGACATCCTGGAGCGGTTCCAGCCGGCGTTCGATCTGCTGGACGTTCGGCGCTACGAGAAGAGCAAGCCCGGAATGTACGAAAGCATTCGCGCCGGCGTCACATACGACGACGCGAATCCGGCAAAGCGGTACGGCATTCTGTCGGCGAAGCTCGGCCGGCGGCCTCTCGCGCCGGCTGAATGACGCGGTTCGCCATCGTCACCACACGACTTCATCGACTGGTGACATGAACAACCTCGTCACGTCCTCGGGGAGAAGGAAGACTGCGACCGGCACGCGGGCCATTGAGCGGACTTCCACGCGGTCGCCGCGGCGGAGCAGGACCACCGCGGACGAAGCGGGCGATCCATTCACGAACAGCTCGGCGGGCGCCGCGTCGCCGGGCGGAAGTTGCGCCAGCGGCACTTCAAAAACGGCCGCATCCTTCGTCGTCTCCGCGTATCGAAGAGGATCGCGAAACCAGGGGTGCTTCGCCATGAGCTGGCTCGACATCAGGCGGTAGCGGCCGTTACGCGGGACCAGCCAGCGCGCCCTTCCTCCAGGCTCCAACAGCGCGTTCGGCGCCGGAATCCAGAGATCGCGATAGAGCGGGATGTAGTGGTGGGTGGTGTACGAGGCGAGTGACGGAAACATCTGCAGCCAGCGATGCACGCGATAGCTGTGTACCACCGCGGCCGGCGGCGCCGCAGCCATCTGCGGCGCGTCGTAGGGCTCCACGAGTCCTCGAAGCGCGAGCAGTCGAACTGCTGCAGGGAGGAACCAATATCGATACGCAGGCTGGCGATGAAGGGCCACGCCCACTCCGTCGAAGACCTGTTCGGACGCTCCGGTGCGGCGGTCCACCTCCCGCATGATCACATCCTGATATGCCAACGCCTTCCCGAACGCCGGTTCAATCCGCATCGCGGCCGAAGCGAGGATGAAAAGCCCGACCATCAGCAGCGCCAGCCTGTACGCGGCCGGCCGGAGGATACTCGCGGCGGTGATCGCCAGAAGCAGTTGTGTCGTCTGTAAGTGATAGGGATAGTGGATCGATAGGCGTACCACCGCGGCGAGACTGAGTATTGCGAGAAGCGCGATGACCTGCTCCGGCCCGGGACGGCGGATCTCCCGGAGGGCAATGAGGACACCGGCCAGTCCTGCCAACAGGAGTGCGATCCCTGCGGGATCGAATCGCGTCACCGGCGCCAGAAGGATCGAGGAGAGAGTGCCTTCCGCATCCGCCGTGGCCTGCTCGAAGAAGATGTTGGCGCGCATTCCATCGACGAACCCGTTGACGGCGCCACTCGCGACGACGTAGATCGCGAACACGACGGCAACCGCCGCTACGCCCACGATCATCCAGAGCGTCACGGCGCGAAACCGCCAGTGACGCTCCCGAGCATCGGCGAACATCAGAAGGGCGGCCGTCGCTACGACGAGCGGCGCAAGACGCATGTTCGCGAGCACGGCGGCCGACATGATCGCGCCGAAGGAGATCCATGCCGGGCGCGAGGACGGTCGGATCAATACCAGCGCGAGCGCCCCGATGTATCCCAGGTTGCCGGCCGTATCGACTCGAAACTCCAGCGCGGGGCGAACAAACGCGGTGCTCGTTACGAGAAGGAGCACGGCTATGGCGCGTTGGGTCAGGTCCATGCCGGCGCGTTTCATGATCGCCATCAGGCCGGCCATCACCGCGATCCACAAGGGCAACTGCGCCCAACGCATCGCGAGAATGGCCTCTGCCCCGGGACTCTCCACCAGCGCAGCCACGGGTGCGAAGAGGACCCACTGCAATGGCAGGTGGTGCTCCCAGAAATCGCGGTAGGGCACGCGTCCCTCCGCAATCCAACGGGACGCACGGAAGAACTCGAATTCGTCGATGCTCAGCTTCTGCCCCCACTGGAGGTCGAGGAGAACGAGTGCGAAGGCCGGAACGCTCAGAAGCACCAGCCAGAGACTCAGGCGAGAGGTGTCGGTGTTTGGCGTCATGGACGACCTGCGTCTGTGAATGCCGCCCTGGCTCGGAGTGACTGCAGTCCGAGCCGTTCCGGAATCACGGCCTCAGCCCATCGCGCCGGCGGCGCCGATGCGCGCTCGACTTCGTACAGGCCACGATACGGCGTGGTCCGAAGAGCACCGGCGTCGACGAGCGCGACGACGCAGCGCCTGAGCTCCGGATATTCGCTCATCCAGCTACCCAACTCCAGAAATCGCGTCTGCGTGTCGCCGCCCGAAGCGATCCTGCATGGCGGAAGGTCGCGCTCGGTCAGGACAGGAATGCGAGGATGCGCGGCGGTCCGACCGTGGTGCATCGCTCCGGCAACCACGTCTCCGAATGCATACCAGTAATAGGAGGAGTCGCGCGCTGCAATCGGATGAAGATTCGGCCCAATCCATACACGCTCCGCCGGTCTCAGGTTCGACTGAATGCCAGCGCGCACCTCCCAACTCTTCCGCCAATGCTCCGCGGGTCGTTCAAACGAGTGAGGGATGTGTATGCACGCGAGCACTACCAGTACGGCGATGGCGATGGCAATGAGCACAAAAGTCAGAACCGCATCCTGGGATGAAGTCCGCCTCCGGAGCAGGGCCGCGGAGCACTCATGCAGCGCAATTGCCGCGAGCACGCCCGTCATCACCGCCGTCGCCGTGCCTGTTCCAATCGAGTATTGCGGCCACATGAGCGAGTAGGGGAAGTACAGCAGGCGCTCGGCGAGCGCTGCAAACAGGACAATCGTGAGGAGTGTGAACCGAGACCGATCCAGGCTGAGCTGCCATCGTCTCGAGCCCAGCAGCACGATCACGGCAATGGCGGCCACGATGACGCCTCGCGACGGGATGCTGTTCCAAATGTTCCGCTTGCCGCGAATCTCATACAAGTTGGCGGCCACGACGTAGTCGCGAATGGCCATCTTCAGTTCGAACGTGAAGTAGAAATAGTCGCGAAACGTCGTGATGGATGCAATCGCAGCCAGAGCCGTAACCGCAACCGCGACCGTCGGTAGAAGCGCCAGCACGGCATCGGCGCGTCGTATCGTCCAGAGGCGCCACCACGTCATCACGAAGACAACTCCGAGAACGAGGGACTGCAGTGGCCACTTCGGATTGAGCAGCGCCGCCGCAAACAGGAGTGCGATGCCGACACCCGAAAAAACTGCGTCGCGCCGGCGTGGATCCGGACGGAATGCAGCGATGATGAGCAGAGCGCCAACCCAGAAACAGGCCATCGCAGGCGGATCGGCTCGAATGTCGGCAAGCCCGCGGTACCAGATTCGCGGGTCCTGCACGGCCAGCGCGATTGCGATCACCATTGCCAGAGCGTTGCGGCTGACGGCGTATGCAACGCCACCGAGGGCGATGAGAGCGACGACACCGAGCAACCCGACTGCGATCCGCGCCGTCTTCGTCCAGCGTTCGACGTCCAGCAGCGGGTAGGTGGCAGTCGGCGTGCGCGGCTGGAGCCACTGCAACATCTGAAACGTGAACGGCGGGTGATCCTCCATGAAGTCACGGTAGAGGACCACGCCCTCGCTCATGAGCCAGCTCGCGTGAAGAAACTCCCCTTCGTCACTATCCAGCGGACGTTCGAGAGCGTTGAAGATGGCCGCGGCATGCGCCGCGATGAGCAGGGCGGTCAGCGCCGCCGCGACAAGTGACACCCCGACGCCGCGGAAAGCCAATCGACGGATGATAGTGGCCGTCTCCGTGAAGCGTCAACGCTGCCCGGCAGCAGGCGGGACAGGTGTTATTCTACGCGCCCTTCCTCGATGGATTCGGTCAGCAACTCCACAGCCCCATCACTTCCGGCCCGCTCCGCGCCGGTTGCTCGGGCCGTTCTGACGATTTCCTTTGCCGCATTTGCTCTGATGATGGCGTACGGAATCTTCGTTCACGAGCCCTGGCTCGATGAGGCGCACTCCTGGCTTCTGGCCCGCGACACCTCGATGATCGATCTGCTGACCACCTATCTGCGCTACGAGGGCCACCCGCCTCTGTGGTACGCAATCATCAATGTCCTGACCACGCTCAACCTGCCGTACGTCATGCTCAATGTGACGGCGGCGGTCATCGTCGCGATTGGCGTCGTGCTTCTGTACCGTCTCGACGGCGTGCCGTTGATGGTGAAGGTGCTCCTTCCATTCACGTACTTCATCGCTTACCAGTACGGCATCGTGGCGCGCAGCTACGTCCTGATTTTCCCGCTGCTCCTGGCGATCATCCATCAATATCCGCGCCGGTCGGAGCGCATCTGGACATTCACGGCCCTGCTGCTGCTCCTGTGCAATGTGAGCGTGCATGCCTTGATGATTGCGGCAGCGCTGACGCTCCTGTACATCATCGACGTCTGGCGCGGACGCCAGGTGATTGTCCAGGGTGCGCTTCGCCGGCAGCTCACCGCTCTCGGCGTGCTGATTCTGAATGGAATCGCGCTCGTCGCAATCCTCTGGCCACCCCGAGACCTGGCCATCAAGCCGATCCTCGACTACGACTTCAGTCCCGGGAAGATGTACGGCATCACCAGATTGGCACTGACGGCGAATCTCTTCAACGAGCCTCTCCTGGCTTTCATCTGCCTCGGAGTCATCTGCACGTGGCTGTGGCGTCGCGGAGCTCTCCTTGAGCTCCTGATCGTGCTCGGATTTCTCATTCCGATCACCACGGTCTATTTCAATCTGTGGCACGAAGGGCTGTTCGTGCTGGTGCTCTTCTTCGGCGTGCTCCTCGGTTACGCGCGCCCTGCCCGCGTCGCGGATGCAGACAGCGCACGCGACCGCCGCCTGACCCTTGGCGTGACGACGATCTTCTGCCTGGTGCTCATCCAGCACGTCATCTGGACGGTGTTGGCGCTGAGCTACGACCGGGAAGCACCTTACTCAGGCAGCCGTGCCGCGGCCCAATTCATCGAGACTTACGGCCTGCAGAACCACCGGCTCTACGGAGCGGGGTTCGCCGTCATCGGAGTGCAGCCGTACTTCGAGAAGAACATCTTCGCGAACTATCATCCGAAGGGCGGCTACTCATTCCTCGACTGGACCACCTCGTCTGATTTGTACATCCCTCGCCGCCCAGCGATGAAGAAATGGATGGACTCCCGCATGCGCGAGTCGCCGGACTTCTTTCTCGTCTCGCAGAAGTTTTCCAGTGAGGTCATCTACTCGCGTGCACTGGCAGCCGATTCCCGCTACCGGCGTATTGCCGTCTTTCCGGGGCGTCTGTTCTGGAAGACGCGTGCACGGGAGCGAGAGTACTTCATGTTGTATGGCCGCATCGATGCGCTCAAATTTCTCACCGCTTCGCCGGAATGGGCCGGAACCAGCCAAACTTCTTCGCAATGAACCAGAAAGCCATCATCATCGGCGCGGGCCCGGCCGGACTGACCGCGGCGTACGAGTTTCTACAGCGCTCCGACATCAGCCCGATCGTCATCGAAGCGACTGACTACGCCGGCGGCATCTCGCGCACGGCCAATCACGCGGGCAATCGCATCGACATCGGCGGCCACCGCTTCTTCTCGAAATCAGAGCGCGTGATGGACTGGTGGCTGCAGATGCTCCCCCTGCAGCGAGTGGCATCCGGCGCGCAGAAAATCACCTATCAGAGCCGGACGACAACCGTGGAGGGTGCCGAGGGACCGGACCCGGAGAGCGAAGACCGCGTGATGCTGCTGCGCAGCCGTCGCTCGCGCATCTATTTCAATCGCCGGTTCTTTGACTACCCCATCACACTCTCCGCAGAGACCCTGATGAAGCTCGGCTTCTTCCGATCCATGAAGATCGGCTTCTCCTACATCCGCAGCGCGCTCTTCCCGATCAAGCCGGAGCGCAATCTGGAAGAGTTCTTCATCAACCGCTTTGGACGCGTGCTGTATCAGACTTTCTTCAAGTCCTACACCGAGAAAGTCTGGGGCGTTCCCTGTGCGGAGATCAGCGCGGAGTGGGGGGCGCAGCGCATCAAGGGGCTCTCCATCACCAAGGCGATCCTGCACATTCTGAAAAAGGCGCTCCGCCGGACCGGCGACATCCGACAAAAGGGAACCGAGACCTCGCTCATCGAGCAGTTTCTTTATCCCAAGTTTGGTCCAGGGCAGATGTGGGAAGAGACCGCGCGTGTTGTCGGCGAGCTCGGTGGCCAGATCCTGATGCGGCATGTCGTCACCCGGCTTCATACGGAAGGCAACCGCGTCGTTGCGGTCACCGTCAAGAATCTCGAGGACAGCTCCGAATCTCGGATCGAGGGTGATTACGTGTTCTCCTCGATGCCGGTGCGCAGCCTGGTTCGAGCCCTCGACCAGCATGTTCCGGACAACGTCCGCAGCGCCGCCGAGGGTTTGCTCTACCGCAACTTCATCACCGTGGGCGTCCTCCTGGACAAGCTTCTGGTCACGGAACCGGACGGATCGCCGATTCGCGACAACTGGATCTACATCCAGGAGCCGGACGTCCTCGTCGGCCGCCTCCAGATCTTCAACAACTGGAGTCCCTACATGGTTGCCGACCGGAGCAAGACGTGGGTCGGATTGGAGTACTTCTGCGACGCATCGGATCCGATGTGGACCTGGTCCGACGACGAGATGAAGCGGCTGGCGGCGGACGAGCTGTCCCGCATGAAGCTCGCCGATCCGGGCGACGTCCGCGACAGCGTCGTCATCCGGATGCCGAAGACGTACCCGGCCTATTTCGGAACGTATCGACACTTCGACGAGATCCGCAAGTTCCTCGATCCCATCGAGAACCTGTTCCTGGTCGGCCGCAACGGCATGCACCGCTACAACAACCAGGACCACTCGATGCTCACGGCCATGGTCTCCGTCGATAACATTCTCGAGGGGCGGACCGACAAGACGAACATCTGGGAGATCAATACCGAAGAGGAGTATCACGAGGAGAAATAGCGACGCGGATATCATCACGCGCGATCGCGGAGACTACGGATGCTGACCCTGGTTTTGTTTGTGATCGCGATTGCATTCATCGGGGAACGCATCTCGGCGTTGACGTGGAGATGTGCAGTCAGAGCGCCGATGTCCGGCGCCGAGCGCCTCAGTTCGGCCGCCCTCTGCGCGATTCTTTTCTGGGTCATCCTCTCTTGGTCACTTGCGCTGATCGGCATGCTGTACCGCGAGTGGCTCCTCGCGACCGTTGCTGTCGCAGTCATCGCCGTGTTGTTGCTCTCGCTGCGAAATCGAGTCGCGGCGGCACCGCCCCAGGATGATCCAACGCAGCACAGTGCGGCCGCGGCCCAGCGCCCATTTCGCTTCGCCGTCATCGTGGCATTGACGCCGATCGTTCTCTGGACCGGTTTCCTGCTCTGGAAGGGATACGTCACCCCTCCCGCAACTCACGACGCCCTCGTCTATCACCTTCCGCGAGCCGCACTCCTGGCTCAGAGCGGCACCTATCAGGAGTTTCACTACTCCGACAAGCGAATCGACGAGCTCCCGCCGAACTACGAGCTATTGCTGGCCACCATCATCGGCATCTCCGGCCACGACCGATTCACCGCGACGTTCAGCACAGTTCTGTATCTCCTGTTTCTCATCCAGGCCGCGGCGATCGCGCAGCGATGGTGGGGGCCCGGCATTCACCGGTACGTAGTCGTCCTGGTGGTGGCTGGAACACCACTGATGATGCTGCATGGCGCCGCACACAAGAACGACCTGCTGGTCACGTACCTGATCGTGGCGGCATTTCTCTGGTGCGGCCGATGGCTGCGCGAGGGCGAGTGGCCGGCGGCGCTCTGGGCCATCCTGGCCGCGACCGGTGCCGCCGGAACCAAGCCACACGGCCTCATCCTCGGAGCATTGCTGGCTCCCGTTCTCATTTGGGGAGCAGTTCTGGCCTGGCGCAAGGGACGGGTGACATCGCGGAACCTCTGCGCGGTCGTCATCGTCAGCCTGCTCGCCTTTCCTCTTCTCGGTGGCGTGCACTACGTCACACGCCTCATTGCTTCGCAGAACGATGGGCCCGTGTCATCCGTCGCGAGCTCGCCACTGCGACCGATCATCCTGACCGGATACGGCCAATGGAGCTATCTCTGGCAGGCACCGATTCTGATCTGGAGCGCACCCTTCTCGAAGGACGATATGGATGTCTACGTTCCCTGGAATGGCGAGCGGTGGTTCTGGCCACGATACGACGTCCACGACTCGAATTTCGGATGGCTGGTTTCGCTGCTCGTCCTTCTGTTGCCGTGGTCGCTCCTGCTATTCAAGGACGGCGGGGCGGACGCCGTTCGAGAACGAATGGTGATCCTCGCGGCCGGCATCGGTATCGCTTTCCTGGTTTTCCCGGTCCGCTTCACGGCGTATGGATACATCTCCGCCTTCCCGAGGTATCTCCTCTACTTGCCGGTGCTGATCGCCACGTTGTCACTCTCCCCGATCATTTGCCGGCTGGAGGCAGGAAAACGACAGCAGCGCATGATGGTTTGGGGGATCGTTCTGATCCTCAGCGCGCTCTTTGCCGATCTCGCACCCGTCATTGCCGTTCGCGATCGGTATGTACCGCTGAGGGACGTCCAACGGGCGGCCGCACATCCTGGCACGCGGGTCACTCAGGAGATGACACACCGGGCATCAACATTACTCGACGTGTTGGCGGCACCGACCGCTTCGGTCGACGTTTACGGAGGCTTCGATACCTGGATCTATCCGGTGATGGGGGCGACATCCCAGAGAAACATTCACTTCGTCCACAACTACGAGGAGATTCGACCGGATGCTGATTGGGTCCTCGTCGATCGCGCACACCAGGCCGTTTGGGGAAACCTCAGGCATGACGTGACGAACTGGGAGGAAAGAATGTTTCGCGGCCAGGTCAGTGAGCGTGACCTGAACTTCATGCGGCGGCTCGCTGCCGACCCACGATATGAAACCATCCAACTGCGACCGGAAGGAGCTCAGGCACTCTTCCGCCGGAAGAAGGCCGTGATCGAAGGAGCCCCTCGGTGACAACGTCCACGACGCCACTCGTCTCGGTCGTCATGCCTCTGCGGTTTCCCGACGAACGATTCTTCCCTGCGGCGGTTCGGAGCATTCTCGAGCAGACTCTGACGAACATCGAGTTGATCATCGTGGAGGATCCGTCGCCGCGATCGGGACGATCGATGCTCGGGGAGCTCGCCAACGATCCGCGCCTTCGGTACATCGAGAACGACTATCCGACCGGACTCCCGCAGCAGCACAACCGCGCAGTGTCCGAGGCGCGAGGGGAACTGATCGCGCGCTTCGACGCGGATGATCTTTCCGAGCCGCATCGGCTGGCGCGCCAGGCCGAGCTCATGACGCAGCATGCTGATGTCGGCGTCATCGCTTCATTCATTCAAATCATCGACGAATCGGATCGCGAAGTCGGAGTCCGTACGTACCCGACTGAACATGCCGCAATCGTACGAGCCATGCATCGCTACAACCCGATCTCCGGGTCGAATGCCATGTTTCGGCGCCGTGTCGTCGACGCTGTGGGAGGCTGGCGTGAGGACTCCGAGCTTCCGGCGCAGGACTACGAATGGTACTCACGCGTGGCACGGGCGGGTTTCCGTTTCGCCATCGTCCCCGAACCGCTGATTCGCTATCGAATCCACCCCTCGCAGATCAAGTCGACGAAGCTTCGGGGCACGTTGCGGACGACGCTTGAAGTGAAACGGCGGTACTGGTATTCGGAGATGAATCTGCTCTCGAAAATCCGCATGCGGCTGGAGATGCTCCTTCTGCTCGCTCCACCATCGCTCGTCGCATGGTTGTTCAGGACGATGCACTACCGCAGGACAGGTCGCACACACCGAGCGAAACTCTCGATCTGCTAGAGTAGCTAGAGCCAGACGCACTCCTTGCGATATGACCACGCAGGCGCCCGTGAGCGCGCGATCCGTTCCTGAGCTGTCCATCGTCATCCCCTGTCTCAATGAAGCGGAAACCGTCGCCATCTGTGTTCGCAAGGCGCGCGAATTCCTCCTGAAAAGCACGATCGATGGGGAAGTCATCGTTGCGGACAACGGCAGCACCGACGGCTCCCAACGTCTCGCAAGTGAGGCAGGCGCGCGCGTGGTTTCGGTCGGCGAGAAGGGCTATGGCGCCGCACTCCTCGGCGGTTTCGCCGCCGCACGCGGTGAGCTCATCATCATGGGTGACGCCGACGACAGCTACGACTTTTCTTCCCTCGGCGCGTTCGTCGCGCAGCTCCGAGCGGGAAGCGATCTGGTCATGGGGAACCGATTCGCCGGAGGGGTTCTCCGTGGAGCCATGCCGCCTCTCCATCGCTATCTTGGCAATCCGGTTCTGTCGGCGATCGGCCGGCTCTTTTTTCGAAGCCCGATCGGCGATTTTCACTGTGGACTCCGAGGTTTTCGTCGCGCCATTCTCGCGGCGCTGAATCTTCAGTCCACCGGCATGGAGTTCGCCAGCGAGATGGTCGTCAAGGCCACGTTGCTGGGCTTGCGCATCCGGGAGGTTCCGACCGTCCTTTCCCCTGCGGGCCGCACGCGTGCCCCTCACCTTCGCACGTGGAGAGACGGCTGGCGTCATCTCCGATTCATGCTGCTCTACAGCCCCCGCTGGCTGTTCTTGTACCCCGGAGCCCTGTTGATCCTGGCCGGGCTGGCGTTGCTGATCTGGCTGCTTCCCGGTCCACAACGCGTGGCCGGTCTGACGCTGGACGTGCATACGCTTCTGTATGCCGCGCTGGCGATTCTTCTCGGATTTCAGGCCGTTCTGTTTGCGATCTTCACGCGAGTCTTCGCGGCCAGTGCCGGACTCCTCCCTCCGAATGAGCGACTGGCGACCTGGACACGCAAGCTCTCTCTCGAGGTGCTCCTCGTTGGCGGGCTGCTACTCGTGATCGCGGGTCTGGGCGGGTCGGTCTACGCCGTTGCCGTGTGGGAGCGCGTCGAGTTCGGCAGACTGGATCCACGGGTGACCTTCCGGCTGATCATCCCGTCAGTACTCGCACTCGCGGTGGGCGTTCAGATCATTCTGGCGAGTTTCTTCCTCAGCGTCCTGAAACTCCCTCAGCGTGATCGTGCGATACCGCATCCGTCCCGGGAAGAATCGACGCGCGCGGCGTCGCCGTGAACGCGACGGGCGATCGAGAGCAGCATGGCCGTCAATGCTCGAGCACCTCACCGAGAAAGGCCGACAATCTCCGCCCCTGCACGGTCCAGTTCTTCTTTTCGAGCACGAACTCCCGCGCCCGGATCCCAAAGGCCCCACGTTCCGCGCTCGTCACGGCAAAGACGCGCTCGATGAGGTGCGCAAGCGCCGGCGGCGTCTCATCCTCGAGGATGAAAAGATGCTCGCGATAGCCGGCGTCAAAGTCGGCGTGAGCAGTGCTGATGACCGGAGTGCCACTGGCCATGTACTCCAGCACTTTTGAAGGAAAGAGATACCGCGCCGAGGCGTAGTGTGTTCGGAGGGGGTTCACCAGCACGGCCGCCTGCGCGTACAGCTCGTGGAGGCGCGCACGCTCCACCAGCCCAAAGTAGGTAATGCGACTATCGTCATTCGCAGCGCGGCGGATCTCGGGCTCGGCATCTCCCCGCCCGGTAATCCACAGCCGATACCGCGGATCCTCGAGCTCTGCGAAAGCCGCCAGCAGCAGCCCGACACCCCGGAACTCCGATAGGTTTCCGGAGTACAGGATGGGAAACTCCGCAGAACGGCTTCCCGTCGCAGCGACCGGACCCCAGTCCTCGGCCGCTCCCTCGACATGAATCGACGGCGTCTGTTTGGCGAAGTCGGCCGACATGCTGCTGGACAGCACGACCAGGCCGTCAAGCCGCGGCATTGCCCAGGTTTGAAGACCGAGATCCATCCGGTGGAGCAGTCCTGCGGGACGCATCCCCGACCCGGGAACATGAAGGTCGGCCACGATCGCGACCACGCGCGCGCCAGTGAGACGGGCTACGGCGAGACTGATCGCCGCCGGAATGGGATAGAGGTTGTAGAGCAGGATCAGTCTACGGGAGGACCGCCTGGTGCAACTCCACCAGAGCAGGGCGAGGAACGCTCCGATGGCGAGCGTAATGGTTTTCAACCCGACGATATTCATGAACGGCAACTGAAGCAGCGGCCCATCATCGCTCGATTGACGCTTCGCGCCCATCCAGAGCCGGCCCCCACGACTTCGTGGAGGCTCCTGTCGAACCGAGACGACCATGTCGACCGCGAATCGTTCGCGTCTCAGCGCCGTAAGAAGGCGGCTTTGAAACTGCGCCGACGCGTGGCTCATCAGCGGAAACTCGGATTCCTCCGAGCGCGGGATCACCGATCCGACGAACACGATGTGAGGAGAATCCATCAGCCGGCTGACTGTATCAAAGCGCCCGCGGACATGACGCGCGACAGCTCGCGTTCAGTATCGGACGCGTCCCAGCCAGCGCGCGAGCGTGCGCACGATCCGCGGCGAGTTCAGCACGAGCTTCTGCGTGTAGGCATCAGCGCGTGTGTCGGAAACAACGAACGGCGGATGTCGCAGGGGAAACGAGGCCGGCACCGTGGTCACATTCGCGACCGGACTCTTGCCGTGCGTATGCGTTGCCTGCCCACCGAAGCCGGCGTTCGTCACGAGATTCACGCGAGGCACGATGGTCAATCCGCTCTCGGCCCAACACGTGAGCGTCCAACGGTATCCCCAGGAGTCGTTCTCGTCGCGCGCCGTCGCCTCCATCACGCGTCTCCAATACGCGCGCGTGTAGGCATCCGGGAGAATGTCCGCGAGAAAGCCGCCGTCGCGGATGACCGGCCAGCGGGACATGTCACGATCGTACAATCGCCACGACCGTCGCCAGGTAGCCCATCCCCAGTACTGCGGGTAGATCGAAAAGTAGTAGCTGAAGTCGTCCCGCTGGCTACGCTGGAAGTTGTTCCCGCCGATGACCATGACCCGTTCATCTTCGCGATGACGCTCCAGAAGCTCGCCCGCGAATCGGAAGAAGGTCGGGTGCGGCACACAATCGTCTTCGAGTATGATCGCCTCTTCGACGTGCTGGAAAACCCAGTCGAGGCCCGACGAGACGCGCTGACGGCACCCAAGGTTGTGCGTCGCGTAGTTGCGGCGCACATTGCACGGCCAGTCGATGGCCTCCGTCACCGCACGCGCTGCCGCGCAGAGCTCGCGATCAGGGCGATCCGCACGCGGGCCGTCCGCAACGACGAAGAGGTTCTCCGGTGCGGCGTCGCGAATGGCGGCGAAAACGCGCGCCGTCAGCTCGGGCCGATTGAAGATCAGCAGCGCGACCGCACTCCCCACGCTCCGAAGTATAGGTGGTGGCACGCCATCATTGGCGTCAAGGATCGGGCGATTGCTCTGGCGCACCGGTGAAGTTCGCGGCGGGGCGGCGTGGCTCCTGGCCCATCGCGCCATCGAGGCCACGTTCGGGCTCACGGTCGGTGTGTGGCTGGCTCGTTATCTCGGCACCGGCCAGTATGGCGTGCTCCAGTACGCGATCGCGTTCGTTGCGCTGTTCAACCCCATCACGAACCTCGGTTTGAACGCGCTGCTCGTCCGTCACCTCGTACAAGCACCAGGTCGTTCGAGAGAGATTCTGGGCACGGCCGCGGTCCTGCGGTTCATTGCCGCTCTGATCAGCTTCGCCGCCGCCATCACCATCATCCGGCAGATGCAGCCGGGGGCGCCGGCGACCATCGCATTCATCGCCATCATCTCCCTCGGCTCAGTCTTCGAGGCGCTCCACGTCACTGAATACTGGCTCCACGCACAATCAGCGTTTCGTGAGGCGGCGCTCGCTCGCATGATTGCCGTCTTCATCGCAGCAGCGCTGCGCATCGCTGCCATCGTGACCGGTCAGGACCTGCGCGTCTTCGTGCTCGTCCTCGCAATCGAACCGTTCCTGATTGCGGCGTCTCTCACCTTCGTATCCACACAGGCGCATCGCGCACAAGGGCGATGGCGCTTTTCCCTGGCGGTCGCGAGGGAGCTGCTGTCGGAGTCGTGGTTGCTGATCCTGTCCGGCATAGGCGCGATGATCTACTTCAAGATCGATCAGGTCATGATCGGCGAGATGCTCGGTCCGGAAAGCGTCGGCATCTACGCTGCCGCCGCGCGCATTTCCGAGGCCGCGTACTTCATCCCGGCGCTGTTAGCCACCGCCGCATTCCCGACGTTGCTGCGAGCGCGCGAGGGCGACCCGCGCGAGTACCGACGGCTCGTCCAGTCGGGGTACGATGCTCTGGCGTGGCTTGGCTTTTCCATTGCGGTTGTCCTCAGCCTGGGTTCGGGGCCGGTGGTCCACGCGTTGTACGGAGCGCCCTTCGCGCAATCCGCGGGTGTTCTGGCGATTCACTCCTGGGCGGCGATCTTCATCTTCATGCGGGCACTCCTCAGCAAGTGGTTGATCGCCGAGAAGTTGCTGCTCTTTTCGGTCGTGACACATCTCGCCGGAGCGCTGACGAATGTCGTGCTCAATCTCCTGCTGATTCCAGCGTATGGCCCACGCGGCGCCGCATGGGCCACGGTCGTTTCGTATGCGCTGGCATCGTACGGCGCATTGTTGTTTCATCCGAAAACGCGCGATACGGCGTGGATGATGACCCTGGCGCTCCTCGCGCCAGTTCGCCTGCTACTGCAAAGGGCTCGTCGTGGAGCGCCTGATTAAAGCTCTTCGCCGGCGCCTCGGGTTTGTCGCCGCACGCCTGCTCTCGATGTTCGTTGTCCCGGGCGCGTCATCGCAATTTGCTGCACGGCAGTTCTACGGTTTGCTCTCCGGTCGATTCGGGCGAGAGCAACAGACGCTGCTCCGTGGGATCTCGCGTTACCGCCGGGACGCATCGCACCCTGCAGGCGCGCACACTGTCCTTCGGCGAAACGTGCATCGTCTCGAAAAGGGACTGACGATGCAGCCACGCCATCCGGTCTTCGCGACCGACTACATCGGCGAGACAGTGACCGCGTTCGCTACCGCTTCCAACGCAGCAAACGATCCCTCGGCGGACGCGAACGAGTTGCAGTGGGCGAAATCGGTTCTGACGCGTTACTTCGAGACCGTGGGCGACACGCACGACGCGGTAAAGACGGCGTGCACGCGCTTCGAAGCGCTGCGCGATGCCCACAGCAGCGAGCTCGATCGCGCTCCCTATCGCCGGAACCTCGCCGAGTCGCCCCCCGTCGCGTATGACGACTTTTACGCGCTTTGCCGGCGGCGCCGCTCGGTGCGATTCTTCCTCGATCAACCCGTCAGCCGCGAGTTGATCGACAAAGCAATTCTCGCCGCGGCCCAGGCTCCGAGCGCCTGCAATCGCCAACCGTTTCAGTTCCGAATCTTCGAGGAGCGGGCGATGATCGAAAAGGTGGCTGCGCTCGCCCTCGGCGGAGGTGGTTTCGCTCAGCGCGCTCCTGTGCTGATCGTACTGGTTGGCTCGCAACGGATGTTCTTCGACGAGCGAGACCGCCATGTCATCTACATCGATGCCTCCCTCGCGGCGATGTCGTTCATGCTCGCGCTGGAGACGCTCGGCTTGAGCTCCTGCCCCATCAACTGGCCAGACATCGAGGCGGCCGAGGAGGAGATGGCCAAGCTCATCGCGCTCGAGGAGGACGAACGACCGATTCTTCTGATCGCGGTTGGACAGCCCGACCCGCAGGGGCTCGTCGCGTGGTCGGAGAAGAAGCCACCGCAACAACTGCGAAGATTCGGCTGATGCTCATACAGGTGATCGGCACCAACTCGTGGAACAAAGGCGCAGAGCTGATGCTGTACGCCATCGCGGCACAGCGTCAAAGCACCCTGCAGAATCACTCTCTGGCGGTGCAATACGGTCGCACCTCTCCGGAGACGGTTGCGAGACTGGGCCTCACGCAGCTCCCCAGCGGGATCCGCAGCGTTGTCGCGCGCGCGTCGAGACTCGGGCGCGGCTTCGTATCCGAGAGCCGAGTGGAGGCTGTACTCGATGCCTCCGGATTCGCTTACAGCGATCAATGGGGAGCGCGTCCGTCCATGTCATCCGCAGCGTTGCTCCAGAAACGTCGCCGCAATGGCTGCAAGATCGTGCTGATGCCGCAGGCGTTCGGCCCTTTCGAGGATTCCACCGTTCGGAACGCGTTCGCATCGGTGGCGGCAACGGCTGACCTCATCTACGCTCGGGATCGGCGGTCGCATCAGCACCTCATTCATGCCGGGTGCGAACCGTCAACGATTCGGATGGCACCGGACTTCACTCTGGCGCTCGACGCCGGGACCAACTCCGATTCACTCGAAACCACAGGACGCGTGCTGATCGTGCCGAACGTGCGCATGCTCGACAAGACGACATCTGCGTCAGCCTACGTCGAGTTCCTCGCGCGGGTCACCGAGCATCTGCATGCGCGGGGCGCAGAACCACTATTCGTGTTGCACACTGCTGCCGAGGATCGAGTCGTGGTCACACGAGTACAAGAGAACCTCCTGCGGTCGGTGACGACGATCGTCGAGCCCGACGTTCTCCGCCTCAAAAGACTCCTCGGCGCGGCGCGCCTGGTTCTCTCTTCGCGGTATCACGCCATCATCGGGAGCCTTTCCGCTGGCGTTCCCTGCATCGCGACCGGATGGAGTCACAAGTACGACGAACTGTACGCCGACTACCACGCTCCCGACCTGCTCATGCACGATCTCTCGGATTTCAATACCGGACGCGCCCTCATCGACCTGCTCCTGGATGATCCACTTCCCTTGCGAAACGCACTGCTGCAACGCACCGCAGAGATGCGACTGCAGGTTTCGGCGATGTGGAGCGAGATCGGAGAACTGCTCGGTCGAAGCTGACAAGGGAATGATCTTCATTGCGAGCGGGCCCATTCGAGCTCGCCCTGCCGCACCAATTCAAACGCCGTGCGAAGGCCATAGAAGCGCCGGTAACGGCGATACTTCGCAAGAACAAACGCGCGTGATACCAGGCCGCCCGCAGCTCCAAAGATCCGCCGGAACAGCGCGCCCTTGGAATAGAGGAGGGCGTGGTCCTCGAAGCGCTTGCCCGAGCTTTCGAACGCGTGGATGACGATCTCCTCCGGAACATAGCCCGCGATCAGGCCACGTGCGAGAGCGTCGGCAAGAAGAATGTTGCCCTCCCCCGACGGGAAGGGGGCACCGAGTCCGAATCGCTCGTCGAATCGCAGTCCATGCCGGCGGAGTGAATCGACGCGAAAGGCAATCTCCACCTCCGACACGCCAACGATCGTCAAGCGGTTATGCCGGAGCCGCGCGCCTGGATATCTCTTGTACGGTAGTCCTTCCGGCGTACGGATCTTGAAGGTCAGGATGTCCGCCCGCGGATCGTTGGCAAACGCCTGCTCCACCCGCCGGGCCAGACCGGCGACCATGAGCGTATCTTCGTCGCACAGGACCGCGATCGCTCCTTCAGCATGGTCGAGCGCACGATTCCTGTTTCTGGCCACGCCGCGCTCCCGATAGTCAAAGACGCGAACGTTGCCCGGCACCTCGGCATCCGCCAGTCTTTGATCATCGGTCGTGTACTGATTGACGATGACGATGCGGCAGTCACGCAACGCCTCCTCATCGTTCAACAAGCGGGGGAGCCGCCCGTTCATCGTCGTAACCAGCAACTCCACGCTCATCGCAGGCCCTTCGAGCAAGAGGCTCTCAGAATACCGCTAGTGTTGGGTCAAGGTCGCCCCGAAAAGCGAAAGGCCCTCAGTCGGATGACTGAGGGCCTTTCAAAAAATACTCCCGGCGGCGTCCTACTTTCCCACGCAGTCACCCGCGCAGTATCATCGGCGATGCAGAGCTTAACTGCCGTGTTCGGAATGGGAACGGGTGTGACCTCTGCTCTATGACCACCGGAAACTGTTTAACTGGTTTTCGGTTGGGGTCTAGGAGTTAGCTCTTAGGTCTTAGGAGAACGAACTGCGTTCTCTCTCTGGTCGGTGCTCCTAAGAGCTAGGACCTAATCCCTAACAGCTAACAACATCTGAATACGGGTTGCAGCGAGTTTGCGCGTCTAGCTGACAGACAACATCAAATCAAGGCATTTATGGTCAAGTCGAACGGCCGATTAGTACTGGTCAGCTGAGAGTATCGCTACTCTTACACATCCAGCCTATCAACGTGGTCG
>JALYJW010000107.1 GCA_030775085.1 Acidobacteriota bacterium | reverse complement strand
GTCGCGGCGAGCAGAGAAGCGAGGAGAACGGAGAGCATCCGCCATCAGAGTACTCCTCAGTAAGGAGCACTGATCGCCTTGTCGGTCCAACAGCCGGTCTGGCCATTGAGCACGCGTACCCAGTACCACGTCGTCGTCTCGGCCCAGACCATGACCGAATTGCTCTGGCCGATCAATTGCGAGGTGTTGCCGAGCGGTCCCTGATACCAGGAATACGAGACATACCCGGCATCCTCGGGGAGGACGCTGGCGGTCAGGTAAAAGTTGTAGCCCCAACCCATCCAGCCGCGGTGGACGCCGACCGCGGGACCGGGTTGCACGGATGCAGTACCCACTTGTGAGTTTACGGCGGCGTTGCCGCTCTTCACCTCGCACCAGACGGACGTTGGGGCGGTGACGGTGATCGGGAGCGTCGGGCCCGATCCGAGGAATTGCGTCGTCGAGCCTGAAGGACCTGCGTACCAGCGGAATACCATTGCGCTACCCGATGCGCCAATGCTGAACGTGGTCGTGGCACCATTGCAGACCGATCTGTCGGTCGGCTGCGCCGTGATCGTCGGCCGCACGCTCATCATGGCCACGCTGCTGTCGACGAATCCGCCGCAACGGCCATAGACCCGCGCCCAGAACGAGCGTGTGCTGCCCGGCTGAATGACGAACGTGCTCGCGGTTGCACCAGACAGCAGGACGTTGCCTGTGGGAGTGCTCTCGTACCACTGATAGGTGAGATCGGTACCTGTCGCTCCGACCGTCAGCGTCACAGTGTCAGTGTTGTAAATGATCGCGCTCTGCGGGTGCTGCGTGATTGCCGGCGGCTTGCAGACTTGCACCAGCGCGGCCGCGCTGTTCACATAGCAGCCGCCGCCCTGCGTGCTCCATACACGTGCCCATACCGAGGTGTCGTTCTGGAAGGCGTATGAATAAGAGGCGCCGCTTGCCTGCGAGAGTGGATACGACGTGTCGCCCGAAGCGCCGACATACCACTGGTAAGCCAGCGGTCCCGAGCCCTGGGCATTGACCGATACCGTTGCGGTCTGGCCCGGATCGATCATCAGCCCCTGCGGATGTGTGTTGATCACCGGGTAACAGACGGTGACCGTAACGCTCGTGTCGGCATAACAGGAGCCGCGTGTGGTGCGCAGCGTGTACGTCGTCGTACCGGTCGGAGTCACGGTCGTCTGTGTGTTGCTTCCGGCCGTCACTCCCGACGAAGGATTGCCGACGTACCAGACATACGAATCGCCGCTGACCGGATTTGCGACGGTCAGGGTCACTGCGCTGCCGCTCACCTGCGATGGCTGCCACATCGTGACCGACCTGGGCGTACAGACGAATGCATAGTAGTAAGTGCTGTCGGCGTATGCGTTGCCGCTGTAAGCGCGCACCCAGAACGTCGTGTCGGAGCTCAGGGCCGGGGTCGTGAATGTTGCGCCCGTTCCGTTCGACTGCGGCGTTGAGGCCTGATACCACTGGTAGGACAGCTGATTGCCCGATGCCGCGACGCTGAACGTGGCGCTCTGGCCCGACGACACGTACGCGACCGTCGGCGCGGACAGCGTCGGCGGGATGCTCACCTTCGCCGCCTGACTGTTGGCGGTGCCGCAACTGCCCGTGACGCGAACCCAATAGTCGTTCGTCGCCACCACCGGCGTAATCGTCAGCGTAGAACTGCCGGTCCCGACCGGTGTCGAAGTGTTGCCGGCGGGCCCGCGGTACCACTGATAGGTGAGGCCGGTGCCCGATGCGGTGACGTACAGGTTGGCGGTGGCATTGAGAGTCGTCGTGACCGCAGTGGGATGCGCCGTGATCGAAGGCGGCAGACAGACCGATACCTGCGCGGCGTTGCTGTTCACCAGGCACGATGGGCCGGCCGCGCTCCTGACCTGTACCCAGTAGCTCGTCGTCGCCGGCGGCGTGACGGTGATGCTCGTGCCGGTGGCGCCGGAGATCGGCGCCGCCGTGTTGCCGGATGCACCCGTGTACCACTGATACGTCAGCGGTCCTGTGCCGACCGCGGCGACGGAGAGAGAGGTCGACTGCCCTGCGTTGATGGAGGCAGGCGCCGGCTGCGAGGTAATGCGAGGGATGCAGACGACGACCGTGACGGTGGCACTATCCGCATAGCAACCGTATCCCGCACTCCGGAACCAGTAGTTCGTCGTGGCGTCGGGATTGACGATTCTCGCCGTGGCATCTCCGAGAGGAACCGATGTATCGCCGCTGTTGCCGCGATACCACGAGTACGACTCGTTTCCATCCGGATTGACGACCGACAGCGTCACACTGGAGCCGGAGACCTGCGACGGCTGGCTGACATTGATGGCCTTGGCCACACAGATCTGGGCTGTGACGACGTTGCTGTCGACATACAAATGACCGCTGTAGACGCGGACGTAATAGGACGCATCAGCGGTGAGCGTGGGCGTCGTATAGGAAGCGCTCGTTGCGCCTGAGATCGCGGTCCCCGTGTGCGATTGGAACCACTGATACGCGAGGAAAGTGCCGGTGGCGGCAACGCTGAACGCCGTCGATGTCCCACTGGTCACTTTCCTGGTCACAGGCTGTGTCGCGATCGCCGGCGGCACATAGACTCGCGCGAGCGCGCTGTTGATACTGCCGCACGTGCCGGTCACGCGGACCCAATACTCGGTCGTCACGCTGACCGTGACCGGCAGCATGGGCGAGTTGGTGCCAAGCGGCGTCGTCGTGACTCCGACCGCTCCCTGGTACCACTGATACGACAGGCCGGTGCCCTGGGCGAGAAGCTCGACGGTAACCGTCACGTTCGCAGTCGTGTTCTTCGATGTCGGCTGTGTCGCGATGGTGGGCGGCTGGCAGAGGGTGATCGTAGCGGCGTTGCTGTCCCGAGACGAGCCGCATCCGGTGACACGCGCCCAGTAGGTCGTCGTCGTGTTCGGTGAGACCGTCAGCGACGGCGAGGTCGCGCCGCTGATCGGACTGCCGGTGTTGCCCTGATCGCCCACATACCACTGGTAGGTCAGGTTCTCCCCTGAGGCCCCAACCACCAGCGTCTTGGAAGCTTCGGTGTTCTGGGTCTTGTCGAGCATCGACGATTGCGGCTGCGTCGTAATTGTGGGGACGCAGACATTGACCGTTGTTGTCGTCGTCCGCGAAACACAACCTTCGTGCTCGACCTTTGCCCAATACTTCGTGGTTACCGTCGGCGCGACGTTGATGGCGGCATTCAAATATCCGCCGCCGATCAGGGAGGTCGTCACGCCACTCTCTCCCTCGTACCACGTCACGAACTTGTCGTAGACGGGGGAGACCATGACCTGGAGAAGCGTACTTTCGCCAACTGCGATGTCGCGATTGCTCGGACCGGTGATGACTTCCGGATAGGTGCAGATCGAGACCGTCGCGACCTCGCTCCAGGCCGAGCATTCGCCCGCGGTGAGCTTGACCTGATAGAGACGATTGGAAGTCAGAGGAGGCGTCGTGTAGTTGGGCAAAGTCGCGCCGGCGATCGCCACCATCCCGCCGCCTATGTCGTGGTACCACTGATAGGAGATGGTATTGCCGAGCGCCTCGGTCGCAATCACAGCGAGATTCACCGTGCCGCTGCTGAAAATACTCTGACTATCCGGCTGATCGGTGACCTGCGGCGTTCTGCAGACATTGACCGGAATAGTGGGACTATCGGTCGTGCAGACGCCCTGACTGGTGATTCGGCACCAGTAGTTCGTGGTGCTCGATGGCGTGACGGTGAGCTGATGCGCCGTTTCGCCATTAAGCAACGTCGACGAAGCGCTCCCGGAGTCGCCCTGGTACCACTGATAGGTTAGTTCCTCGCCGGTGGCGCCAATGACCAGCGACGAGCCTTGGCCCGCGGCCGTGATGTAGCCGGCGGCGGTGTACGACTCAATAATCGGGTTTGCGCAGATCTCCACGGTTACTAAGTCGCTGTGAACAGTGTCGCAGTCGCTTGTCACCGTGGCGAAGTAGGTTGCATTGGTCGCGGTGGGAACGAACGTGTAGCTTTCTTCATTGTGCAGCGACGTCCCAGGCGCTGCCGTGGAGTACCAGTTGTACTGGAGCTGCTCACCGGCACGAGCAGGTGTCGCGGCCACGGTGAGCTCGACCAGCTCGCCTGAACGTACGACCTCGCTCCGTGGCTGCAGAGTGATGGTTGGGATACAGACCCGCACAACGTTCGTGGCGTAGCTCGTGTTGCCGCAAGCGTCTTCGGCCCACACGAGGTAACTCGTGTTTACTGTCGGCGAGACATAGATCGCCGGTCCGATCGTGATGAAGTTGTCCGACGAACGCTGGGTCGGCTCCGTGATACCGCGGTACCAGGTGTACACCGGCAGCTTTCCATGGCCGAATGCCGCCAGAGCGACGGACTGACCCAACGCGATGCGGCCGGCGGAGAGGGCGTCAAAGTAAGTGGTCACCGCCATCGGCGGATTGCATGAGACCGTGACCGGGTATGTTTGACTTTCTGCGGAGCCGTTGCTTCCCTGGACATGTACGCGGAAAAGCGAGTCCCACTGCAGCCCAACGACGCTCGCCGTCGGTTCGTTCCCACCGAAGACAGTGTCGTTCTCGTTGGCGACACGATGCCACGTATACGTGTACGGCCCCGTCAGGCCATCCACGATCGCCTCCAGCCAGAGAACGTCGGCGGCTCCGATTGATTGGGAAGGAGAAAACCGGATCGTTACGGTGGCCGGACGTACCGGTTCGATGAGCAAGGTGAGGGTATTGCTGTCCGTCTCCTCACCGGTGTTCTTCTTCGTCGCAACGAAGTAGTTGTAGATCTGGGGCCCTGCATCCGGCGCGATGCTAATGTTCCGGATGAGATGGACGCTGTCGCCGACCTCCACTGGAATGGTCCCGGTGGGCGTCTTCTCGAACCAGCGATAGGTGGCGCCGCCTTCGATCAACGGAGGCTCGAGCGTATAGGCAGCCATGAGATTCGTGGTGCCTTCGGTCGGCACGGCCTGCATGGTCTTTGCGCTCTCGGAGCCCGAAATCGGGTTCGTGGTGGTGAGCTTGATGTGTCCACGCACGGCGCGTCCGCGTCCCGGCGGATTCACGACTCTGCTGTCGTGAGCGACACGATTGGGACCGCATTCGCCGATAGCGCGTACCCAGTACGTTCTTCCCGCAGTGCTTACGAATGTCGCCTGCGTCCCCAGAATTTCTGAGGAGTCGACGAGATTGCCCTCGCGCCACTCGTATTTCAGGATCTGCGAACCCGCCAACGGTTGAACGGTGAGATCGACTCGTCCGTCAGGACGAGGAGTCTGAGTAATGGTTGGATTGATCAGGGCACATGACGGGACGAGCGTCACTGTAATGGTCTTGGAACAGAAGTCGAAGCCGGGCGTCGAGAAAATGATCTCGATCTTGCGAGTTTGTGTGCCGACATCGAAAACATCGAATACGCGCTGGCTGAGCGGGAGGACACTATTGTCGGCCTTGCGCTCCTGCCAGAGAACGTCCGTCGTTTCGGGACCGAGCGCGCGCAATGGAGCGACCGACATGGCGATCTTGCTGTTCGCGGCGGCGTAAACCGTCGTGTTCCCATCGGCAATGCTGCTGACGATCTCGTTTGGCATTCGGAAATGTGGGCGGATGGTGTTGCAGACTCTCACTTCGAAGGGCGCTACTCCGCTCGAGGACGCGGCCGTCTCCTTCGCCAGGATCGCGCATTCCCCGCGCACCTCGGCCCAGTAGCGCATCACCGCGGTCCTGGTGGACTTGACTGAGACGCTCTCGGTGGCGCCGCGTATCGGCCGCGTTCGGTCGAGCGGGGATCCCTCGTACCAGCGATACCGTGGGCTCGTGCCGGTGGCTGGCGCAACCAGTTCCGCGGTTCCCCCGAAATGATCCGCGAGCAACGTGCCAAACGGGGGCCTCAGCTCGCCCACCTCGATCGGCGCACACGCACCGGCAGTGACAGGACCGGCACTCACAGCACAATCGGGCGTGGTCAGATTGCCGTCGTCCGCGACGGCCCGCACCCAGTACTGCCGCGGCGAGTGAGGAGCAACGATGATAGATGACGCTTCACCAACCGGATCGCCAGTGTCGCCAACGCGGCCTTCGTACCACTCGTACTTCGTTGCGCCCGTCACGGTGACGGACAATCGGTATTTGCCATCCGGCTGCAGCACGGCCTCCGGCCCTGTCGCAAGCGGAAGGCTACACGTCACTTCGGCAATGGCGCTGTCGGCGTAGATATCGTTCGGCGGCTGCCCGTTGCTGTTACAGATGGCGCGAGAAACGCGCACCCAGTATTTGCCGGGCGCGGTCGGTCGATAGTTCGGGCTGTCCAACGCGTCGGACGCCGGAAGGGATCCCGCATAGTCACCGTTCCGCCAGCAGTAGTGATAGGTCTCCCCATTCGGACTTAGGGCAACCACTTGCAGTTCCGTCCCGACGTCGGACGGCTTCGGCTGCGTCCTGATGTGAATTGCACCGATATACAGCAAACGATTCGGGGACGCTCGCGTCGCGCCGGTCACCTTTTGAAGCGTGGCTGAGTCCCTCAGCCGGTTCCAGACGTTGAGCGAAGTGTAACGACCGTCGATCAGAGACGGGTCTTCGGCGAGAAATCGTGCGGCCGCACCCGCAACGGCCGGTGCCGCAAAGGATGTTCCGGACATGTGGCTGGAACGCTCGCCCGTTGTCGTGTCGTCCCAGACGTTTTCACTAACCTTGACCTTCGACGCCGCCGCCCGGATCCGCGACGCGGGCGCGAAGATATCGATGCAGGATCCGGAGTTCGTCCCCGGTTCAGTGCAGTCCTCGTCGGTACCGCAGCCCGTCACCCTTTCGTCGGCGCAATACCAGGCTTGATCGAGAGCTCTTGTCCCACCGACGGTGATGACCCGGCCGGTCGTCCCTTCCTCGTTCGAAAAGGCGAAGCGGGCAGGATCCTGGAGGCAGGCGTTGCGATCAAAATTTCCGGCGGCGACGGTGACTGTGACGCCCTCATCGGCGAGCCGTGACAAGGCGTCTCCAAGAGCAACGAAGCGGACGCCCGGTTCCGACGCCGTGAAGCTCATGTTGAGGACCTTCGGCTGGGCGAGGTCGCCTGTCGCGACGTCGTTCGCGATCCACGCAAGGCCTTTCAGGAGCCGATCCCCGGCGACCGATGCTTCCCCGCACCCGATGACCCGCACTGAAACGATCTGCACACCCTTCGCAACACCGAACTGTTTCCCTCCCAGGATCGAAGCCACCGATGTGCCGTGAGAAGTGTTGACGCAGTCGCTGTTCTGCGAACAGGGACAAGTGGTGAGCTCCGACAATGCTGGTGGATTCTCAAGCGTCGAATCGAAGCCGGCCACGACTCGCGAGAATCTCGGGACTCCGTTGACGGTGAACTGACGGAGGTAGGGCCGGAGAGGTTCCGGCGGGTTGTCCACGAGAAACTCCTCGTGATTTCCGAGAACGCCATTGTCGACGACGTATGCACGAACCGGACGCCCACCGCCAACGTCTGACCCCGCGGTGACACCTGAGTTGGAGTACTGATAACCCTCGGAATAGAGCCCCGGCACGCGATGCGAGATGCGATTCAGCGACCAGCTCCCCTCGTTCGCGGTGCAATTGCCCGGGGCGGACGTCGTCTGCTTCTCGGCGAGTTGCATCAGCGCGTTCTCTTCGACGTACCGCACGCGCGGCCGCCGCGACATCGCCACGGCGGCCTTCCGTGTCGCTCGGATCGAGAAACCGCGAATGCCAATGGGCGCATTGTAGAGATCGAGGATCTGTCCGCCATCAACTGCGACCAGCCGTCGTGCAACGTCGCCGACGCTGCCGACGGGAATCGCGTCCTCGAGGACGACGATGTACTCATTGGGAACGCGGTCGGCGTGAGCGATGAAGCGCCCGACGGCGACTTCATTCGTCTGCTTGACGGATTTCGAATCGGCGAAAACGGCCGATGACAGAATGCAGAACAACAGCGCAAACAGACGGACAGCGAGCGGACGGCGCATGAGTGTTCCTCCGAGGGGGTTCGTGCTCGTCTGACGTTCGAGCTTCGACCGAATACCTCAGAGGACGCGCGGGAAGTGGGGTTATTGGGACGGCTCGAAAAAAGTTATCGCTGCCAGGTCGCGATCTCGGTGAGGAGGCGTTTCGCGGCGTCGTCGTCTCTGCCGTCCTTCACCTTCTGCAACTCCGCGGCGGCTTCGGTATCCATGCCGAGCTTTGCGTAGAGCAGGCCGAGGAGGAGATGATCGTCCGGGAAATGCTCGCGGGCGTAGGCGAGGTCACGCGCTTCCGATTCACTCACGATGTGGAAACGCGCGGACTGCACGGGTGGCGAAGGGAGGATCAGCGGCTCTTCCCCTTCGCGGATCACTTCCACTTCCCACGTGTACGTCTTGCCGCGGGGAATGGCGTTCGTCGGAGTCCATGCCTGCGTGCGCAGCGATCGTCCGCGCGCTGCGGCTTTGCCATCCGAGAATACGGCGACGTTGTAGATCGCGCCTTGCGTCGACGGCCATGAGAACCGCGGGCGCTGTGACTCGATGACCACGCCTGTGGGCTCGAGTCGCGCTTCCACCGGCTCAGGCCCGTCGCCGCGCAGCACGTCCGCCAGCGGGCGGATCGTCGGCAGGATCGCCGGCGCCGCGAACGTTACGCCTGAACGTGCATCGGCAACGAGGCGATCCCAATCCTCGCGGCCGTAGCTCGGGGCAGGCGGGAGTGCGGGCGCGGACTGCGTCGCAGTGACGGTCGGAGGCAGCACCGCGGTGGGCGTCTGTTGCGGTGCGCGGCCCAGCAGAAGGAAGGCGCCGACGATCATGAAAATCGCGAGTGACGCGGCGATGGCGAGGAGCCGAAACCGCGTGTTCTCTCTCGCACCGATTTGCCGGCGGATCGATTGTGTGGCCTTGCCGAGGTCCACCTGCGAAGCGGCCAGGGTCGCGCAAGCGCGGCATTCCGCCACGTGGCGTGCGACGGCCACAACGGCATCGGCCCGAAGCTCCCCACGCTTCCAGCGGCCCAGCTCTTCGATCGTCACGTGCGCTTCCATTGTCTTAAGACGGCCTCGACCGCGATTTATTGGTTGCCGAGACGGCGCGCCAGCTTCTCGCGCGCGGTTCTTCGATAGTTGATCACCTGTTGGCGGCTGACGCCGAGCATCGACGCGATGGTCAGATCGTCGAGCGGCAGATTGTTCCACAGCTCGCCGAGGCGCTCCGCTGTCATTCCCAGCGCATCCGCAACTTCGTCGATCGTGGCGATGCCCACCATCACCAGCAGCGCGATGGCGTTGCCGCTCTCCTCCTCTCGCAGGTTCAAGAGCAGCGCGGCCCGATGCGCGGGCTTCAGCTCGCGGATCTCCCGCCAGAGGCGCTCGAGGTATTGCCGATGCTGCGCCTGCAAGAGTTGCGTCGCCTCGACGTCCGGTTCCGCGTCCGCTGCCGCAGCGGCGTCGCTTACGTTCCAAAGCGCTGCCAGCGCGCGCACCACATCATCGAGCAACAGCGGCCGCCGCGCCGCGATCACGATCGCATACACCGCGTCGCCGACGTTCGTCCGGTCGAGCATCTCGCGCGACGGCGTGGCGATCTCGATTGTCGACGGCGCCCCGAGGTCCGCCCCTTTCGTTGATGCCGGTCCGCACGCTATGCCGGCCGTGGCCGTCCATGTCGCCAGACGGGGATCGCGCGCGACGGCGTGGCGGATCCGGTTCTTCAGCCGCGTACGTTCCGGATACCGGCTGCGGAGGAAGTCATAGACCGCGTTGTAGGTCAGCGTCGCCGCAAAATCCTGCAGACGCTCGATCGCCGTCTCGATATCGTACGGCACCTCCTGCAGTCGATCGACCAATCGGACCGTGACGATCGCGGCGATATCGTCCGTGTCCTGATCGCGAATACCGCGATCCGAGCGCGCCTGACGGCGAATCACCCGCTGGATGACCGGCCGCACCTGCGCGAGGATTTCATCCAGAACGCGTCGCCGCTCCTCCTCGTTGTCGGCGGCATCGATGAGGGGCCGCAGAAGCGGGTCGTTGGCTTCCCGAAGGAGTCGGGTGTTGCGATCGGTCATGCGAGCGGATGAGGGTGGAAGAAGTCAGTATCGCATGCGCAACCAGTACCTGAACTTCCCCCTCTCAATCACCCGAACGTAATCTTCGCGAACCTGCGCTTCCCCACCTTCAGCAGGTAGCTCTTCCCCGCGGTCGCTTCGATCGAGTGTCGTGTTGATTCGATCTTGACGTCATCCACGAGCACGCCGCCCTGCGCGATCAGGCGCTGCGCGTCTTTGTTGCTCTCGGCGAGACCGGCGGACGTGATGACCTTGGCGAGTAGTTGCGTTTCATCGCTGGCGGGCAGCGCGGTTTCCTCGATGTCGGTCGGGGCCTGGCGCTCGCTGAAGATGCGCCGGAACTCGGCCTCGGCTGCTTCCGCCGCGCTTTCGTCGTGGAAGTCTTTGATGATCGATTTCGCCAGCTCCTTCTTCGCTTCCATCGGATGTTGCTGGCCCGACTCCACGC
Organism: Acidobacteriota bacterium; assembly: GCA_030775085.1. GTDB lineage: Bacteria > Acidobacteriota > Thermoanaerobaculia > Gp7-AA8 > Gp7-AA8 > QHVT01. Next base: position 9,403 of record JALYJW010000107.1, on the reverse strand, counting down.
GCTGCCGCCGCTCCGCAACCTGCGCCGGCGTGAGGTCGGTGCAGAGCAGGTAGTACTTCCACATCAGGTCGTCCGAGATGGACATGACCTTGCCGAAGATCGAGCCCGGCTCTTCATCGATGCCGATGTAGTTGCCGAGCGACTTCGACATCTTCTCGATCCCATCCAGCCCTTCGAGCAGCGGCATGGTCAGCACGACCTGCGGCTCCTGGCCGTATTCGCGCATGAGATCGCGGCCCACGAGCAGATTGAACAACTGGTCCGTGCCGCCCATCTCGACATCGCACTTGAGCGCCACTGAGTCGTAGCCCTGCGAAAGCGGATAGAGCAGTTCGTGCAACGCGATCGGCTGCTTTGCTTCGAAGCGCTTGCGGAAGTCGTCGCGCTCCAGGATGCGCGCCAGCGTGTACTTCGCGGCAAGCTTGATCATCCCTTCCGCGCCGAGCGCGCCGAGCCATTCCGAGTTGAAGCGCACCTCGGTGGTCTCGGGATCGAGGATCTTGAAGACCTGGCGCCGGTACGTTTCCGCGTTGGCCATGATCTCTTCCCGCGTGAGCGCCGGCCGCGTGGCCTTCTTCCCGGTCGGATCGCCGATCATCCCCGTGAAATCGCCGATGAGGAAAATGACGCGGTGCCCCATCTGCTGGAAATGCCGCATCTTGCGAATGACGACGGTATGCCCGAGGTGAATATCGGGCGCGGTCGGATCGAAACCCACCTTCACCGTCAGCGGCTTCCCGCGCAAAATCTTCGCCTTGAGATCGTTCTTCTCGATCAGATCGACCGAGCCCTTGGCGAGATATTCGAGTTGTTCGTCGATGGTCATGGGGCGGGATTCTAGCTGCACCGCTATCCGCCCCCCATCCACTGCTGAAACATCAGCACCCGCCACAGCACCGCCTCGCGGCCGGTGACCGGGCCGTCGTTCCAGACATGACGGAGGGTGGACGAATCGAACCATCCTTCGCGAGCGATGCGTTGCGGCTCGATGAGTGAGCCCGCCCATTCGCGCAGAGGGCCGCGTAGCCAACCGTCGATCGGCAGCCCGAATCCCTGCTTGTCGCGATCCACCATCTCTTCCGGCAGGTACTTCTTCAGCAGCTTCCGCAAAACCCACTTGCCACGCGAGCCGCGAATCTTCATCGAGAGCGGGAGCGACCAGGCCAGCTCGACGACACGATGATCGAGCATCGGCTCGCGCACCTCCAGGCTCACCGCCATGCTGGCGCGATCGACTTTCGCCAGGATGTCGTCGGGGAGATAGGTGATCGCGTCGAGATACATCATCAGCGTCGACGGGTCGTCGAGACGCGGCCAGCGCGTTCTGGCCGTGAGCTGCGCGGGCCGCGATTCCGCGCCGAGCACGCGGATCATCTCCGCATCGTCGACCTGTTCCTGGAAGAGCGTGATCGGATCGTCGATGATCAGCGCGTCGCCGAGACCGCGAAGGCGTGCGCGAAAATTCTGCCGCGATGGGAAACGCGCCGCCGCATGCAGGAGTCTGCCCAGCGGACGCCGCAACGGACGCGGCACGCGCCCGGCCTGTTCGCTGACGCGCCTGCCGAGGAAGTAACGGTGATAGCCGCCGAACAACTCGTCCGCGCCGTCGCCGGAGAGCGCCACCGTCACGTGCTGGCGCGCCATGCGCGAAACCAGATAGGTCGGGAGCGCGGACGAATCGCCGAGCGGCTCGTCGTACATCGACGCGATCAACGGCACGAGGTCGAGCACCTCGCTCGCGCCGATGACCACTTCGGTGTGCCGCGTGCCGAGGTGACGGGCCACCGCGGCCGCGAACGGCGCCTCGCTCGGCATACCGTCGAAACCAATCGTGAACGTCGACACCGATCCTGCTTCGCGCAACATCAGCGCGGCGATCAGTGGTGAATCGATTCCGCCGGAGAGAAACAATCCCAGCGGCACGTCGGAGATCAGACGCAGCCGCACGGAATCGGAGAGCAGCGACTCGATCTCTGCGACGGCGTCGTCTTCCGTTCCCCGAAAACGATTCGACGATTCCTCGGCGATGCGCGCCGAGTCCCAATACGTTTTCGTCTGCGTCGCGCCGGCGCTGTCGATCGTGAGAATCGTTCCCGGCAGGAGCTTGGCGATGCCCGAATAGATCGAGTACGGCGCGGGTACGTAGCCGAATCGAACGTAGAGCGAGAGCGCGCCGCGATCGATGTCGCTGCGATCGACAACGCCCTGGTGCAGAGCCTTCAGCTCCGATGCGAAGGAAACGCCGCGCGCCGTGAGCTGGTAATACAGCGGCTTCACGCCGAGGCGATCCCGGACGAGAGACAACGTTCGCTCCCCCCGGTCCCACACGGCCATCGCGAACATGCCGATGAAGCGCTGCACGGCCCGTTCGAGTCCCCACGCATCGATGCACGCCAGAATGACCTCGGTATCGGAGTGGCCGCGATATTCGTGCGCCCCGAGCTCCACCGCCAGCCGCCGATGGTTGTACACCTCGCCGTTGAAAACGATCACGTAGCGGCCGCTCGCCGACATCATCGGCTGCGCGCCCGCTGCCGAGAGATCGACGATCGACAACCGCCGGAACCCCAGCGCGATCCCCGCCGGACCATCGACGAACACGCCCTCATCGTCCGGCCCGCGATGCCGCAACGCATCCGCCATTGCCTGCGCCCGCGCATGCAACGATTCCCGATCGCCGCCCGCGAAAGTCCACACTCCTGCGATCCCACACATGGCCCGTTCATTCTGACACCGTCGAAGCTCGCGGCTCGCAGCTCTCAGCTCGCAGAGACCCGAGGTTGGGTGGGCCTGCGAGCCGCGAGCTGCGAGCTGCGAGCTACCTCTTGACAACACTGCTAGACTCCTCCCGATGTTCAGCTCTCTCGCGCACCGGCACCATCACCACCACCACGAGCGGTAGGGGTGCAGGTCCGTTGTGCCCCGCCGAAAGGAAGGGGCACTTCGCGATGAGCAGCACCGAGTCGAGAACCTCTTCCTGATCCGAAGAGGTTTTTGACTTGATGGCCACTAAATTTCGATATCCAACCGGAGCCAGACCGCTGCTGATCGAAGAGACAGCGCGGCGCAGAGGCGTCGAGTCGCGTTTCGTGACGCTGCTCGAAGAAGCCGGATTCGCCGAGGTCGTGCTGCCGATCATCGACTTCGCGGAACCGTACGCGGGCGTTGCGGAACGCGATGCCGCCAAGCAGAGCTATCGCTTCACCGATCGCGACGGCGAGCTCGTCGCCATCCGCTCCGACTTCACGCCGATGGTTGCGCGCGCGCTGGCACCCTCGCTGAACGGATCACTTCCGCTGCGCGTTTTCTATCGCGGCGATGTCATCCGCTGTCAGTCCTCACGCCTCGGCTCGAACCGCGAGCTATTTCAGATCGGCGCGGAGCTCGTCGGCGATGCGTCCGCCGAAGCAGACGTAGCGATGATGCGCCTCGCTGCGTCGATCGCCACGACGCTCACGTCGCAGCCGCTGGTCGTCTATTCGGGCGCGCACGAGATTGACGATTCGCGATTCGTTCTGCACGACGACGCCGGCGATGACCGCGGCTACTACACCGGCCTCCGTTTCTGGGTGTACGGCGACGATCGCCGCACGCCGATCGCGCAGGGCGGACGCTACGACTCGCTGTACGCGCGCTTCGGCACCGATGCGCCGGCAGTCGGTTTCACATTCACGGTGGACTAATGCGAATCGCCATTCCAAAAGGACGCCTCCAATCCAACGCCCTGGCCACCTTCGCGGCGGCCGGATACGACGTGCCCACCGAGGGTGAGCTTCGAACGCGAAAACTCGTGTTTAGACGTGCGGACATCGAGTGGATCTTCGTCAAAGACTGCGACGTTCCGGTATACGTCGAGCACGGCGCGGCCGACATCGGCGTGGCCGGCCTCGATCAAATTCTCGAGCACGCCTGCGGCGCGTATCAGGCCGTCGAGCTCCCGTACGGGCACTGCCGGATGATGCTCATCGGCGCGCCGGACGCGCCGCAACTCTCCGCGTACAGCGCCAAAAAATACCCGCGCATCGCCACGAAGTACCCGCGCATCGCGCGCAGCTATCTCGACGAGCGGGCCCTGCGCGCGGAGATCGTGCCGCTGGGCGGGTCCGTGGAGTTGGCCGCGGTGCTCGGCCTCACGTCGCACGTGATCGATCTCGTGGAAACGGGCGAGACCGTGCGCGTCCACAAACTCGTGCTGCAAGACCTGGTCGCGGAGATCACGCCGCGACTCATCGTGGCGAAGAACTTCTACCGAACATCCAACCAACGGGCGCGCGAGCTGATCGCGCGCATTGAGGAAACGAAAGATGCCCTGGCTCAAAGCTCCGTCGCCTGAAGCCGATGCCGCGCTGCGCGCGCTCGAAGATCGTCGCAACGCCGCGAGCGACGACGCACTGCGCGTCGCCGATGCCATGATCGCCGGAGTGCGCGCGCGCGGCGACGCATTCGCCGCCGAGCAGATCGCACGCTTCGACCGCATCTCGATCGCGCCGGAAGAGATTCGGATCGCGCCCCGGGAAGTAAAGATCGATCGCGAGCTCGCACGCGCACTCGATACCGCCATCGCGCGCGTCGAGGCGTTCCACCGCCAGCAACTCCCCTCGTCGTACGTTTGGGAAGATGTCATTCATCGCGTTCGTCCGCTGCAGCGCGTCGGCATTTATGTACCCGGCGGACGCGCGGTGTACGTCTCGACACTGATCATGTGCGCGGTGCCGGCGCGGATCGCGGGCGTCCCCGAAATCGTCGTGGCCACGACGCCTTCCGCCGCGGAAAAGGACGAGTTGCACTACGTCTGCAATCGCCTCGGCATCCGCGAGATTTATCGCTGCGGCGGTGCCGCCGGAATCGCCGCGCTGGCCCTCGGCACGGAGTCACTCGCGCGCGTCGACAAGATCGCCGGTCCCGGCAATGCGTACGTTACGGCCGCGAAGACGCGCCTCGTCGGACAAGTCGGGATCGACATGACGGCCGGTCCGACGGAGCTGGTCGTCATCGCCGACGACTCCGCGGACGCCGCGCTCGTGCAGGCGGACCTCGATGCGCAGCAGGAGCACGGCCCCGACTCCGCCGTGATCTGCATTTCTGTCGGACTCGCACTGGATGTGCGAGCCACGCTGAATCTCGTCGTCGATTCCATCGAAGACGCCATCGCCATCTCCGATCGCATCGCGCCCGAGCACCTCTCCATTCACGCCCGCAACGCCGCGGCCATCGCCGATCGCGCGCAGAACGCCGGCGCGATCTACGTCGGCCCCTTCTCGCCGCCCGCGATCGGCGACTATGTCGCCGGCTCGAACCACGTCCTCCCCACCGCCGGCAGCGCGCGATTCTTCTCCCCTCTCGGCGTCTACGACTTCGTGAAGCGAACGAACGTCATCGCGCTCAGCGAAGAAAAACTCGCGGAGCTGGCACCGCCGGCCGCACGCATCGCCGAGTTCGAAGGCTTGCCGATGCACGCAGCGTCTTTGGAGTGCGGTGGCCGCAGCCGCCGCTTTCCTATCGAGGTGACCTCATGACCGCGCGCGCCGCCGTCGCCGCGATGACCGCCTACACGCTCGAATTGCGCGAAGCCGCCATCAAGCTCAATCAGAACGAATCGCCATTCGATTTTCCGTTCAAGGATGAAGCACTCGCCGCCATCGCCAAACGCGCCTGGAACATCTATCCCGATTTCGAATCGACCGCACTGCGTACTGCGCTCGCAAACGCGTACGCCCTGACGCCGGAAAAATCGCCGGAGAACATCCTCGTCGGCAACGGCTCGAACGAACTGCTGGCCGCCGCGATCGGCGCGTTCGTCGGCCCCGGTACGCCAGTCATCTTTGCGCGCCCGACCTTCGCGCTGTACGAGAAGCTCGTCACCATCGCCGGCGGCTTGCCGGTGCCGATCGAGCTCGATCCAACGACCGGCCTCCTTCCGCTCGACGCGATGCTCGACGCGCTGACTTCGCTGCAAGGCGCGGTGGTGATCGTCTGCTCGCCGAACAATCCCACCGGCGGCGTGCTGCCTCCCGACGGAATCGACGCGCTACTGGCCACCGGCGCCACGGTGCTCTTCGATCGCGCCTACGGCGACTTCGCGCTCGACGAAATGCCGCCGCTGCACGATCGCCTCGTCACCTTCTCGACGTTCTCCAAAGCCTGGGGCCTGGCCGCACTGCGCGTCGGTTGGCTCGCGTCCAGCGCCGCAACATGCCGCGAGATCCGCAAGGTGAAGCTGCCGTACTCGCTGAACGTGATGAGCGAAGCGATCGCCGTGCTCGCACTGGAGAATCGCGCGTTCCGCGACGAGAACGTCGCACGCATCATCGACGAACGCGAGCGGATGCTCGCCGAGATGCGCGCGATTCGCGGCGTGACCGTCTTCCCCAGCCGCGCCAACTTCATCGCCTTCCGTTCGCGCGCCACGTTCGAGGATTTCCTCGCGCGCGGAATCCTCATCCGCAAGTACGCCGATTTTCTGCGCGTCTCCGTCGGCACGCCAGATCAGAACGACGCATTTCTCGCCGCACTGCAGGAGGTCGCATGAGATCCGCCACGATCAATCGCACCACGAAAGAAACCTCGGTTTCCCTGACCGTGAACGTCGACGGCAGCGGCCGTTCTTCGATCTCGACGCCGGTCGGTTTCCTCTCGCACATGCTCGACACGATCGCGCGGCACGCGCAGCTCGATCTCGATGTCATCGCTACCGGCGACACGTTCATCGACTATCACCACACCGTCGAAGACGTCGGTCTCGTTTTCGGCGAAGCCTTCGCCACCGCCCTCGGCGAGAAGCGCGGCATCCGCCGTTTCGGCTTCGCCTATGTCCCGCTCGATGAAGCGCTGGCACGCGTAGTCATCGATTTCTCCGGCCGCCCGTTCCTGGTCTTCGAAGCACCGATCGACCGCGAAATGCTGCTCATCCACAAAGACTTTCCGTTCGCACTCGTCGAAGAGTTTTTCAAGTCGTTCGCGAACAAGTGCGCCTGCAACATCCACGTCGACCTCATCCGCGGCCGCAACGGCCATCACGCCGCCGAGGCCATTTTCAAAGCGTTCGCGGTCGCGGTGCGCGGCGCGAAAGAAGTGGTGGGCGCGGAAGTGCCCAGCACGAAGGGCGTGATTTGAATCCGGAGTTTGGAGTGCGGTGGCCGCAGCCGCCGCTTTCCACGGCGGTAGCCGCAGCTACCGATCCCTCATCGCAAAAAAGCCGAGGCTGCGGCCTCGGCATAGAAAGCGGCAGCTGCGGCTGCCGCACTCCAAAATGATGAATGTCACTTTGATCGACTCCCCCGTCGCCAACACCGCCAACATCGCGCGCGCACTGCGTGTGTCGGGCGCGGAGTTGCACATCACACGCAACGCGAATGAAATCGCGCGCGCTTCGAAGCTCGTTCTTCCCGGCGTTGGGTCCTTCATCGCGGCCATGCAGTGGCTGCGCGAGACGCAGATCGACGATGCGATCCGTGACGCTATCGCGCGCGGCGCGTACCTCCTCGGCATCTGCGTCGGTCATCAACTGCTGTTCGAGATGTCGAGCGAGATGGGTGAAACGCGCGGATTGGGATTGGTGCGTGGCGTGGTGCGACAGTTCGACGGCGTGCTGCCGGTCCCGCAAATCGGCTGGAACCGCGTGGCCACGAGCGGCTCGCTCTTCGACGGCGTCGCTTACGGCACGCCGTTCTACTTCGTGAATTCGTACGCTGCGCGCGGCTCCGATGACGAGATTGCGTGCGCCGACTACAACGGCCGTTTCACGGCGGCGGTGCAGCGCGAGCGCGTGTACGGCGTGCAGTTTCATCCCGAGAAGTCGTCCGCTGCCGGCCTGCGCGTGCTGAGGAATTTCATGGCATGCAGGTGATCCCTTCACTCGATCTCCTCGGCGGACGCGTCGTGCGGCTCACGCACGGCGACTTCGCCACCGCGCGCGCTTACGGCGAGCCCGAGGCCGTGCTCGATGCGCTCGAGGTGCCGCGCGGAACGCGTTTGCACGTCGTCGATCTCGAGGCATCGCGCAGCGGACATCCGATCGAGACGGACCTGGTCCGCCGGCTGGCGTTGCGCGATCTCGTCGTGCAGGTCGGCGGCGGCATCCGCTCGCTCGACGACGCACGCCGCTGGCTCGATTGCGGCGCAGAGCGCATCGTCGTCGGCACCGTCGCCTCGGAGTCGCCGAGATTGTTGAGCACACTCGTGGAGACGTTCGGCGCTGCGCGCATCGTACCGGCCGTCGACATTCGCGACGGAGTGATTCGCACGAACGGATGGGAGCGCGAATCGACATCGACCATCGAGCATGTCTTCGCGCACATCGAAACGCTCGGCATCGCCGAGGCGCTGGTCACGGACATCTCGCGCGACGGAGTGTTGCGCGGACCATCGTTCGCGCTCTATCGGCAACTGCGCGGCGTCACGAGCGTAAAACTGATCGCGTCCGGCGGCGTCTCCACCATCGGCGACGTCGTATCGCTGGCGCGCCTCGGCAATGTCAGCGGCTGCGTGATCGGTAAAGCGCTCCTCGAACGGCGGATCGATCTCCGAGAGACCGCGTCACGGTTGGCCACACCGAATGCGATTCCAGAACGCATCATCCCTTGTCTCGATGTCCGCGACGGGCGCGTCGTCAAAGGCGTTTCGTTCACGAACATTCGCGATGCCGGCGATCCGGTGGAATGCGCGATGCGTTACGAAGAGGAAGGCGCGGACGAGCTGGTGGTGCTCGACATCTCCGCCACCGACCGCGCCCAATCGACCACGCTGGACACCGTGCGTAGCGTCGCATCGTCGATCTTCATCCCGCTCACCGTCGGCGGCGGCGTGCGCAACGTCGAAGACTTTCGCGCGCTCCTCCGCGCCGGCGCCGATCGCGTGGCCATCAACACAGCCGCGCTGCGCGACCCGAATCTCATCGAAATCTGCGCGCGCGAGTTCGGCGTCCAGGCCGTCGTCTTGTCATGCGACGCGAAACGCGACGGCGACCGTTGGCTGGCCGATCGTTGGCTGGCCACGGTGCGCGGCGGCAAGGAGCTCACCGAAGTCGACGCGGTGGAATGGTGTCGTCGCGCGGAAACCCTCGGCGCAGGCGAGATCCTGCTCACCTCCGTCGATCGCGACGGCACCAACCGCGGCTTCGACATCGAGTTGCTGCGCGCCGTGACGAGCACCGTGAGAATCGGCGTCATCGCCTCCGGCGGCGCAGGCCGCGCCGAAGACTTTCGCGACGCCATCGAATCCGGCGGCGCCCGCGCCGTCCTGGCCGCCTCCCTCTTCCACGACCGCGTACTGAGCGTCGCCGACGTCAAACGCCACCTCGCCGCAGAAGGGATTCCGGTGCGATGACTCCACCCAAACTCAACGTATCGCGAGAGCCGCCCCTCACCCTAACCCTCTCCCCGCGGTTGCGGGGAGAGGGGACTGG
>JALYJW010000106.1 GCA_030775085.1 Acidobacteriota bacterium | reverse complement strand
CACGACTGTATTACTGCGCGGGTACGTAGGTCGGGTCGTTGGTGAGCATGTCGATGACGCTGGCGTAGGCGGTGACGCGGCCGGAGCCTTCGATCGCGCGGACACTCACGCGGGCGTTGTAGGTGTCGGCGAGGCCGACGCTTCTCAGCAGGGAGTTGATCTGGCGGAATTCGTTAGCCTGTAACTGGACCTCGGTGACGACGGTGATTTTGGCGTCGGCGGGGACGACGGTGATCTCGAGCTTGATCGGCTGGCCGGTGACTTCGGCGAGGCCGATGTTGGAGCGGAAGCGGTTCGATTCTTCGACCTGCAGGATCTGCAGCGGTCTGGAGCCGACGCCGGTCGCTTCGCTGGGCGTGATGCCGGAGATGAACTGGCCGTAGGTGCCGGTGCTGGTCTGGTTGTAGGTGCGCGCGGTGGCGACGAGGCGCGATGCGGTGGCTGTCGCGATGTGGACCGCGCCGCCGTCGTTGGCTTTGCCGAAGAGGCTGGAGATGGTCTTGTCGAACTGGCGCACCTGGCCGGCGGGGATGCTGACGTTGGCGGTCTGCGGCGGGCCGCCGTTCTGCGAGTAGAAGGTGAGCACGGCGTCGACGGCGCTGGTGCCGGCGTTGAAGAGGCGCATGTCGGTTTGCCAGTTGGCGATGCCGTTGTTGAGATCGGCCACGCCGGGGATGACCCACTTCGTGTTGCCGGTATCGGCGAGCGTGACCGGCGTGACGAGCAGCGGATCGCTGGTGGCGTTGTCGAGCACCGATGCGTAGGCCGTGACTTTGCCGGCACCGCCGGTGACGGAAATCTCGACACGACCGTCAGCGAGCGAGCCGACGCCTTGCGTGGAGAGGAATGAGTTGAGCTGCGTGTGCTGTCCGCCAGCGAGCTGCACCGGGAACTCGGTGAGTTTCTGGCCGTCGCTGCCGAAGACTTTCACGAGGAGCGAGACCGCATCGCCGGACGCTTCCACGATGCCGAGGTTCGTGCGATAGCGATCCGACTGCGCGATCTGCTGCAGCGAGAGGGCAATGGGCGGGAGGAGATCGCTGCTGCCGCCGATGAAGTTCGCGAACGGAACGGCCGGGATGTGCTGGCCGAACGTTCCGTTGGCGGTGACGTTGAACGTGCGCGACGAGGCGAAGGTGACGAGGTTGGGCAGACCGGAGAGTGCCACGCTCGAAGTCGAAGGAGTGGTCTCGGTGATTGGACGGATTTCCAGTGAGCCGGTGACGCTCTCGCCGCCGGTGCCGAACCAGCCGCGCAGGACGTCATCGAGCGCGATGGTGCGGCCCGGATCGATGGAGAACGTGGTCTGCCGTCCGGCAGCCAGTCCATCGCCGCCGCTCGGCGTGAACGTGGCCTGGTATTGCAGGAGCTGCGCGGAGCTGTTGGTGACGCGCACGTCGGACTGGAACTGCGAGTTGATGCCGTTCGCGTGAGCGACGGCGGGGATGATCAGCGCATCGGGCGGCGGCGTCGATTTCGGCGTGGGCGTCACCGGCGTGACTTTGCTGACGCTCATCGTCGGAATCTTGAATATTGTTGCCTGCGTGCCGACTCCGCGTGCGGATGAAGTCAGTGCGATATGCACGGAGCCGAGACTCGTGCCGAGGGGAAGATCGGTGGTGTCGGCGGTGATGACGAGCGGCGTGCCGCCCGCGGCGACGACGCCGGACGTGGGCGCGACCGTGAGCCACGGCTCCTTGACAGTGACGACGAATGACTGGCCGGCCAGCTCGGGTCCGAGATTGATGAAGTGCGTGACGATGCCACCGGTGAGCGGCGTAGACCCTTCACTGCCTCCCTCGGGAAGGATGAAGATGGCCGCGGTGGGACCGTACGGCGTGACGGTCTCGGGCGAGCAGCGCGTGTCGATGGCACGGACGCGGGCGTAGACACCGAGGGGCGTCGCGCCGTCGTTCGAGCGCGTGATCGTCGTCGAGGTCTCACCGGTGGTGAGGAGATCCGCATTTGCGAACGCGCTGTTGTCCGCGAGCTGCAGTTGATAAGCGGTGGCGCCGGGGATGACGTTCCACTGCAACAGGAACGGCTCGTCGTTGGAGATCTGGCCGGGCGCCGAGATGACCGGCGGAAGAAGATCGGCGCAGGGCTGCGGCTCGCTGACGATCTCGAGCTGCCGTTCGGCGGAGTCGAGAGGCGAACAGCCGGCGAAGTGCGCGCGGACGAACCAGTGGAGATTGCCGTTCTGCAGTGCGACGCCATTCGCGAAGGCGTTGGTGGTGGAGAGGACGATTTGCGGCGGGTTATTGCCGCGAATCGTGAAGAGATCGTACGAAGTCGCGTCGGGACGCGGCGTCCAGGCGAAGTCGACGGGCGAGACGACGTGTGCATTCGGCAGCGGCGCGATGGCGTGCGGCGGCTGATCGTCGCGGCACGCGGCCGGCGTGGTGAAGATGAAGCGTGCGGTGGACGAGTCGCGCGCCGGGCAGCGATCGACGATGGCGCGTACGAACCAATCGAGCGTACCTGGTGCCACGAGACGCGCGAGGGACGTGTTGCTCGTCGTGCCGATCAGTGTCGGCGTCGTGCTTCCGACGGACAACCAAAGCTCGTAGCTGACGGCATCCGGCACGCTCGTCCAATGGAACGTGACGTTCGCATCGGCAACCGTGCTGCCGTTCGCCGGAGACAACAACTGTGGCGCCGTGGTCGCGCAGTTCTGCCGCAGCGGAACGGTGAAGCGGAAATGCTGCGATTCCGTGGAGCCGCAGCCGTCGTAGAGAAGCTCGATCCACCAATCGACGACGCCGTGACCGATCGTGGTCTGCAGGGATGGCTCATCGGTCGTGGCGACCGCTTCGGCAGGCGCGCCGTCGATGGAGATCCAGAGGCGATAACCATCGGCGTCGGCTGCGGACCATGCGAAGTTGACGAGCGAGCTCGCGAGTGTGGCGTTGTTCGCCGGTGCGAGCGGAGTGACGGTCGTGCGGCCTGCGCACGGATCGGGTCGAGCGACGGTGAACTGCAGAGTGGGGGAGCTCGTGTCCGGACATCCGCTGAACAGCGCGTCGACGTGCGCCGCGATTGTGCCCGGCGGGACATCGGCGGTGAGCATGATGGCGCCGTCCGTGGTGCCGACATCCTGCGCGGCTGTGCCGTTGACTTCGACCCAGACGCGATAGCCGATGGCCTGCGGGACCGGCGTCCAGGAGAAGCTCACGGGCGAGGTGAGCGTGCCGTTTGGCGCGGGCGAAGTGAGCTGCGGAGCTCCGTGCGTCGCGCAACCGTTGGCGAGGGCGACGTTGACGGTGCGCTGCGCGGAAGTGAGCGTCGGGCAGTCACCGGCCATGCGAGCGATGACGTACCAGCCGGTCTGACCGCTGGCGAGCGGGATGGTGAGCGACGTGCCGGTGGTCGTGCCGGCGAGTGTGGTGGCGTCATTGGTGACGATCCAGAGCTCGTACGTATCGACCAAGCCGGACACCGCGGACCAGGAGAACGTGACGGGCGAGCTCGAGGTGGCGCCGTTCTGCGGTTGGAGCAGCGACGGCGGCGTGTTGGTGCAGTTCGCGGGCGCGCCGATGACGAAAGTCTGAACCGTGGCGACGTCGTTCGCCGTGTTCGTGTCATTGCTGCCGGCTTCGACGCTGGCGGTGTTGGTGATGGTGATGCCCTGCGGCGGCACGTTCGACGGTGCGTTGACGACGATGGTGATCACCTCGGACGAGCCCGCGGAGAGGGAGCCGTCGCAGACGATGCCCTCGGCGAACGATCCGCAGTTGAACGTGCCATCGTCGAGGGAGACCAGCGACGTGCCATTCGGCAGCGGATCGAAGATGTTCACGAGCGGCGCATGGTCCGGGCCGTCGTTCGTGACGGTGAGGACGTACGTCAGCAAGCCGCCGGCCTGGACCGATGCGGCGGCGCTCTTGGTGATGCCGGCGTCGGCGAGACTCGACCCAGGACCGTCGACGCTTACGTTGTGTGTATCGGTGGCGCTGCAACCGCCGATCGCGATGTCGACCGAGATCTGCGTCGTGCTCGCAGTACCGACGGAGAAGTTGATGGTGTCGGTTCCCTGGCCGCTGGTGATGGTGCCGTTGGTGATCGACCAGAAGTACGTGGCTCCGGCCTGCGCGGCGACGCTGGCGAGGTGACCGGCCGTGTTCGGGAGGACGCTGCCCGGTGCGGTGATCGCAGCGGACGGATCGCCGGAGAGCGTGACCGTGTGCGTGTCGGTCGCGGAGCAGCCGGCGGCGTTGGTGACGGTGACTGTGTAGACCTCCGATGCGAGGCTCTGCGACACGATGATCGACGGCGAGGTGGCTCCATTCGACCAGAGATACGAACTGAAGCCCGCTCCCGCGCTCAGCGAGAACGGTACGCTCGGGCAGACTGCTGTCGGGCCGGTGATGGTGACGGCCGGAGGCGGCGCGATCGGCACGGTGGAGTTGCCGACGCTCGTGCAGGAGCCGACGGTGATGGTGACGCCGAGACCCACGTTGCCGCTCGCACCGGCGGTGAAGACGATGCTCGGGCCATTCGTCGCGCTGGTGATGGTGCCGTTGGTGATCGTCCAGGCGTAGGTGGCGCCGGCCTGCGTCGGAACGCTGGCGTTGTTGCCGGTCGAGTTTTCGCAAACGCTCGGCGGCGCGGTGATCGTGGCCACGGGATTCGACGAGACGTTGACGGTGTGCGTGTCCGATCCGGAGCAGCCGTTCGCGTCAGTCAGGGTGACGCTGTAGATCTGCGTCGACGTCGGGCTGACGATGATCGTCTGCGTGGTCTCGCTGGTGCTCCACAGCCACGATGCGCCCGGTCCGGCATCAAGCGTGACCGGTGTACCGGCGCAGGTGGCGGTGGGTCCGGTGATGTTGACGACGGGCGGCGTGGTGATGGGGAAGGTGTTGTTGACGGTGTTCACGCAGCCGATGTTGTCCGTGACGGTCACCGAGAGATTGACGGTGCCGGTGGCGCCCGCGTTGAACGTGATTGCGCTCGTGCCCTGGCCGCTGACGATCGTGGCGTTCGTGGCCACCCAGTTGTACGAGACGGCCGTCGGCGCGTTGACGCTCGCGGCCTGGTTCGTGGCATTGGAGCAGACCGACGGCGGCGTGGTGAGCGTGGCCGGCGGCGGCGTGCAGTTCGTGACGACAATGACGTTGGAGAATTCAGACGTGCCGCCGGCGACGGTGGTGCAGGCGACGTCGGAGTAGGCCGTGGCGGTGGCGACGATCGAATCACCGGCGGAGATGAATCCCGGCGCGGCGAAACTGGTGCCGAGCCCGAAGCTGTTGCCGGCCACGCAGGCGCTGGCGATGAAGGTCTTTCCTTCGCCGCCGGTGTCGGCCTCGAAGTATTCGACGAGGATGCTTCCGGCGGACGTGGCCGACGAGTCGATGTTGCTGTTGATGGTCATGCCGCCGATGCCGTCGAGCGTGGCCGAGGTGAGTGTGGGGAAGTTCTGCAGATTGTTCGGACCGGTGTCGGGATCGGTGGCGTCGTTGGCAGTCGGTCCGTCGGCGTTGAGGTCGATGCCGAGCAGCACGTTGCTATCGAAAGAGTTGCCGAGGATGGTGTTGCCAATGCCGGCGCCGGTGACGACCAGGCCGTTGGTGGTGCTGTTGGCGATGACGTTCGCGTCGACCGGGTTGGTGCCGCCGACTGTGTTGTTGCTGCCGGTGATGGAGATGCCGGTGTGATTGGAGGCCGTTGCGCCGAGCGGCGCCACGCCGATGTAGCTCGCGGTGACTTTGTTGTCATTGCCGGTGATGGAAACGGCCTTGCTGCCCGCGACCGCGTTGGTGATGGCGAGGGCGGAGATCGTCGCGTTCGTGCCGGACAGGACCAGCGTGCCCGACGGGCTGACGAGCAGGCTGCCGTTGATCTCGACAATCGGTGTCGAGCCGTAGCCCGGTTGCGTTGTGCCGTCGATGTGCGTATCGCTCGCGACGTGGGGCAGGTTCGTGGCCGGCTGAATCACGAACGGCGGCGCCGATGGGATGTTGAATGTGATGAAGCAGGGTGAGGTGCAGACGGCGTTCTGCGCGTCGAGCATCGCCTGTCGCAACGAGCCGGTGCCGGAGTCGTTCGTATTCGTGACGACCACGGTGCCTCCCGCCACGGCAACCGACAGCGTCAGGTTGTCGTTGCCTGCGTTCGGATCGGCCTCGGTCGCATCGGCGTTGCCGGTGATGCTCTGCGTGCCGGTGTTCGGAGCGTTGGT
Source organism: Acidobacteriota bacterium (assembly GCA_030775085.1). GTDB lineage: Bacteria > Acidobacteriota > Thermoanaerobaculia > Gp7-AA8 > Gp7-AA8 > QHVT01. The sequence goes on along the minus strand of JALYJW010000106.1, from coordinate 13,735 downwards.
GTTGATGGTGATGCTGGTTGACGCGGCGGAGGCGAGGTTGCCGACGTTGCACGACACCACACCAGCCGAGAACGTACACGGAGGTGTCGCCGAAACGAACGTCAGCGAGCCGGGGATGGGCGCGGTGAAGATGACGGCGGTCGCGGTCTGCGGTCCGTTGTTCGTGATGTTGAACGTGAACGCGACCGGCGAGCCAACCGGCACTGCCGCTGGGTTACTGCCGGAGACGGCGAGATCGGCCTGTGCCGCGTCGATGGTGACGTTCGCGAAGCTGGAGTCGTTCGCAGCGTTCGGATCGGGATTCGTCGTGGTGACGTTGGCAGTGTTCGTGATCGGCCCCGGCGTTCCGGGCGCGGTGGCATTGATGGTGATGTTCGGCGCGGCGCCTGTGTTGAGCGGCGCGGTTGCGTTGCAGGTGACGACCAGTCCCACCACGCCGCACGACCAGGTCGGCCCGCCGCCGGCGGTGATGCCCGTGTGTCCGGTGGGAAGCGTGTCGGTGACCTGCACGCTGTTCGCGCTATCCGGTCCGGCGTTGCTGACCGCGAGCGTGTAGCTGATCGGATTGCCGACTACGACGTTCGCAGCGGAGGCGGTCTTCACGATCGAAACGTCGGCGTTGCCGGCATTGACGACCAGGTGCAGGCCGGTAGCGTTGAAGAAGTTCGACCACGTGCGCCCGTTGGAAAGCGCGGCCAGGTTGTAGGGCGCGAAGTTGCCGGCATGCGTGTCGCTTGGCCACGAGACGATGGTGAAGTCGTCGTTGGTCAACGGTTGATACGGTCCGTTGAACGTGACGTTGAGCGGGCCGGCGAAGGTTGGACCGGAGTTGGTGACGAGCTGGCCATGCTGCGTGCCCGGCAAGACGCCGCCGAGGAGGATGTCGAGGGAGCCGGTCGCGCCCTGCACGAACGTGCCGGTGACGTCGACTTTGCCGAGGTCGATGTCGAGGATTCCGTTGTTCGTCAGGTTGATGCTGGTGAGGAACAGGCTGCCGTTCGTCAGCGACTTGCGCAGCGTGCCGCCGCTGTTGTTCACGAAGCCGCCGGCGGTGCCGCCGTTTCCGATATTGCCGTCGAACTGGACGTGGAACAGTCCGGTGTTGTCGATGTTGCCGCCGGTGTTCATGAGAACGGAACCGGCGGTCCAGTTGACCGTGGAGCCTAGAAGCGTTCTGAGGGTGCGCGTGTTGATGTTCTTGCCGGCTCCGCTCATCGCCAGCGTGGCCGTGCTGCCCACCTCGGTGACGCCGCCGCCTTGCATCGTTCCGCCACTCCAGGAGGCGGTGTTGCTCAGCGTTAGAGTGGCACCACCGTCGAGAAAGCCCCCGCTGAACGTGAAGTTGGGCATGGAGACGTTGTTGCTGACCATCAACGTTCCGCCCGTGGCCAGCTCGACCTCTCCTGAATCGGGGAAAGTTGTGACGCCGCCAATCGTCACGGTATCCGAGTTGACGAGAAGCTTCGTGCCGGCGTCGAGATCGATGATGGCGCCTGTGAGCGCCGCAACCGCGAGATTGAGTGTGCCGGACTGGACATGCACCGTGCCGCCGATGCTGTTGACGTCGACGTTGGTGAACGTCGTCGAGCCCGCACCGCCGGACTTGCGGAGCGTTCCGGTGTTGGTGAGCGTGGGTGTGCCGCCGGCGAACCGGTTGATGATGTTGTCGGTGGTGGCGTCGAACGTCCCGTTGTTGGTGATGCCGCCGTTCGCGTCGACCTGGATCGTGCCGCCGCTCCACGTGGCGGTGCGGCCGGCATCAATGGTAAGCATGCGGTCGAGCGTCGTCGCAGCGAAACCGTTGAAGGCCAGGGAGCCGCCAGTGATGATCGCGCTCGTGCCGGTACCGGACAACGTACCGCCATTCCACGTGAAGGCGCCGGCGTGGCTCACGACTCCTGTGCCGTTGACGATCCCATTGTTGAACTCGAAGTTCGAAACGGTCAGCGGACCGTTCATCGTCAGCGTGCCGCTCCCGACCTGCAGCGTTCCGCTGTCGATGAACGATGGCGCATTCAGGGTGACCTGGCCGGTGTTGACGCTGAGGAAGGCCGTCGGATCGATGTCGACCGTCCCGCTGATGACGCCGTCCCGCACGCCTACTGCGCCCGAGGTAATCCAGAGGAGGTTGGAGCTCACCAGGTCGACGGCGTTGAAGAGCGTTGCGGCGGCTGCGCCTGACTTCTTGAGCGTGCCGGTATTCGTGAACGTGACATCCGAGCCGGTGAACGATGTGATCGCGGCCGCGGTCACGTCGAAGACACCGGCATTGTTGATCGCGGCGAACGATCCCATCTGGATGTCGCCATCGCTCCAGGTGGCCGTGGCACTGCCACCCACGATCTCCAGTGTGCGATCGATGATCTTGGTCGCGGCCGTGCCGATGAGCAGGCTCCCGGTTCCGGAAATGGAGACCTTGCCACCGCCGGTGCCGAAGATGCCGCCGTCCCAACTGATGTTTTGGCCCGCGCCCGCGACGACATCGCCGCTGCCAGCGACGATCCCGTCGATGACGTGGAGTGCCGGGAAGCTGGTCGTGGCATTCACGACGAACGACCCGCCGGTTCCTACCTCGACCTTGCCGAGGCCAGTCAGAGCCACGCCGGCGCCGAACGTGTAGGTATTCGAATTGATGATGATTTTCCTGCCGGAGCTGATGTTGATCGGTGCGGTGGACGTGCCGCCGGCGAGATCGAGCGCGCCCTGCTGCACCTCGATGTTGCCGCCGCTGTGATTGAGGTCTACGTTGAAGATTGTGCTGCCGGTTCCGCCGGACTTGCGGAACGTTCCGGTGTTGGCGAACGGGCTGCCAGTGAGGACGTCGAAGATCACACCATCGAAGTTCGTCTCGAACGTGCCGGCGTTGGAGATGCCGCCGCCGGATATGAAGCTGATGTTCCCGCCGCTCCAGAAGGTCGTGGCCACGCTGTTGTTCGTCAGGGTCGCGCCATTCAATGCTTTGGCGCCGCTGGTACCGATCGTCATGGCGGGGCCGGTCGTGGCGTTGACGACACCAGCATTGGCGACGGAACCGGCGTTCCAGAAGATCTGGCCGTTGTTGACGAGCAAGCCGGCTCCCTGGATGGTGTGATTGATATCGAGTACGCCGGTACTGGCGATGCTGCTGTTGCTGGTGAGCGTGAGCGGTCCGGTAACGAGCTGCAGGGTCTGCTGTCCGGAGACGCCGTTGCCGATGATCAGGCTGTTCACGGTCTGGCCGCTGCTCAGCGTGACGGTATAAGTGCCGCCCGCGTCGATGATGGCGGTGTCACCCGGAGCGGGGATGAAGCCCGTGTCCCAGTTCGCGCCGTTCTCCCAGGCGCCGTTGCCCGCGATCCAGTGGACATCGCCACTGACGACGACGCCGGGTGAGAGCTCGGAGGTTCCTTCGCTGACCGTCGAGCAGGCGGCGTTGCTGAACGCAGTGGCTGTGGCCACGACCTTGTTGCCGGCGGAAAGCGATCCGACGGGCACGGAGACGACGGCGTTAGTGAGAATGCCGGCCAGACAGCCAGAGGCCCCGAGGTATTCGGCGGCTTGGTAGGGCGTGGAGCCATCTGCTTTGTAGATATCGATGACGAAGAAGTTCGCGCTCACGCCGCCCGATGAATTCAGCGAGACCGTGACGTCGACGTTGCCGCCGTTGATCTCCGCGGAGGAGATGGTCGGGAAGTTCTGCAGGTTGTTGGCGCCGGTGTCGGTGTCGGTGGCGTCGTTGGCGGTCGGACCGTCGGTTCCGAGGTCGATGGCGATGCCGGTGTTCGAGAAGATCTCGTTGGTCCGGATGATGTGGCCGATGCCGGAGGTGTCGAGCTCGATGCCTTCTGCCAGGTTGTAGGCAATGCGGTTTCCGGCGGGAAGACCGATCCAGCCCTCTGCTGCCGTGCCGGAGATGTCAATGCCGTGGCCGCCATTGGGGACCCCCGTGGTTCCCCCGACGTCCACACCGATGTAGTTGTTGCTGATCCAGGCGTTGTCGCCGCTGATCTCGATTCCGTTTCCGGCGTTGCCGCTGATGTAGTTCCGATCGGTCCCTGCGCCGCCGACGTAATTGTCGGCGCCAGTGATCGACACTCCGACGGCGTTGGGGATGGCCGACGTACCGGCGCCGTTGAGGCCGATGTAGTTGTGTTTGAGATCGTTGTCGAAGCCATCGACCTCCACACCGAAGCCGGTCTGGCCACTGATGATGTTGCCTAAGGTGAGCGTGCCGATGACATTCAGGCTGGAGGACGCGTCGATGGTGATGCCGGTTGTGTTGCCGAGCGCCGTGGCCGCGGTGGACATGACGCCGATGTAGTTCATCTTCACTTCGGTGGCGGTGGCGCCGCTGCCGATGTAGATGCCAACCCCGTTGGCGCTGATGACGTTGAGGTCACCGACCGATGGTCCGCCGATCTTGTTGCCGATGGACGCCGCACCATTGACCACGACTCCCGCGAAGTTCGCAGAGCCGGTCACACCGGCGTTGTCAGTTCCGATGTAGCACCCTCGGATCCAGTTGTTCGCGCCGTTCGTGATCTCGACGGCCCGGCCGGCGCCGCCCGTCGTGAAGTTGCGGAACGCCAGTCCCTGGACGGTGACGTTGTCGGTCTGGATGGCCAGACCGATCGAAGCGGTGAGGTTGCCCACCAGCCCGATGGTGATGTTCGCATTTGACGCAGAACCGAACGGCTGCGTGTTGGGACTGGCTCCGTTGGCGGTGAATCCGTCGATGGTCAGATCCGCGGCGTTCGCGCCGAGAACCGGAAGCGAGGTGCTGCCGAGAACGATGTCGCCCGACAGGCTCGGATCGAAGTCGATCGTGCATGGTGAGCTGCAGCCACCCGAGTTGACGGTGGTGATGGCGTCGCGAAGGGTGCCTGGTCCGGTGTCCGCAACGCTTGTGACGGTGAGCACGGACGGCAGAGCTACGACGTCGAAGAACGCGCTCACGCCGTCCTCGAGAGTCGTGTCGCCGGAAGACGCGTCCGCTCGCAGTTGAACGTTCGATTCGATCGTGTCGTAGGACGAATCGCTGGCAGTGGCGGAGCTCGTGCCGGCAGTGATCGTTGCGAACCCTCCGAGCAGCGAGCCGGCACCGGTCGACTCGAGAAGGATATCGACCCCGGTGTTGATGGCGACGTTGGCGGGCGTGCCATTGTCGTATTGCGACTCGACGTCGACGGGGAACCCGTCGTTCACGCCCGGGTCGAAGCCGCCGTTGACGCTGGTGATGGCCAGCTTGCTTGCGAATCCGGTGCTGCCTTTCTGGCCGATGACCCAGTCGCCGAGATACGTGCCGCTGGTGGCGCTGCCATAGTTGAGCGTTTCCGGGATGTCGCCGTAATCGGTCCAGGTCGCGCCTGCGTAGTGCGCGAGGCGGAACTTCGTTTCATCGCCGGCATTGATGTCGGCGGGATCGTTGTAGTTGAACTGGACGCTGTCGAGCGTCGAGATCGCGGAAGGCTGAATGTTCCAATAGCGGGAGAGCGTGTTGCTGCCTGTGTTGTTCGGGTGCAGTCCCTCCACGGCTTGCAGGGTCAGCAGCCCGGAACTACTTCCTTCCGCATCGACGGGGAGATAGGACGCGGCGGTACCGACGTCGAATCTTCGTACGTTGGTGCCGTCCAGACCCATGGTCAGTGGTCCGAGGAAATGACCCGATACTCGGGTGACGCTGGCTGCGACGTCGATCGTGAAACCGCCCGTGATGTCGACGTTCCCATTGGTGAACGTCATCAGCTCCTGCACGATGGTCGCGCCGGATGGAGCCGTGGCGTTGCCCGAGGGCTTGTTGATGTGCAGCCGCGCGTAGGTGGCGGGCAGCATGATCTGCGGGCCGGATCCGTCGTAGGTGACCGTCGTTCCCGGCTCTGCGATGAGAGTGCCGGACAACCAATCGCCGCCCACTTGTGCTTCGCCATCGATGATGCCGTCGATGAGCTGCACGGTGCCTGCGCCGGTGATGTCGCCGTTGACATCGAGAATGTCGTTGTCGAAGGTGGCCGTGACGTTTGCTCCGATGTGGAAGGTCTCGAACACCGTCGAGAAGGCCTGATTCACGAAAGAGCGAACGACGTTTCCTGCCAGCGTGAGGAACGAAAGGTTCTGATAGTTGAACGACGTGTCGATCGTTTGCGGGACGCCGGCCTGATAGATCACCGTGCTACCGGGAGAAAGCGTGACGTTGGCTGCAAGCACGGGCGAGGGGAAGCTCGAGCCCGTGGTTGCGCTGCCGAGCTTCAGGACGCACGTCGAGCAGATCGACACGCTGGATCCGTTGCCGCTGTCGAGCAGGATCTGGATGCCATCGTCGTCGAGGGTGCCGTTTGCAAGGGTGAGATCGGCATTGAGACTGAGCGGTCCACTGATGGTGGCAACGCCGCTGGCCTTGTTCACCACCAGGTTGTCGTAGTTGGCCCCGCCCAGCACGCTCTGCGCACCGGTGCCGTCGTAGGTGACGGTGCTGCCGATGCCGGCAAGCGTGAATGTGATCGTCGATGCGAAGTTGCCGCCGACGAAGATCGATCCGCTGGTGATCAGGATCTCGCCGTCGCCGCTGATGTCGCCGTCGACGTCGAGTGTCTCCGGCCCGAGCACCAGACGGACGCCGTTCGCTCCGTTATCGTCGATCTGGAGAAACTCCTGGACCTTGATCGTGCCTGAGCCGATGGCCTTGTCCACCGGGCCGGTGCTTCCGGGCGCCTGAAGGAAGAGGCGCCGGTAGGTGACGCCGAGGCTAACGCTCTGGCTGGCCGCGCCGCTTTGATAGACGACCGCCGCGTTGGGCGACATCGTGACGTTGGCGCCGCTCACCGGTTGCGGGAAGAAAGTCGCGTTTCCGGCGCTGCCGAGCTTGAGAACGCCGCTCCCGCTTATGGATACATTCGAAGTCGTGCCCGCATTCAGACTGATCTGATTGCCGCCGTCGTCGAGCACTCCATCGGAAATCGCAAGATCGCCGTTGACGGTGATGGCGCCGTTGAGCGTCGCGGTGCTGGCGACTTTGTTGATCGTGAGATTCTGAAAGTTGTAGCTGTTGATGGTCTGGCCGCCGGTACCGTTGAATGTGAATGTAGACGTGGAGCCGGCGGTGCTGATGTTGCCGCCGCTGCTGAGGTCTTCGCCGATCTCCACGATGCCCGGGCTGCTGTTGTCGAAGAGCACCTGTGCATTGACCGCGTTGCCGCTGAAGTTGAGGCTCCGGCCGATGGCCAGGGTGCCGCCGGCGGATGAGAACTGGATTCTGGCCAGGCTCAGCGCGCCGCCTACGACGTTCACGCTGCCCAGCGGATCGGTGAGCGTGATGTTCCCGCCGTCGAGCCGGAGCAGGTTGGTGCCGTCCGTGGATGGATTGAGCTGAATGGCCGCGCCGCTGCCGCCGACGGTGAGGCTGGCGCCGTTGCCGACGTGGAGCTCTTTGCCGCCGCTGTTGTTGAGGAAGGTGACGAAGTTGATGCTTCGCGCATCCGAGACCGTGATGACGTGGCTTCCCGTGATGGTGACGCTGTCGCCGAGAGTGGGAACGCCCGTGGGCGTCCACGTGGTGGGCACGGCCCAATCGCCGGAGTTGTTGCTGGTGTAGCCCGTTGCGAACGCCGGACTGCAGATGAGAACCGTCACCACCGCGATGACGCCATTCATCCATCTCAATCGACTCATGAGCTCTCCCTCGAAGTGCACGAACGGACTTTCACGCGCCCGCCATCAAAACCACCCAATTGGGGTTGGACCCGGACCAAGTGTAGCCGCTTGTGATGAGACCCGCTGCCACTCTATGGGCAGAGCGAGGATTCCGCGCGTGAGGGGGATCACTCCGCGTCAGCAGGCAGTTTGCAGCAGGTAACAGATCGCCGAACCGCTTAGGTCGTTCATACTCACGACCGCATGTCCCGCTTCAATCTCATCTCTCCGTTCCAGCCGCAGGGTGACCAGCCGGAGGCGATCCGCCAACTGACCGAGGGGCTGAATGCCGGCGCGCGCGATCAGGTGCTGCTCGGCGTGACCGGTTCCGGGAAGACCTTCACGGTGGCCAAGGTCATCGAGGCGGTGAACCGGCCCACGCTCGTCCTCAGCCACAACAAGATCCTGGCCGCGCAGCTCTACCAGGAGTTCAAGAACTTCTTCCCGGAGAACAAGGTCGAGTACTTCGTTTCGTATTACGACTACTACCAGCCCGAGGCCTACATCCCGCAGAACGATCTCTACATCGAAAAAGAGATGACCAAGAACGACGAGATCGACAAGCTGCGGCTCTCGTCGACCAAGGCGCTCTTCGAGCGCCGCGACGTGATCATCGTGGCCTCGGTGTCCTGCATCTACGGCATCGGCGAGCCCGAGCTCTATTACGGGATGCTGCTCTTCTTCGAGCGCGGTACGGAAAAGCCGATGACGGACTATCTCCGCAAGCTGACGGAGATGCAGTACGAGCGGACGCCGTACGATCTCTCGCGCGGCAATTTCCGTGTGCGCGGCGACGTGCTCGAAGTCTGGCCCGCGTACGAAGACGATGCGGTACGCATCGAGTTCTTCGGCGACGAGATCGACAAGATGACGCGCATCGATCCCATCACCGGCAAGACCTCGGGGCGCGAGTACGATCGGCTGGCCATCTATCCGCGCACGCACTACGTCACTCCGCGCGAGCGATTGATGGTGTCGATGGAGAACATCCGCATCGAGCTCGACGAGCGCGTGGCCGAGTTGCGCGCGAACGACCGCCTGCTCGAAGCGCAGCGCCTTTCGCAGCGGACCATGTTCGATCTGGAGATGATCGCGGAGCTCGGCTACTGCAACGGCATCGAGAACTACTCGCGCCATCTCAGCGGACGCGTGAAAGGCCAGCCGCCGCCGACGCTCATCGACTACTTCCCGAACGACTTCCTGCTCGTCGTCGACGAATCGCATCAGACCATTCCGCAGGTGCGCGCCATGTGGGGCGGCGACCGCGCGCGCAAGGAAACGCTCGTCGAATACGGCTTCCGTTTGCCGAGTGCGATCGACAATCGTCCGCTTTCCTTCGACGAGTTCGAAGGGAAGCTGACGCAGACGCTTTACGTCTCCGCCACGCCGGGAGCGTACGAGTTGGAAAAGACCGGCGGACTCTACGCCGAGCAGATCATCCGTCCCACGGGGCTGCTCGATCCGGTGCTGATCATGAAGCCGGTGAAAGGGCAGGTCGACGATCTCATCGGCGTCATCCGCGAGCGCTCCGCGCTCGGCGAGCGGGTCATGGTCACGACGCTCACCAAGCGGATGGCCGAGGATTTGACGCGGTATCTGATGGAGCTCGGCATCAAGGTCAACTACCTTCACTCCGATGTCGAGACGATGGAGCGCATCGCCATCCTGCGCGACTTCCGCCTCGGCGTGTACGACGTGCTGATCGGCATCAACCTCCTGCGCGAAGGCCTCGACATCCCGGAGTGCTCGTGCGTGGCCATCCTGGATGCGGACAAGGAAGGCTTCCTCCGCTCCAAGACCTCGCTCGTGCAGACCATCGGCCGCGCCGCGCGCCATCTCAACGGCGTAGCCGTGCTCTACGCCGACAAGATCACCGACTCGCTCCGCTTCGCCATCGACGAGACCACGCGCCGCCGCGCCATCCAGCAGAAATACAACGAAGACCACGGCATCGAGCCCGCCACGATCATCAAGTCCGTCGACTCCGACCTCGTCAAGATGGCCAACCTCGACTACCTCGACGTCCCGCTGCCCGGCCAGAAGTCGAAGCTCGACCTCGCCGCCGGCGAAGACATCGACAAAGCCATCAGCCGCCTCTCGAAAGAAATGAAAGACGCCGCCAAGAACCTCGACTTCGAACGGGCGGCGGAGATTCGCGACAAACTGAGGGAGCTGAAGGAAGCGCGGATTTTCGTGTAGGGCGCGGTTCGGCGATCCTGCGCGCGTCGTCAAAAACTTCCTGCGCGTTGATGCGCGTGCGCACCTTCACCACGGAGACACAGAGGGCACGGAGGGGACACAGAGGAAGGCGATGGACGTGATCGTCTTTTCAACAATTGCTTTACTCCGTCCTCCTCCGTGCCCTCTGTGTCTCTGTGGTGAGAGGCGCGCGGCGGTGGTCCGCGCCTGCCCAATCTTTGCGCCAGCCTTCGCGATTTGGTAGCTCACATCTCCGCGATCAATCGCTCGCGGCATTTTTCGAGCCGCCGCCAGGCCAGGCCTTCGTTGAAGGAAGTGTCGACGAGGAGCACGACGTAGTAGCCGTCCTTCACGTCGTAGCTGAGCACGGCGCGCGTGTCGAGCTCGATCTTGTAGCGGCGCGGCTCGCCGGCCTCCACTTGTGCGCAGAGGGCGCGCAGGCGGGAGAGGAAGATGCCCTGGTAGGCGCCGATGATGCGCAGCTCGTGATCGCTGAGGTCGTGGTCGCAGGCCAGCTCCACGGTCTCGCCTTCCCAGTCCAGGAAAAGCGCGGCCTGGGCGCCGGCGGTGGTGGCCAGAAGCTCGTGCAGGATCATCCGGAACACGGCATCACTCCCACATCACCAGATACTTCCGCGCCTCGACGGCTTCGTATGAATTTGGCGCCGCGGCGATGGCGCGGTTGAGGTAGGTCTTGGCGACGTCGATGCGTCCCGCCTTCTGCGCGGAGACTCCGAAGCGCAGCAGCGCGGATGAGGATTTTGGATAGCGCTCGAGATAGTCGAGATAGGCACGCCCTGCGCGCTGCAGATCGCCGCGCCGCTCGCGCAGCATTCCAACGTAGAGCAGCGCCGCGTCGAGTTTGGGATCGAGGATCATGGCCCGGTCGAGCCACGTCTCCGCCTCGGCGGGCCGGCCCATGCGATCGTGCGCGATGCCGAGGTGATAGGCGGCGTCGGCGCGGAGCGCGGAGTGCTCGTCGGCGTATATCTTTTCCAGCTCGGAGGCCGCCTTGCCATGATCGCCGTTGCGCATCAGCGCCAGCGCGCGATTGAAACGAGCCGCTTGCAGCGATGGCTGCAACTCCAGCGCTTTGTCGAAACTGGCCAGCGCCTTCGCCGTCTGGCCTTCGAGCAACAACGCCAGCCCGCGCAGATTCTCGACCTCGCCCGGCGCGTCGCCGGATGTTTTCGCGCCGCTCAACTGCCGCAGCGCCGCGTCGTAATTGCCGCGGAGAATTTGTTGCACGCTGCGGTCGCAGGCAGGGGAGGAAGCAGCGGTGGCGGCCCCTGTAACGAAGACGAGGGTCACGAAAACCGCCAGCAATGACGACAATCGCGAAGGAGCCTTGGGCAACCAACGCAGCCGGCCGTGCCGGCGGCTCAGGCGGCGCCTCGCACTTGCTCTTCGATCTGTACGTCGCCGCGCTTCACCGCATTCACGAACGCGTCGACCACGCGCGGGTCGAAACGCGTTCCGGCGAAACTCTTGATCTTCTCGACGACGTAACCGATCTCCATGGCCTTCTGGTACGGGCGGTTCGTGGTCATGGCGTCGAACGTGTCGGCAATGGCCACGATGCGCGCCTGCATCGGGATCTGCTCGCCTTCCAAGCCGTCCGGGTAACCGCCGCCGCTCCATTTCTCATGGTGATACTTCATTCCCGGGATGATGTCGATGAGCTGCGCCACACCGCTCATGATGGCCGCGCCTTTGGCGGGATGTCCCTTCATCACCTCGAACTCATCATCCGACAGCGCGCCTGGCTTTCTCAGGATGCGATCGTCGATGCCGATCTTGCCGACGTCGTGCAGCAGGGCGCTGATCCGCAGATTGCGCATCTCCTTCTCGGGAAGCGAGAGGTTCTTGCCGATGCCGATCGAGTAACGCGCCACGCGCTCCGAATGTCCGCGCGTGTAAGGATCCTTGGCGTCGATGGCTGCGGCCAGCATGCGCACCGAGTTGAGGAAGAGCAGCGAATTCTCGTGCGCGGCCTTCTTCAATTGCTCGACGGCGTGCTCGATCGACGACGACATAACGTTGAAATTCTCGGCCAGCTCGCCGATCTCGTTGTGCGTCTTCAGCTCCACGCGCTGTTGGTAGTTCCCCTGCGCGATCTCCCGCGTCTTTTCCGCGAGCAGGCGGATCGGATGCGCGATTCCGGACGCGAAGACTACCGCCGCGGCGATAGCGAGGAGCAGGGCCAGCGCCACCCAGTACGCCGTGGCGCGGACCATCTGATCGACGGAGGCGTATGCGAGCTTCTCAGGCTTCTGCACGATGACGCCGACGTTCGGCGGCGCGGGCGCGACCGTGCCGATGAGCTTCACGCCGCGGTCCTCGTACGACTCCGTGAGGCGCAGCGGCACACGCGCATTGGAGAACTCTTTGACCAGCTTCAGGTGCGAGAAATTCGGGTGCTGCACGTCGACGGAGGCCTCGCTGTGGATGAGCACGCGTCCGTCGCGATCGACCAGGAACGCCGTCATATCGTCCTTGCCTTCCTCGCGGATGCGGCCGACGATCCTGCGCAGGCTGACCAGCCCCACCACCGTGCCGATGGTGGTCGCGCCGTCGCGCACCGGCACAGCCAGCACGAGGACAGGCTCGTTGCGTGCGGTCAGGTGCTGGATGCGTCCGGTCGACTCATTGCCGGCCAGCGACACTTTCTGGGCGATGGCCATCTCGCCGATGACGGACGGATCGAGCTGCGCCGGCACCGCCTCCGCGCCCTGGCCTTCGGCATTGAGCGCGCGGATGGCGATCAGATCGCCATCGGGCGTGATCGAGTCGGCAATCCAACCCGTCTGCGCGGCGTACGTGAATGGATCGGTGCCGGCCGGCAGCGCCTTGCGCATCATCAGGATGCTGCCCGCGATCTTGGTCATCTGCTGCCGGTTACTGACCAGCAGATTGTCGAGATCGTTCGAGATCTGCACGGCGGAGCGGCTGAGGTACTTCTTCTCCAGCGTCTCCAGCGAGTCGCGGTTGATGCCGATCAGGATGAGATGCGAGACCACCAGAGGCACGAGCGCCACGAGCGCCATCGCGCCGAGGAGTTTCCAGAGCAGGCGAGGCCGGCGAAGCCCCTTCGCTGGCGGGGGAGGAGAATCAGGGACAGCGGACATTGGGGGAAATTATAGGGCAGCCCAAGTCGGCGGTCGGCAGTCGGCGGTCGGCAGTAGAGAGGACGCCGCGCAATCGCTCCGGGCTTCGGTGCCTCATCCACTGCCGACCGCCGACTGCCGACTGCCCGACTCTTCCCGATGCATACTGCCTACTGATCACAGTGCACGGCCTCTACATCCACCTCCCGTTCTGCACCACGCACTGCACCTACTGCCCCTTCGCGATCTCGACGGATCTCGCGCTGCAGGACGCGTATACGACGGCGCTGGTGCGGGAGATCTCCGCAAGTGCCGCCCCTCACCCCGGCCCTCTCCCCGGAGGGGAGAGGGAGAAGATCGGTCCGCATCCGCCGTTCCTGCGCTTCACTCTGTTCTGGGCAATCGGGTCGCTCCTCCTCTACGCCTGGGCGCGGGAGAAGGTGCCCTGGCTGACGGTGCACGCCCTCCTCCCCATCACGATCCTCGCCGCGGACGGCCTGGCGTGGCTCTGGAGCATCCGGCGCGAGACCGTTGCCCGGATCGCCCTCGCCGCTTTCTCCTTCCTCGCGCTCGTGAACGCCAGCGGGATGTACCTGGCGAGCTTCCGGTACGGCGCTCACGACAAGGAGCGGGAGCCGAACCATGCCGAGATCCTCGCCTACGTCCAGACGACGTGGGACCTGAAACGGGCTCTCCAGCCCGTCCAGGCGGCGCGGCAGCGGCTCGCGCCGAACGACCCGGTCATCACCGTGGCGGGCGAGGCC
>JALYJW010000105.1 GCA_030775085.1 Acidobacteriota bacterium | reverse complement strand
CCCCCCCCCCCCACCGCCGACGGCCGACTGTCTCCTCACGGTATCATCCGCCGCCGTGTTCAATCCGACGTGGTTCTATGCGGGCGTGGTCTATGCCGCGGCCGTGGCGATGGCGAGGCGTGCGGGAGTGGAGCTGCCGAAGCGGGTGGCTGTCTTCTTCTATGCGCTCGTGCTCGTGTTCCTGTTCCTGCCTCTGACGCAGGACTACGTCAACGTGCCCGTCGATTTTCTCAAGACGCTTTCGCCGTGGGCCTACACGACCGACGACCGCACTGCCGTCAATCCGCAGATCAATGACATCGCGCTGCAGATCGTTCCGTGGGCGCATCAGGTGCGCGAGAGCTGGAAGTCGCTTTCGCCGCCGCTCTGGAATCCTCTCGCGGCCTGCGGCTATCCGTTGCTGGCCAGCGCGCAAAGCTCCGCGCTCTCCCCACTGCGCATTCTCGGCCTGCCGCTCTCCCTCGGGCATTCGATGACGTTCGAGGCGGCGATGAAGATCCTCATCGCGCTCACGTTCATGTTTCTCTGGTGCCGGCGCCGCGGGTACTCCGAGCTGGCCAGCACGGCCGGCGCGGTGGCGTTCGGGTTCTCGTCGTTCATCCTGGTCTGGCTGCACTTTCCGCTCATCACCACGGCCTGCCTCGTGCCGGCGGTCTTCTATCTCATCGATCTGCTCGCGGAGCGTTTCACCTACACGCGCTTCGTGATGGGTGCGGCGATCTGGACGGCGATGCTCTTCGGCGGCCATCCGGAAACGGTCTCGCACACGTTTTTCATCGCCGCGCTTTACGTCGCATGGATCTTGTTTGCCGAGCGCGGCACCGCGGGCCGCACGCGTCAGTTCCTGCTCTCGCTCTTTGGCCTCCTGGCCGTAGCCGGTCTGCTGTCCCTTCCGTTGCTCCTGCCGTTCTTCGAGTCCGTGCCGAAGTCGAAGCGGTTCCACGAACTGAAGGCCAACGCGACGTCGGTGGAAGTACCGTTCTCCGATGGGCCGTCCGCAAAGCTGCTCGTGCAGCCGCAGTTCTACGGCGAGCTGCCGTACGAGACCAAGCCGTGGGGACCGGCGCACGCGGAATCGATCACCGGCTTCGCGGGGACGCTCGGGATCGCGGCGTGGTTCGTCCTGCTCGCGCATGTCATCCGCAGGCGCGCCTGGCGCTCGCGCGAGATGTTCTTCGTCCTGGCCACAGTGCTCGTCGTTGGGATCATCCTGTCGTGGCCGGGTCTGCGCGAGCTCTTTCACCTCGTTTTTCAACTCGCGGCGAATGCACGGCTCCGATTGTTCCTCTGCCTTCTGCTGGCGATCCAGACCGCCGCGGCGATCGATGTTTTCGCACGCGATCGCGCCTCTGCGCTCATCGGGCTTTCCGCCGCGGCAGCGCTGCTTCTCGGCGTAACTCTGACCGCAGATTTCACCGTGCCGGCGTATCGCGACGGATCGATCGAAGCGATGCTGCCCGCATTCGGCGTGTTGCTGCTGGCGTTCATCGCAGTCAGCGTCAAGCGGAAAGACATCGCGGTGCTGCTGCTATTGGTCGCGATCATCGGAGAGCTGTGGGAGACCACCGGCAACTGGAATCCGGTCGTCCCGAACGAGTGGATGTATCCGAAGACACCGCTCCTCACGAAGCTCGATGAGCTCACGGCCGGCATTCCGGCCAACGATCCGTATCGCATCACCGCCAATGGCCCGGCGTTCTTCCCGAACGTGGCGGCGGTCTATGGCTATGAGGACATCCGCGCGCACGATCCGATGGCCAACGGCCGGTACATCGGGCTGCTCGCGCTGATCATCAATTACGACGCCGCGAACTATTTCGCCGAGTGGAATGAGTTCGAGCGGCGCCTGATCGACTATCTCAATGTGCGCTACGTCGTGGCCACGCCGAACGCCGTGCTGCCGCCTCGCTATCGGATGCTGTACGACAGTGAAGACGGACGCATCTTCGAGAATCCGGACGCGCTGCCTCGCTTTTTCGCGGCACGCAACGTCATCCTCGAATTCCGCGACACGTACTTTTACCAGAACCTCAAAGCGACGGAAGACTGGGCCAATACGGCGTTCCTCGAGAACCTCACCCTCGAAACCGAGGCCCAACGCGGCGATTTTTTCAACCCGCGTCCGAAAACCGCACCGATGGCCACCACGCAGATCCTCGAAGCATCGGCCACCGAATACCGCCTGCGCGTCAAAGCGCCGCGCTATTCGCTGATCGTCAGCAGCGTACCGTGGTGGTCAGGCTGGAAGGTCGAGCGCAACGGCGCACGCATCGAGCCCACGCGCGTCAACGGCGGCTTCCTCAGCTTCACCGTCCCGCCCGGCGAATCCGACGTGCGAGTCTGGTACGACCCCTGGACCTTCCGCGTCGGATCGATCATCGCGCTGGTGACGCTGGCGGGATTGATTGCCATCGGTGTGAAGATGCGTCGTGATTCGCGATGAGGCTGACCGCAGAAAGACAACACGATGCGGCCGCAACCAAATCGCGGGCCCTTGGTCAAGTGTGGATTACCGCACGCGTGTATTCACCACAGAGACACAGCGAGCACAGAGGGGGACGGAGTAAAGCAAACAGGGGGGAAGGCGGCGACCAGATGCATCGCCTTCCTCTGTGTCCCCTCCGTGTCCTCTGTGTCTCTGTGGTGAATGCACGCGTGCCATCAAGCGCGCAGGAAGTTCGTCATTCCGCCCTGTCGGATGGGTCACGATGAACTTCACCTGGCTCTACATCGGCCTCGTCTACGCCGCGGCCATCGCGCTCGCGCGGCGCGCAGGCGCAGATCTCCCGCGTCGCGTCGCGCTGTTGTTCTATCTGCTCGTTCTGATTTTTTTCTTCCGGCCGCTGACGCAGCAGTACGTCAACTTTCAACTCGATGTGCTGCCGTCGATTCCGCCGTGGTACCACGTCACGAACTATCACTATCAGTACACGTCCGAGCTGAACGATCTGCCGATGCAGATCGTGCCGTGGATGCATCAGGTGCGCGAGAGCTGGCAGTCGCTGACGCCGCCGCTCTGGAATCACTATTCCGGCGGCGGCTATCCGCTCCTCGGCAACGGTCAGAGCTCCGCGTTTTCGCTGTTGCGATTTCTCACGTTGCCGCTTCCGCTTGGCCGCGCCGTCAGCGCCGAAGCGGCGATGAAGGTGCTGATCGCGCTCACGTTCACGTTTCTCTTCTGTCGGAGACGCTACTCGCTCCTCGGCAGCACGGTCGCAGCGGTCACGTTCGGGTTCTGCGGTTTCATCACCGGATGGCTGCATTTCCCGATGGTCACCGCGGCCTGCCTCGCTCCGGCCGTGCTGTACGCAATCGATCTGCTGGCCGAGAAGCGCACGCGCGGACGCTTCCTCTTCGCGGCGCTGCTCTGGACGCAACTCCTGTTCGCCGGCCATCCGGAAACAGCCGCGCATCTCTTTTGGCTGGGAGCCGTGTACGTGCTCTGGCTCGTACTCGCAGAGAAGAAGCCGTGGCGCCTGATCCTGACTCTCGGCGGCGCGCTCACCGTCTCCGCGTTGCTCGCGGCGCCGTACCTCGGACCGCTGCTCGAGACGATGCCGAAGTCGAAGCGCGTGGCCGAGTTGAAGAACGTTCCCTACTCCGCCGACGACCTGCCGTATCAGGACCGCAACTGCGCGATCGTCATGTTCCAGCCGCACTTCTTCGGACAGGTGCCGTGGGAGAAACCGTGGGGACCGGCCGACACGGAACCGCTGGGCGGCTTCCCGGGCATGTTCGGATGGGTGGCCTGGATCGCTGTCGCGCTGCACACGATCCTGCAACGGCAATGGCGATCGCGCGAGATGTTCTACGCCGTGCTGACGCTCTTCGTCCTCGGCGTCATCTACTCCTGGCCGGGCATCAGCGAGTCGTTCCATCTGATGATGCCGATCGCCGCGCACGCCCGCGCGCGCCTGCTCTTCACACTGCTCTGCGCGATCCAAACCGCTGCCGCGATCGATCTCGCCCGCCGCAAGCCGATGCTCATGGCCGTGCTCGGTGCGGCGGTCATGCTCTTCCTTCTGTTGCGCATCCCGATGGCCTCGGCGTATCGCTTCGATACGGCGGTTCTGGGGATGCTGCCCGGCATCGCCGTGCTCGTCGTGGCCACGATCTTCGCTCTGACGCGGAATCGGTTTCCGACAACCGTTGCGACGGCTCTACTCGTCGCCGTCATCGCCGATCTCTTCATCGTCGGACGCGATCGCAGCATGCCGCTACCCGATCGCACGCTCTATCCGAAGACACCGCTGATCGCGAAGCTGCAGGAGCTGGCAGCGAAGACGCCATCGAACGAACCGTTCCGGATCGCCGGCATCGGCCCGCAGTTCTTCCCGAACCTCTCGGCGATCTACGGGCTCGAAGACATCCGCGCGCACGATCCGATGTCGAACGCGCGATACCTCGCCTTTCTCAAGCTCACCGCCGATTACGAGCCGTGGAACTACTTCGCATTCCTGAACGATCCGAACAAATCGGTCTTCAACTTTCTCAACGTCCGCTACGTCGTGCTCTCACCGGGAGCGCCCGTCACCGATCCGGAGCGATACCCGATCGTCTACGACGGCCGCGACGGCCGGATTGTCGAGAACCGCGACGTATTGCCGCGCTTCTACGCCGTCCGCAACGTCCTGCTCGAGTTCCGCGACGAGGTGCGCTACCCGCAACTCCGCGCGCACTACGAATGGGCCAGCACCGCCATCCTCGACGACCTCAAAACCGAAAACGCCCAACTGCGCGACGACTTCTTCAAACCGCGCCCCGCCGGCTCCTCACTCGCCGTTGCAAAGATCGTTAGCGCCACCCCCACCGACTTCCGCCTCCAGGCCAACGCCCCGCGATGGTCCCTCATCACCAGCAGCATCCCCTCATGGCCCGGCTGGAAAATCACCGTCAATGGCCAACGCGTCAAACCCCTCCGCGTCAACGCCGCCTTCCTCGCCTTCCCCGTCCCCCCCGGCCAGTCCGACGTACGCGTCTGGTACGCCCCGACCGTGTTCTGGGCGGGCGTCTGGCTGGCGGGATTGACGGTGATTGGACTGGGAGTGTGGTTCTGGGGGAGGCGATTCCACGCACCAAACACTGCCGTTAATAGAACGTAGCGCGAGAGCCGCCCCTCACCCTATCCCTCTCCCCGCTGCCGCGGGGAGAGGGGACTTGTGCATCGCAGGGCGCAGGGGCGTGGCGCGTGGATAGGCAATGAAGTGAGATTGAAAGTCCCCTCTCCCCGCCGCAGCCTCATCGCGGTGGGGAGAGGGTAGGGTGAGGGGCGGCTCTCGCGCTATGTGAAGGCCAGCGCTCTACCGAAACTTCTTGTTCAACCTCTCCCGCGCCACGTTATCCACACGCGCAAGAACACTCGCAAGCACGGACCGCTGTTTCTCGACGAGTTGCGTGATTCCACTCTTCGCGAGCGCCAGCATCGCCGTCATTTCTTCTTCGCTGAAGCTGGCTCCTTCGCCGGTGCCTTGCAACTCGACGAAGCGTTCTTTGCCGGTGGCGACGACGTTCATGTC
This sequence comes from Acidobacteriota bacterium, assembly GCA_030775085.1. GTDB lineage: Bacteria > Acidobacteriota > Thermoanaerobaculia > Gp7-AA8 > Gp7-AA8 > QHVT01. The sequence continues at coordinate 14,963 of JALYJW010000105.1, read as the reverse complement.
GACGCCGGCTTTGGAGTCTTCGGCGTAGTTGAGGTCGAGGAGGGGGACGCCGCCGAGGATTCCGACGGAGATGGCGGCGACGAAATCGATGATGGGCCAGTTCTGCATGTTGCCGTCGATGTAGAGGCGGGAGAGTGCGATCACGAGTGCGACGTAGGAGCCGGTAATCGACGCGGTGCGCGTTCCGCCATCGGCCTGGATGACGTCGCAGTCGATCCAGATGGTGCGCTCGCCCATCAGCTCCGGATTCACTGCGGCGCGCAGGGAGCGGCCGATGAGGCGCTGGATCTCCATCGTGCGGCCGCCCTGCTTCCCTTTCGACGCCTCTCGCTCGACGCGATCCGTCGTCGCGCGGGGCAGCATGCCGTACTCCGCGGTGATCCATCCCTTGCCGCTGCGGTACATGAACGGCGGGACTTTCTCCTGCACCGAGGCGGTGCAGATGACGCGCGTGTCACCGACTTCGATGAGCACCGAGCCTTCAGCGTGCTTGTTGAAATTCGTCGTGATCTCTACCGGACGCAGCTCGTTGGCAGCGCGGCCGTCGATGCGGGGCTTTTGAGTCAAGCGGTCACCTTCTCTTCGATCAGCGCGCCCTTGGGCACGACCACGATTCCGGAGTCGGTCACGGTGAATCGTTCCCGGTCGGCTTCGAGATCGTAGCCGATGGATACGCCGGCCGGGATTTTTACACCTTTGTCGATGATGGATCGGCGGATCTTGCAGTGCCGGCCGACTTCGACGCCGTCCATCAGGATCGATTCGTCGACTTCGGCGTAGGAGTGGATCCGCACGCGCGGGTGCAGCACGCAGCGATTGATCGTGCCGCCGGAGATGATCGAGCCGTCGGAGACGAGCGAATCCGTTGCGATGCCGACGCGCTGCGACTTGGAGTCGGCAAAGACGAATTTCGCCGGCGGCAGGTGCATCGGCGCAGAGACCATCGGCCACTTCGCGTTGTAGAGGTTGAAGAGCGGCGTCACGGCCACGAGGTCCATCACGGCCGCGAAATACGAATCGACCGTCCCGACGTCGCGCCAGTAGCCCTTGTTGATCTCGTCTTCGCCCGCGATCACGTTCGTGGCGAAGTCGTAGGCCATGACCTTCGAGCGCGGATACATCTCCGGGATGATCTCCTTGCCGAAGTCGATGCCGGAGTTGCGCAAGGCGTTGCGCTGCAGCACGTCGATCATGACGTTGGCTTTGAAGATGTAGTTGCCCATTGAGGCCAGGATCATGTCGGGACGGTCGGGAATCGTCTTCGCGCCGTGCTTGGGTTTCTCCACGAAACCGGTGACGCGATAGTCGTCGTCGATCTCCACGACGCCGAACTGGTCGGCTTCGCTGACCGGCACGGGGATGGTGGCGATGGTGAGGTCGGCGTCGTTGTTGATGTGCTCCTGCAGCATCTGATTCACATCCATCTTGTAGATGTGATCGCCGCCGAACACGCAGACGTACTCCGGCTTCTCGTCGAAGATCAGCTCGAGGTTCTGGAACACGGCGTCGGCGGTGCCTCGGAACCAGAACGGTCCGCGCCGCATCTGCGCCGGCACGATGTCGACGTATTGTCCGATCTCCGGCACGAGCCGCCAGGTCCGGGTGATGTGCTCGATCAGCGAGTTCGATTTGAACTGGGTGAGGACTTTGATCTTGAAGAAGCCGGAGTTGATGAAGTTGTTGATGACGAAGTCGACGATGCGATAGCGCCCGCCGAACGGAACGGCCGGCTTGGCGCGATCCTTCGTCAGCGGGAACAAGCGCTCTCCCTGCCCACCGGCAAGGATCATCGTGAGAACGTTGCGGCGGGCCAAAGTTCCGTACATGCGTTTCGCCTGTGGTGCGAGATTCTTTCCAGGATGGAGTCGGGCAGTGGGCAGTCGCCCGACTATACTCCGCCCGATGGCGGAGAAGGACTACTACGAGATCCTCGGCGTGAAGAAGGCCGCCACCGAGTCCGAGATCAAGAAGTCGTATCGCGATCTCGCCAAGAAGTTCCATCCCGACAAGAACAAGGGCAACAAGGACGCGGAGAATCGCTTCAAGGAAATCTCCGAGGCATACGCCGTTCTGTCGGACAAGGAGAAGCGCGCGCAGTATGACCGATTGGGCGCCGAGGCGTTCGGTCCTGGCGGCGCGAATCCTTTCGCCGGCTTCGACTTCTCGCAGTTCATGGGCGGCGGTGGCGGTGGTCGCGGACGGAGGAGCCGCCGCACGACGACGGGCGGCGGCGGGACCACCATGGATTTCACCGACATCTTCGGCGATCTGTTCGGCGGCGGTGGCGGCGGCGGATTCGCGCAGCAGGAGCAACCGGAAATGCAGGCGGAGCTCACCATCGAGTTCCGCGACGCGATCCTCGGGTCGACGATGTCGCTGCAGATCAATGGCGAGCCCATCAAGGTCAAGATCCCGGAAGGCATCAGCAATGGCCAGAAGATCCGCGTGAAACGCGGCGGCTCGCCGCTGCAGATCACCGTCCACGTGAAATCGCATCCGCTGTTCGAGCGCCGCGGTGACGATATTCACATCGAGCTCCCGATCACCGTCGGCGAAGCCATCCGCGGCGCCGAGGTGGAAGTGCCGACGATCCACGGCCAGTCGCGCATTCGCGTCCCGGCCGGTACACAATCGGGCCGCACGATGCGTCTCAGCGGTAAAGGTGTGAAACGAAAAGGCGGTGCCGGCGACCAGTACTGCCGCATCCTCGTCTCCGTCCCCGCGGAGGCACCGGCCGAAGCCGTGGATGCGATCGAATCCGCGTATCCGGAGAGTCCGCGGGCGAATTTGAGGGGGATGTTGTGAGAGAGTTGGCCGTTTACTAATTCATCACCATGGAAATTCAGCTCCTTCGCGCCGACGTCAATTCGCTCAAGGTCGATGCGATCGTCGCGCCTTCGGATCCGCAATCGATGGAGGCCGGGCGTGCGATCGTGGTGACGGGCGGCAATCTGCTGGCGCGGTTCATCATTCACGTGCGCGTGCCGAACGCCGACGAGGAAGACGCCGACGCGAAGCTGGTCGCCGCGACGCGTGCCGCAGTCGAGCGCGCCGAGGAGCTGGCCGTTGCTTCCGTCGGACTGCCGGCCATCGCCACGGGACCCTTCGGCTTCACCTCGGAACGTTGCGCGAGAGCCATGCTCCCGGCACTGCTCGACCATCGCGCGCGCGCACGATCGCTCCAACGGGCCGTATTCTGTCTGTTCGGGGCGCAGGAGTACGCGGCCTTCGAGCGCGTGCTGGGAGAGCTCCAGCCTTGACGGCGACGCTCCTCGAGCCTTCGCCGCAGGCCTCACACGCCCCGATCCTTCCACCCGGTCAGATCATCGTCATCGGCGATTCCCACATCGGCCTCGGCGACGGCAGCGAGAAGCCGGTCAGCGCATGGCTCGATCGCATGGCCGCACTCCGGCCGCGCGCTCTCTACCTGAACGGCGATCTCTTTCACTACCTCATCGCCCATCCGAAATTCAAAACGACTTCCGTCGAGAAAGTGATGGCCAAATTCCGCGAGGTGCGCGACAGCGGCATCGCCATTCACTACGTGGAAGGCAACCGCGACTTTTTTCTCAGAGGCTCATTCGTCGAGGATGTCGTGACCGACATCGCCATCGAGTACGACGTGCCGGCCGGAACGAACCGCTATCTCATCATCCATGGCGACATGATCAACGACCGCGACTGGAAGTATCGTTTCTGGCGGCGCGCGTCGAAGAACCCGATCTCGCGCCTCGGCGTCGATCTCATTCCGAAGAAAGTGGCGCGGAGTTTCGTCGATGCCGTCGAGCGAAAACTGGCCGGCACGAACTTCAAGCACAAATCGCGGCTGCCGGTCGAGATGATGAACGCCTACGCATGTCAGCGCGCGAGCGAAGGCTTCACGCACATCATCTTCGGCCACTTCCACAACAAGGTCGTGATCCCAGCCGGCCCCACGATGACCGTCACCGTGCTGCCTCCCTGGTACGAAACGGGCGAAGCAATGGTCATCGATCCGGATACGGGCCAGTTCGATTTCGTCGTGATCTGACGCGAGAGCCCACTCATGCGCGTGACCTTCCTCGGCACCGGCACATCCACGGGCGTTCCCGTGATCGGTTGCCATTGCAGGGTCTGCACTTCGCCGCATCCGTACAACCAGCGGCTGCGGCAGTCCGTGCTGCTGGAGGTCGACGGCATCTACGGTCTGATCGACACAACGCCCGATCTGCGCCTGCAGCTTCTCCGTCATCCCATTCCGCGCCTAGATTTCATTCTCTATACGCACTCGCACTCCGATCATCTGATGGGACTCGATGACATCCGTCCCTTCAACTTCCGGCAACGCGAAACGCTGCACGCCTACGCGAACGCGAACACGATCAAAGCCATCCGCCGCGCGTTCGGCTACATCTGGGACAGCAGCACGCAGATCGGCGGAGGCAAGCCGCAGCTCGAGCTTCACGAGGTGAATGGAGCATTCGCGCACGCCGGCGTCCAGATCATCCCCATTCCGGTGACGCACGGCGACTGGACGATCCTCGGCTTCCGCATCGGCGGCTTCGCCTACATCACCGACACGAACGGCATCCCGCCCGCGTCGATGCGATTGCTCGAAGGCGTCGACATCCTCGCGCTCGACGGCCTCCGCCCCGGCCCGCACCATCCCACCCACTTCACCATCGCCGAAGCCACCGCCTGCGCCAAACGAATCGGCGCACGCGAAACATGGCTCATCCACCTCGCCCACGAAGTCGATCACGAGCAGGTGGAGGCGATGCTGCCGGATGGGATCAGGCTTGCGTATGACGGGCTGGTGTTGGAGCTATGAATGGAGTCGCAAAGTCTCAAAGTCGCAGAGTCTCAAAGGACGCGGCAATGACACTCTTTGCGACTTTGCGACTTTGAGACTTTGCGACTCCCCCACATCCAATGAAAATCATCAACAAAACCGGCCCCGTCCACGCCACCGTCACCGCCCCCCCATCCAAGTCCTACTCCGTCCGGGCGTTGCTACTGGCGGCGATGTCGAGCGGGACGACGGCGGTGAGCAACTGTCTCGATGCGGATGACACGCGGTATGCGCTGGAGGCGCTGCGCACGATCGGGTTCGACGTGGCGGGCTCGTTTCAAAACGAGATTCTGATCGGGCCGCGGAGGTCGATGTCGGCGAATGAAGTGCCGATCTTCATCGGCAACGCCGGCACCGCCATGCGTTTCTTCACGGGCTGGCTGGCGTTCACGCCGGGACGTTTTCTGCTGAGCGGCGAGGAGCGGATGCATGAGCGGCCGATCGGCGATCTGGTGGAGGTACTGCTGCAGATCGGCGCCGAGGTCGAATACGTGGAGAAGGAGGGCTATCCTCCGCTGCGCATCCGCGGAAAGAAAATGCGCGGAGGCTTCGACGTCACGATCTCCGCGAAGACCTCGAGCCAGTTCGTCTCCGCGCTGATGCTCGGCGGCGCCACGTTGCCCGACGGCATCACGCTGCGCATCGCTACGATGGCGTCCGGTCCCTACATCGACATCACCGCCGACATCCTGACCACGTTCGGTGCTCAGGTCACGCGCGAGGGAGACAGCATCAACATCCGCGCTGGACGTCTGGAGCGTTCCGAGTACCGCGTCGAAGGCGATTACTCCTCGGCGTCCTATTGGTTCGCAGCCGCAGCGGCGACTCGCGGTTCGATCAGCGTGCGCGGGCTCGCGGTTCCGACCGCGCAAGGCGATTCCGGATTCCTCGACATCCTCGCGGCCATGGGCTGCACGATCGACGTCCAACCGGACGAGATCACGGTCACCGGACCCGAGACGCTGCGCGGCGGCACATTCGACTGCAATGCCACGCCCGACATCGTCCCTACGCTCGCAGCCATCGCGCCGCTGGCGTCGGAGCCCGTCGAGATCGTGAACGTTGCCAACCTTCGCGTGAAGGAGTCCGACCGCCTGGCCACCATCACCTCAGAGCTCCGCCGTCTCGGCGCGACCGTCGAAGAGCGCCCCGACTCGCTGCTGATCCAGCCCGGCTGGAGCGACGCCCCCGCCGTCGTGGAGACGCACAACGATCACCGCATCGCCATGGCCTTCGCCATCGCCGGCCTCGCCCGCGGCAATGTCACTATCGGCAAGGAGCAAGTGGTCACGAAATCGTACCCGCGGTTCTGGAGGACGCTGGAGGAGACAGTAGGTTCGAGTCGTCGGATAGACTGAGCCCCCATTCGATGGACAGCTGGTTATTACTCCTCGCATTTCTCCTGGTCCTGGCGAACGGATTTTTCGTCGCGGCCGAATTCGCAATCGTCAAGGTGCGCTCGACGCAGCTCGCCGAGCTGGCCGATGAGGGAAGCCTGCGCGCGAAGATGGCGCGACGGCTCATCAAGCACCTCGACGCGTATCTCTCCGCCACACAGCTCGGCATCACGCTGGCCTCGCTGGCGTTGGGCTGGGTGGGCGAGCCGGCGTTCGAGCACATCCTCGAGCCCGTTTTCAAGAGCATGGGCGGGCTGAGCGAAGCGGCTGCTCGCACTGCGTCGGCAACATTCGCTTTCGTGGTCATCTCCGTGCTGCACATCGTCCTCGGCGAGCTGGCACCGAAGTCGGTGGCCATCCAGAAACCGGTCCCCACATCGCTCTGGATCGCCTATCCGCTGCACTGGTTCTACGTCATCACCTACCCCGCCATCGTGGTTCTCAACGGAGTGTCGCGTGCGATCCTGCGAATCTTCGGCATCCATCCCGCCAGCGAGCACGAAACGGCACACTCCCCCGAGGAACTGCGGCTGATTCTGCGGAGCTCGCAGAAAGCCGGGATCCTCTCCGAGGAAAACCGCGAGATCATCGAAGGCGTCTTTCAATTCTCCAAGCGCACCGCGCGACAGATCATGGTGCCGCGCACGGACGTGATCGTGCTCTCAGTCACGCGCACAATCGAAGAAAACCTCGAGACGATTCGCACGACGCGCCACACGCGCTATCCGCTGTGCGAAGGCTCGCTCGATCACACCATCGGCCTGATTCACGTGAAGGATCTGCTGCTCGCGCAACTGCGCGGACCGGGACGAAGCCTGCTCGAGCTCAAACGCGAGATCCTGTTCGTGCCGGAGAACAGCACCGTCGAATCCCTGCTCTCGCAGTTCATCGAGCACAAAACGCACATGGCCGTGATTCTCGACGAATACGGCGGCGCGTCAGGAATCGTCTCACTCGAGAACATCACCGAAGAGCTCTTCGGTCAGATTCAGGACGAGTTCGATCGCGAGCGCCAGGAGATCGAGCCGCTGGGCAACGGCCGCTATCGCGTGCGCGGCGACTATCTGATCGAGGATCTGGCCGATCGTCTGAAAGTCGACCTCGGCGAGCCCGAGGAAGAAACCGTCGGCGGCTACGTCGCCGCACGCCTAGGCCGCGAGGTCACACCAGGCGACAAGGTCGACCTCGGCGATCTCGCCATCAGCGTGCTCGAAGCAGAACGCTTCCGCGTGCGCTGGGTGATGGTGGTGACGAAGACCCCGCCGCAGGTAGAGCTCGACGAGGGGCAGTAGGACGTTCGCGGTGGACTGTGGACCTGTGGACGTAGTGGACTTGGTGGACGTCGTGGACGTGGTCGACCGGGTGAACCGCGCGGGAGGAATGTCCACTCAGTCCACAAAGTCCACTCAGTCCACAACGTCCACCGTCCACACCTCCCGGCCGCGCTGTTGCAATACGCTTCGTCCGCATGACTTACTTCATCGGCGTCGATGGCGGCGCATCGAAAACGGCTGCGCTAGTCGTGGATGAAAAAGGGGCGACGCTCGGGCGCGGATTGGCCGGACCGTCCAACCATCTGCGCGTCGGGATCGAAGAAGCGACGCGGAATGTCGAGCGTGCCGTCAACATCGCTCTGGTCGAGGCCGGTGTGGCCATCCGCGAAGTCGAGTACGCCTACTGCGGCATCGCGGGCGCCGACCATCCGGTGCATCGGCAGCGCGTCGTCGATTCGCTGCGCATCTTTTTTCCGCGCGGAAACTTCGTCGTCGATACCGATGCGCGCGTTGCGCTCACGGGCGCAGTCGGATTCGATGCGGGAATCGTGATCATTTCCGGCACCGGCTCCGTGGCATTCGGCCGCAACGGCGGCGGCGAGGAAGCACGCTCCGGAGGATGGGGTCCGACCCTCGGCGACGAAGGCAGTGGTTACTGGATCGCGCGTGAAGGACTCTCCGCGATCGTTCGCGCGCACGACGGCCGCGGCTTCGCCACGACGATGACGGACCTTCTCTGCGACGCGTACGGAATGTGCCAGCCCGATGACCTCCCACGCTTCGTCTACGCGGCCACGACGCATGTCGATGACATCGCACGCTATGGAAAGCTCGTCATCGACGCAGCGCACGCCGGCGATGACGTGGCGCGCGACATTCTCACGCGCGGCGGCTCCGAGCTCGCCGAATGCGTGCTGGCCATCGCGCGCAAGCTTCACATGACGGACACCCAGTTTCCGGTGGCCTACGTCGGCGGCGCATTTCACGCGGCCGAGATGCTGCTCAGCCCGATGCGTCTGCGCATCCAGCGCGACGCCCCCGGCGCCATGCTCACGCCACCGGAACGGACGCCCGTGGAAGGGGCGGCCATGATGGCCATGCATGCCGCGGAGGCGCCGCGTGTGGGACGTGTGTAGCGGTCGCGTCTAGAACCGCAACGACAACCCCGCGGAGAGGATCACCGGGTTGATGTCGAACTTCACTTCCTGGTTGCCGGTAGTCCGTACCGCCGTAGCCGAGGACTCGAGTGGGACGTACTTCGCATCGAGCGTGAGACCGAAGTTGTTGGTCAGCCGGATTCCGAGGCCGGCGTTCAACACCAGTCCGACGTCGTCCTTGAAGTCGATCGACTCGAAGTCGATGTTGTTCAGCTCCTCCGGCGTATCGACATCGTCGATGAGCACGTACGCAGCGCCTGCGCCGACGTACGGATCGAAGCGGCCGTTGGGCGCCAGGTGAAACTGCAGTACGGCCGTGATGGGCATCAGCTCCGCCTGCGAGTTCGCGTTGTTGACGGCGCGCTGCCGGAAAAGCACGTCGCTATTGACGCGCACGATCGCAAACTCGGTCGAGATCCGGTCGCTGAAGAAGATGTTCGCGCCGATGCCGTAGCCGAGCGTCCCGTCGAAGCTGACGCCGAGATCGTCGGCAACGGTTCCGTTCGAGCCAAACGTCCCTTCGCTGCTGGTGTCGACCCAGGCGGCGTAGCCGGTCAGATCGAACCCGCGACTCTGCGCCGACATTGGTACCGCGATGAATGAGAGAACAATGAGAGTGACCTTGAGCAACTGCTTCATGTGAAAAGAGCCTCCGGGCGGAGGCTCTTAGCAGCACCGATACCAAAAACAGCGAGCGCTACTTCTGGCGCACCGCGGCTGTCTTCGCGTAGAACTCCTCGCCCTCGAGCCACATCGGCAACTGCGCCGCTTGCGCGGCTTCGTAGCCGAGCCAGATGGCGAGACGGGCCACTTGCGCGGTGGCGCCGAAATCCCAGGCAGCATCGATCTCGTCGCTCGGCTGGTGATAGTGCTTTTCGCGATACTCCTTCGACTTCGCCTCGCCCCATCCCGCCGGTTTGCCCTTGACCTGCAGGCCCTGCTTGATCGAGAAAGCAGGCACGCCGGCTTTGGCCAGGCTGAAATGATCAGAGCGGTAGTACGAGCCCTGCTCCGGCGCCTGGTCCGGGATGATGGTGAGGTTCATCGCTTTGGTCACGTTCTGCGCGGCCGGAAAAAACGTCGTGCGGTCGACCCCGATCATGGTCACGTTCGTGACTTCGCCGAACAAATTCAGCGCGTCGAGATTGATGCCCAGTCCGATCCTTCCCGCGGGGATGACTGGGTTCTGTCCGAAGTACTCCGAGCCGAGCAGCCCCTGCTCTTCCGCGGCTACGAGCGCGAAGAGAATGCTGCGCTTCGGACGCGGTTTCATCGCACTCCAGACGCGTGCAATCTCGAGGACCGTGGCCGTGCCGCTGGCGTTGTCGATGGCCCCGTTGTAGATCGTGTCGGTCGCGTCATCGTCATCCGCGGTGCCGACGCCGAGGTGATCGTGGTGCGCGCTGTAGAGCACCGCTTCGCTCTTCAGCTTTGCGTCGCTGCCCTCGATACGGGCCACCACATTCGCGGTATCGAACGGACGGATCGAGCTCTTCACGCTCGACTGAAACTTCAATCCGAGCTGCACCGGCTTGAAATCGCGCGTATGCGCCGCCTTGGTCAACTGCTCGAGATCGTGACCGACCGCCTTGAACAACTCCTGCGCCTTCTTCTGCGACAGCCAGCCCGCGAATGCCAGCGCATGCTGTCCGGCCGGATTCTTCACGTAAGCCTGCTCGCCGCCCCACGAATTGCGCACCACCTGCCAGCCGTAGCCCGCGGCCACATCGGTGTGGATGAGGATCACCCCATCCGCCCCGCGCGCTGTTCCCGTTTCGTACTTGTACGTCCAGCGGCCGTAGTACGTGCGCGCGCGTCCGCGGAACAGATCCGGCTCCTTCTCCGTGGCCGGCGGATCGTCGACCAGCATCACCAGCGTCTTGCCGCGCGCGTCGAATCCCTTGTAGTCATCCCACTGATACTCAGGCGCGGCCACGCCATGCCCGACGAAAACCACTTCCGAATCAAGCGCCGTGCTCTCCACCTGCGATTGATTCCCGCCGACGATGTCATCGCGAAACTGCAACGCCCCGAGCGACGCGCCGTCCTTCGCGAACGAGAACGACGACGTCTCGCTGTTCGTCGTGATGCCGAGGAGGGAGACCTTCTGAAAGTACGTTCCGCCATCGCCCATCGGCTCGAGACCGAGTGCCTCGAACTGCGCGGCGACGTAACTCGTCGTCAGCGCGTCGCCGCGCGTGCCGGGGCCGCGGCCTTCCAGCAGGTCGCTGGAGAGGAACTTCGTGTGCGCGCGGATGGCATCCGGACGGATCGCGTCGAACGCCTCCTTCACCGGCGCCGGTTGCGACTGGATCGGAAAAGCGGCGAGCAGGACCGCGGCAAACGTGAATCGATTCATCGAGTCTCCTTCATGGGCTTCTGAGAATACCGAAATCGGTGGAAAGGAGTCGTCACTCCGGCTCGGACGCGCCTGTAACGGAAATGTCACAGCAAGATCCTGCACATGAGGGTAGGGATTTCGTGACATAAGTCACTCCTTAGCAGAGTGAATTACAAAGCTGCAATCGAGATGGACACGATGAGTGCCGTACACCTCCCGATGTCCGAGCGCGTTCTCGACAAATTGGCCGATATCCTCTTTGCTACGGACGAGATACTGGACATGATCCGTGTCGAAGAACGGCTGCCGGACGCGACCACAGTCGCCGTCGAGAGCTCGGTTCAGGGCGTTTATGACCAGATCAACGAGCTCATGAAAAAGCTCGCCGACTGATCAGCCCGGACTCCTCCAGATTCCAAAAACGGCCCTTGACTTGCCGAACGATGCTACTTAACTTAACAGTGTTAAGTATCGGAGGATCGTTTGGGACCGAAAGAACGCCGGGAACGGGAACGCGAGGAGATCCGCACCAGGATTCTCGACGCCGCCCGTGAGCTGTTTGCCAACGAGGGCGTCGAGTCCGTGACGATGCGCCGCATCGCCGATCGGATCGAATACTCGCCGACCGCCATCTACTTCCATTTCAAGGACAAGGAGGCGCTGCTCGCCGAGTTGTGCGATTGCGACTTCCGCTCGTTCGCGCACGGCTTCATCGAAATCGCCCAGATCCCCGATCCGGTGGAGCGCCTCCGCGCCGCCGGCCAGGCCTACGTCTCATTCGGTTTGAACAACCCCAGCCACTACCGGCTTATGTTCATGACGCCGAAGACGACGGAAGCCAGCACCATCGCCAAAGGCAATCCGGAAGAGGATTCGTACGCGTTCCTCAAAGGGATCGTGGCCGAGCTGATGTCGCAGGGCCGGTTCCGCGATGACGTCACCGACGTCGATCTGGCCGCGCAGGTGATGTGGTCGGCCATGCATGGCTTGGTCTCGCTCGAGATCGCCAAGTGCAAGGACGAATGGGTGGAGTGGCGCCCCGTCGAAGAGCGCGCGAAGGCCGTCAGCGACATGATGATCCGCGGGCTTTTGAAGGCAGAGGGCGAAGCCATCCGAGGAAGCCATGCGCGTTGATCTCGCCATCCGCTCGCTCCTTCACGACAAGCTGCGTTTCTTCATCACGGTGTCCGGCGTTGCCTTCGCGGTGACGCTCGTGTTCGTGCAGGTCGGTCTGTTCATCGGCCTGATGAGCAACGCCTCACTGACGATCGATCAGATCGACGCCGATCTCTGGGTCACGTCGCGCAACACGCCCAATGTCGACTTCGCGCACGCGTTCCCGGAGACGTACATCAAGCGCGTCCGCTCGATTCCGGGCGTGGCGCGCGCCGACAATCTCATCGTCTGGTTCATGAACGTGAACCTGCCGACGGGCGCGGTGGAAGGCACCGAGGTGTATGCGCTCGAAGACTTCTCGCGGTGGAACTTTCCGCGGAACGTCGTTGACGGCAATCTCGCCGATCTCCGCCGCGGGCCGTACATGGTGCTCGACGATTCCGCGAAGAAGCGCTGGGGCGACTTCGCAGTGAACGATCACCGCGAGGTCCTCGGCCGCAGGCTAAAGATCATCGGCCGCACCGTCGACGCGAAGTCGTTCACCACCACGCCACTCACGTTCATGGACTATCGGCTCGCGCAGAGTCTCAACGAGGGCGAGTTGCGCGGCCAGACGACGTACATTCTGGTGAAGCTGGCGCCCAACGCCGACATCAATGCGGTGCGCGCGGAGATCGGACGCCGTCTTCCTTACAACGATGTGTTCGCGCGCGACGAGTGGGCGCAGCGCTCGCGCTCGTACTGGATCGATTCCACCGGTCTCGGGCTGAACATGTACATCACGGTGTTCCTCGGCTGTCTGGTCGGGATCGTCGTGGTGGCGCAGACGCTCTACACCTCGACGATGGAGCACATCCGCGAATTCGGCACCGTGAAAGCGATCGGCGGAGGGAACGGCGACATCTATCGCATCCTCGGCAAGCAGGCACTGATCGCCGCCATCGCAGGTTTCGCACTCGGCGCGCTGCAGGCATTCGCGCTCCGTCCGCTGATGGCTGGCATCGATCTGAAGTTGATCATCCCGATGGAGCTCTACGTGGCCGTGCTGTTCGGCGCGATCGCTCTCTGCCTCGGCGCAGCCGTCATCTCTTTCCGCAAAGTGGCGTCCATCGATCCGGCGCTCGTCTTCAGGACCTGAGGAGTCATCGAATGTCTGTCTTACATGCCCATCGCGTCGAAAAAAACTTTCAGGAAGGGCGGGAAACGGTGTCCGTCCTGAAAGGCATCGACTTCAGCATCGATCGCGGCGAGATCGTGTCGCTCGAAGGACCGTCCGGCTCCGGCAAGACCACGTTCCTGTCGATCCTCGGATGCATCCTCACGCCGACCAGCGGCGAGGTCGTTATCGAAGGAACGCCCGTCACCAGTAAGGGCCTGGCCGCGATTCGCAAACGCTCCCTCGGATTCGTGTTTCAGCAGTTCAATCTCTTCCCGTCACTCACGGCGATCGAGAACGTCGAATACGCGCTCAACGTGAAGGGCATGAAGGGCAACGAAGCACGGAACGAAGCACAACGCGTCATCGAAGCCGTCGGCCTCGGCGACCGCCAGAACTTTCTGCCGCGCGACATGAGCGGCGGACAGAAACAGCGCGTCGCCATCGCCCGTGCGCTGGCCGGAAAAGCGCCGATCCTGCTCGCCGATGAGCCGACGGCGAACCTCGATTCCACCGTCGGTACGCAAGTCCTGGAAATGTTCCGCGCGCTCGCCAAGCAGGAAAACCGCGCACTCGTCATCGTCACCCACGACCCCAAAGTACGCACGATCGCAGACCGCGTCGTGCAGATTCAGGATGGAGCTCTCGTATGAAACGGAATCGCCTTCTCTACCCGATCCTCGGATTGCTCATTGCCGTCGCCACCGTCGTCCAGGTGAGCGCGACCCGCAACTCCGCGCAGAATCTCAAACCGAAAACCATGGCGGCCGAAACGCCGGGCATCGTCGCCGAAGGTCGCATCGTCACCTATCCTGGAGCAGAAGTGACGGTCGGCTCCGACGTGGCAGGCACAATCGAGCGACTGACCGTCGAAGAAAAACAAACCGTACGGGCCGGCGAAGTCATCGCCGTCATCAAAGCGGACGACACCCGCGCGGCGCTGTCCGTCGCGCGCGCACGAGTCGGTGAAGCCGATGCCGACACGCGCCTCTTCGAAGCCGAAGTCACGCGCGCGCAGCGACTCTTCCACGACGACATCGGCTCGAAGCAGACCTGGGAAAAAGCGGAGCGCGACCTCGACTCCGCACGCGCACGCCGCGCATCGGCGGCCGCGGAAGTGCGCCGCCTCGAAGCCCTCGTCGAGAAGAACGTCATCACCGCCCCGATCGACGGCGTCGTCATCACCCGCCACGTCCATGCCGGCGAAACCATCGAAGCCGGCGACGCCATCATCACCGTCGCCGACCTGAAGAAGACGCGCGTCGAAGCCGAGATCGACGAATTCGATACCGCCCGCGTCCGTCTCGGCGCCAACGTCGTCGTCACCGCCGAAGGCTTCGGCCGCACCTGGCGCGGCACCATCGAAGAAATCCCCGACTCCGTCGTCAACCGCAGACTCAACCCGCAAGACCCCTCGAAACCAATCGACACCCGCGTGCTTCTCGTCAAGATCGCCTTCAGCGAATCGACGCCGCTGAAGCTCGGCCAGCGCGTGGAGGTGAAGATGGAAGGGATGTGAACAGAAGTCGGCAACAGTGCCGTGAGACGCTCATCCATCGCAACGGGCGCGCGGCGGCGGCGGGACGCCACCGAGCCAGCCGGCGGGACGCCAGCGTTCCGCATGTCGCGAATGCCGCGGCGGGACGCGCGTGCTCAATCCGCCAGACACCAGCTCACGAGCGGAACGCCGG
>JALYJW010000104.1 GCA_030775085.1 Acidobacteriota bacterium | reverse complement strand
GGGTAGGGTGAGGGGCGGCTCTCGCGATGAATCAGCTCTTCACCCGCGTATCCACAAACTCCACCATCACGCCCGGCTTCAAGCGCCGCGCAACGTCGCGCGCGTCCCAGTTCGTGAGCCTCACGCAGCCGTGCGAGGAGGCGTAGCCGATCGAGTCGGGATCCGAGGTGCCGTGGATGCCGAAGTGCGGTTTCGACAACGCGATCCACACGACGCCCACCGGCGAGTTCGGGCCCGGCGGGAGGTTGGCCTCGGGCTCGTTGTCCGGTACTTCGGCGAAGAGCGTCGGCTGGTAGTGAAACCACGGATCGTGCGTGATCTTTTTCACCTCGACCGTTTCGCGCGGCGATGGATCGTATTTCGAGCCGAGCGTCGTCGGTGAATGGAAGACCAGGCTTCCGGCCGCGTCGAATGCATTGAAGGTATTGCCGCGGATCGAGATCACCACCCGCGCGATGTCCTGCACATCCTGCGTCATCGCCTCGCGCACGTTCGGCACCCAAAGACTGCCGCCTGCGCTCAACGAAGAAAAATCGGTGTCAGGGTTCAGGACATCGAGAAACTCCGCCGTCGTGTGAAATTGCTCGGCCAGCTTCTCCTTCACCGATTCGTAGCAGAGACAGTCGAGCTTGGCCTTGTCATAAACGTCTTCCGGAATCGGGGCGAACGGTCCCTTCAGATCCTCCGCCGTCAGCGCATGCGCGACGAGCGCCGGAACCGCGCCGGCATTTGCCGCGAGCGAGCGGAACGACTGCTCGTCCAGCGCACCGAGCTCCGTGGCATTCACTCCTCGGGAGCGTTGAAACCAGAAGAGCGCGATGGCGGTGTTGCGGCCCCAGCGTCCGTCCAGCGCACCGACGGAGAAACCGGCGCGATCGAGATACACCTGCGTCTTCAGCACCGACGGTCCGGCCACGTCGCCTTTGAGCGGGACCACGACCGGCGCGTTGTTGATCCCATTCGCGTCGAGACCCTTGAACGATTCCGTACCGTTCGGCGCGAATGCAACCTCCACGGCAGGCATGGTCGGAGCCTGCGGCTGCGCGGCCGCCTGCGCCTCACGCAGCGACTCCAGTTGCCGCCACTGCTCATCGAGCCGCTCGCTCTCTCTCGCAGCCGGATCGTCACGACCGATCGGCACCGCGATGTTGGTCGCGTCCGCGGTCGAATTCTGCGGGGGCTGCTCGGCCTGCTTCACTTCCTGCTTCGCACATCCGAGAGCGACGATGAGCGCCGTCGCCATGATCAGAGTTTGCTTTCTCATGAGCCCGCACGTAGCGAGGTCCGTGCCGTGATCAGTCGGCCCGTCGGCGGTCGGCGGTCGGCAGTGGAAAAAAGCACGACGCAGGAACTTCGCCGTCGTGGGTGGGCCCACTGCCGACCGCCGACTGCCGACCGCCGACTATCTCCGTCTGAAGTACACTTTTCTCGCGCGTGATCACGTATCTCAAAGTTCGCAACCTGGCCATTGTCGAAGAGCTCGCCATCGAGCCGGGGCCGGGATTGAATGTTCTGACGGGCGAGACCGGCGCCGGAAAATCGCTGTTAATCGATTCGCTCGAGTTCCTGCGCGGCGCGCGCGGCTCGACGGAAATGATCCGCAGCGGCAGCGACCGCATGACCGCCGAGGCCGTGTTCCAGCTTCCGACGATCGCGCAGGCCGAGCTCGAGGATCTTGGACTCCAATGCGAACCGCAGGACGACACGCTCGAGCTCATCGTGCGGCGCGAGATTGCATCGGGAGGCCGCGCGCGCGTGCTCGTCAACGGCTCGCCGCTCTCCGTACGCGAGCTCGGCGGCGCGATGGACGCCGTGCTCGAGATCCACGGACAGCACGAATCACATCAGCTCGTGGCCGGGCAGAGCTACCGCGAACTCGTCGATCAGTACGGCAGCCACGGCGCGCTGCTGGAAACGACTCGCGATTCGTACGCCGACTGGAAGCGCGCCGCCGATCAGTTGCTGGAGATGACCGACGCGCAGCGCGATCGCACGTTGCGGCTGGACCTGCTCAAGTATCAGGTGGATGAGATTGCCAGCGCCACGCTCGATCCCGGCGAAGAGGAAACGCTGCGCGGTGACAAAGCGATCCTCAGTCACGCTCAGGAAATGATCGCCGCCACTTCCGGCGCGTTTCAGCTCGTCGACGAGGATGAGAGCTCAGCCATCGCGCAGATCGGACGCGCGCTGCACCTGCTGCAGCCTCTCGCCAAACAGATCGACGAGATCGGACAGATCAGCGCGGAAATGCAGGACGCGCTCTACCGCCTGCAGGATCTCGGACGCACACTCGGCAATCTCTCCGAAAAAACGCGACACGATCCCGCGCGTCTCGAACTGATCGAGGAGCGTCTCGTCACCATCGAGCGGCTGAAGAAGAAGTACGGCGGGTCCATCGAAGCCGTGCTCGATCACCTCGGGCGCGCGCAGGATGAGTACGAACGTCTCGCCGACTACGAGGCGAACGTCGAGAAACTCCAGCAGGCCGAAGCTGCGCGCATGGTCACGTATCGCAAGGCGGCGGAAAAACTCGGCACGGCGCGGCGCAAGACGGCGCGTGCCTTCGAGCTGGCCATCCAGAAAGAGCTCAACGACCTGGCCATGGAGCGCACCACCGTGAAGGTGGATGTCGCGGCGCGCGATGCGTCTCCTTCACCGGACGGCCTCGATCGCATCGACATCCTCATCGCACCGAATCGCGGCGAAGAGCCGAAGCCGATGCAGCGCATCGCCTCGGGTGGCGAGCTCTCGCGTATCCAACTGGCCATCGCCGCGGCGCTCTTTCGCAACGACAC
This sequence comes from Acidobacteriota bacterium, assembly GCA_030775085.1. Lineage (GTDB taxonomy): Bacteria > Acidobacteriota > Thermoanaerobaculia > Gp7-AA8 > Gp7-AA8 > QHVT01. The sequence goes on along the minus strand of JALYJW010000104.1, from coordinate 17,848 downwards.
GCGCGCCGCCGCGGCCACGCTCGTCTTCGACGAGATCGACGCAGGCATCGGCGGACGCGTCGCCGAAGTGGTCGGCCGCAAGCTCCAGCAACTGGCCGCGCGCAACCAGGTCATCTGCGTCACGCACCTCCCGCAAATCGCCAGCTTCGGCCACACACACTTCTACGTCTGGAAGGAAGACAGTGGCGGCCACACTCGCGCACGCATCCGCCGCCTCGACGAGCCCGAGGAGCGGGTCAGCGAGATCGCCAGGATGCTCGGCGGAGAGACGGTGTCCGCCTCGGCGGTCGCGCATGCGAGAGAACTATTGGCGGCATCGGAGGCCAAATTGAAAATTGAAAATTGAAAATTGAAAAATCGGAACACGGCTCTCGCTGGACAGGTACTCCCGATCTTTCAATTTTCAATTTTCAATTTTCAATTCCGATTCTCATGAGGCGCTGGCAGATTCACGAAGCCCCTTCCACCATCCAGCTCAACGAGATCGCCAGGACGCTCACCTCGGGCGCGGTGGTGCTCATGCCGACGGACACGATCTATGGCCTCCACGCTCTCGCTACCGACGAAGCAGCCGTCGCTCACGTCGCGGAGATCAAAGGCCGCGAGGAAACGAAGCCGTTCATTGTTCTCGCTGCTTCGATGGATCAACTCGAGACGCTCGGAATCTCCGCCGATCCCGGCACTCTGCTCGCGCTCGCTTCACTCTGGCCGGCGCCGCTCACGGCAATTCTCCCGCTGCACGCGCCGATTGCGGCAAGCCGCGGAACGTCGTCGCTGGCAGTGCGCATCCCCGCGCTCGACTGGTTGCGTGAGCTCATCGAGCGTACCGGGCCGCTCGTTTCGTCGAGCGCGAATCGAAGCGGCGAGCCTGCAGTCGCCGACCCATCCATCCTCGCAAAAGACCTGTACGACAGGCTGGATGCAATCGTTGACGGAGGCGTCCGTGACGGAGAACCTTCGACAATTGTGGACCTTACGTCCGCCGAGCCGCACTTACTGCGAGAGGGTGAACGTTTGTTTACACAGAAAGTGTGGAAAACTCTGCGGAAAACGCCTTGAAACGCGCTCCAACCCGCAAAAAATCGCGGTTTTCAGCTCTTTGCACAGGACGCTGTGCGAAACCAGTTAACCCGTTGATTTGATTGATGTTCACTGAATAACGCCTCATCAGTAGACTCGGCCAATTGTCACTTGACAAACGACCGATCGTTCGCCTGAGCACGTCTGTGAATCGTAAACCTCCATCAAAGAGGCGTTTACAGGGAGTTCACAGCTTTTCGACGTCTCAAACCATCCATTTCATGGCCAATGTGGCCATCCCGAGGAACAGAAAAAAGCCTCCTGTGTCGGTAAAGGTGGTCACGAAGATCGACGACGCCACCGCGGGATCGAAACCGAAGCGCTCGAGAATGAGAGGAACGAGGCCGCCGGCAACCCCGGCAATGATGAGGTTGCCGCACATCGCCAGAACGAGAATCCCCGCCAGCACCCACTGACCGGTCCAGACGCCAACGATGAGACCGGTAATCGCGCCGATGGCCACGCCATTAGCGAGCCCGACCAGAAACTCTTTCCAGATCGCGCGCATGCCGCCGCGCCAATCGATCTCGCCGAGCGCCAGTCCGCGCACGAATACGGTCAGCGTCTGCGTGCCTGCGTTCCCTCCCATGCCCGCGACGATCGGCATGAACGCGGCCAGCACGGTCCATTTCTGGATCGTCGGCTCGAAGAAGCGGACCACCGACGCCGCGATGAACGCCGTCACGAGATTCACGGCCAGCCACGGAAAGCGCGTGCGCCATGTCTCGCGCGCGGGCGTGGTCACGCGCTCGCTGATGCCGACACCAGCCAGGTGCAGCAGGTCTTCCTCGGCCTGTTCCTGAATCACGTCCAGCACGTCGTCGACCGTAACGACGCCGACGAGCTGATTCTGCATGTCCACGACAGGGATCGAGAGCAGGTCGTATTTCGAAACGAGCTGCGCCACTTCCTCGGGCCTGGAATCGATCTGCGTCCGCACGACGCTCTGCACCATGAGGTCTTTGAGGCGTGCGGTGGCATCGGCCAGGATCAGACTGCGCAGCGACAGGACGCCGACGAGGTGATGATCGCCGTCGATGCAGTAGACGTAGAAGAATGATTCCTTGCGCGGGTATTGGCGGATCGCTTCGATGGCCTGCGCGACGGTGAGCTCCTCATCGAGCGCGAGGAACTCGCTGTTCATCAGCGAGCCGGCCGTCTCTTCCTCACCTTCCAGCAGCGACTCGAGCTTCGCGCTCTGCGTGGCGCCGAGCAGTGCCAGGATGCCCGAGCGGCGGTCTTCACCGAGGACGTCGAGCAGATCGGCGGCATCGTCGGAAGCAGACGAGCTGCACACCGAGGCCAGCGTGGCGTCGTCGAGAGAACCGAGAATCTCCTGCAGATCGGAGTCGTCGAGATCGAGCAGCGCCCGCGCCGCCTTGCCCGCTTCGATGAGCAGCGAAAGGATGCGCCTGCGATCCTCTTCGAGCAGCAGCGGCAATACCGGCGCGAGATCGGCCGGCAACGTTTTGTCAATGATCTTCCGGAGCTGCGGATACGCGCCATGCCGCAACAGCTTCGTCAGAAGCTGCTGATACGACCGCGCATTCGAAGGCGCGGTGTGCGGTGCCGGAGCGCGTGTGGCCATTCGGCGGCATCGTAAACCATTCATCGTTGCTAAACTCCCGCAATGACCACGACCGTTCCAGAAACCCTGCCCGCACCGCAGGCATCTCCAGCGCCCGCTCGTCAATTCGTGAATTTCATGTTCTTCCGCGTCGACCGCGCCTTTCGCGCATTGCCGGCGGAGACGAAGATCGGCGCAAAGAAAGAACTGGCCGAGATCATCGCGCGGTACAGCGGGCCGATGATCGTGCTGCCCTATTCGACGGTGGGCATCAAAGCCGGGCTCGACTTCATGCTGTGGCGCATCGGCTATGACCTCGACCCCTTCCAGCGCATGGCCGCCGACATCAACAAATCCGTCTTCGGCCGCTACCTCGACGTCCCCGCGTCGTATCTGGCCATGACCAAACACTCGCAATACGTCGACGAGCACGTTCACGAAGGACAGGAAGGCCGGCGCCTGCGCATCGTGCCCGGCAAGAAGCCGCTCCTCTTCGTCTACCCGTTCGTGAAAACGCGCGACTGGTACCTGCTGCCGATGCCCGAGCGCCAGCGCATCATGAACGAGCACATCGCCATCGGCCACAAATACCCGCGCGTGAAGATCAACACGACGTATTCGTTCGGCCTCGACGATCAGGACTTCGTCGTAGCCTTCGAATCCGACGTCGCCGATGAGTTCCTCGACCTCGTCCAGGAACTGCGTGAAACCGAATCGTCGAAGTTCACCGTGCGCGACACGCCGATGTACACGTGCCGGAGAAGCACGATGGAAGAGATTCTCGATTCGATCGGATAGTTTTTCGCGAGAGCGCCGTCTTTCCGAGTGGCCATAATGCAGCGCAACGTGCAAGCGCCGCTCCCGGTCGACGCGTCTCTCGAGGACATCGTCTCGCTCGTGCGGTCGGAACGGCGCGCGGTCGTGGTCGCTCCTCCTGGAGCGGGCAAGACCACGCGGATCCCGCCGGCACTCGTAGCGCTGGGCCGCACCATCCTCCTGCAGCCGCGCCGCGTGGCCGCGCGCACGTTGGCGCGCAGGATCGCGTTCGAGCAAGGTTGGACGATCGGCAATGAGATCGGCTGGCAAATCCGTTTCGAGCGCCGCTTCACCGATCGCACACGCCTGCTCGTGGCCACGGAAGGCATCCTCACCGCGCGGCTGCAGAGCGATCCGCTGCTCAGCGATTTCGACGTGGTCATCCTTGATGAGTTCCACGAGCGCAGCATCCACGCGGACCTCGCGCTGGCGCTGGTGAAGCAGGCCGCCGATACGCGCGACGATCTTTCCGTCGTGGTCATGTCGGCCACGATGGATGCCGCACCGGTGGCCAGTTTCCTCGGCGCGAAAGTGATCGAGATCGATGCGCGCCGCCATCCGCTCGAGATTCGTTATGCGTCCGATGTCTCCATGACGGCCGCCGTGCGCGAGGTCGCGAAGTCTGCGCGCGGCCACATCCTCTGCTTCCTACCCGGCGCACGCGAGATCGAAGGCGTACGCCGCGACTTGACGATGCCAAACGTCTTTCCCTTGCACGGTTCGCTCGACGTCGATGCGCAGGAGCGCGCGCTTGCTCCGTCGGACTCGCGCAAGATCATTCTCGCCACGAACGTCGCCGAGACATCGCTCACCGTCGAAGGCGTCACCGACGTGATCGACTCCGGCGTGCAGAAAGTGCTGCGCTACGACGCCGAGACCGCGGTCGATCATCTCGAGACCGAACAGATCTCGCTCGACTCTGCCGATCAGCGCGCCGGCCGTGCCGGTCGAACAGGACCGGGCCGCGTCACGCGATTGTGGGACAACCGGATGATCCTGCGCCCGCATCGAGAGCCCGAAGTGCGGCGCGTCGATCTGGCCTCGCCGGTGCTCGACATCTTCGCCTGGGGCGGCGATCCCTTCTCATTCGAATGGTACGAACGGCCGCCGGAGCATCGATTGCTCGCAGCGGTGGATCTGCTCAGAAGACTCGGCGCGATCGAAGGCAAACGGCTGACGCGCATCGGAGAAGACTTGCGACGCATTCCGCTGCATCCGCGGCTGGCGCGCGTGCTACTCGATGGCGGAAAGAACGCCGTGCGCGTCTGCGCGCTGTTGTCCGAGGATGTGAGAAACATCGGCAGCGGCGACGCGGTCACGCTTGCCGACTCGCCGCGACTCGACTTCGCCGCGCGCGAGCTCGCGCGATACGCGAAAGGCAACGGCGATGTTCGACGCGCGCTGCTCGCTGGTTTTCCGGATCGCGTGGCCATGCGCCGCGAGCCCGGCTCGCTGCGATTGCTGCTCTCCAGCGGCACCGGCGCCGTGCTCGCGAAAGAGAGCGGGATGCATGGCGGCGAGTTTGTTGTCGCACTCGATGTCAGTGGCGGAACCGAGGCGCTCGTGCGCATCGCCAGCGTCGTCGAGCGCGAGTGGCTCACACCGACGCACGAAGACGTGATCCATGCGATGAAGCCCGACGGCAAAGTGCGCGCGACGAAGCGCGTCTGGTACGACAGCCTGCTCCTGCGGGAGATCAACGTTCCGCCCGATCCGCTCGAAGCGCATCGCCTCACCGAGGAATGGAAACGCGCGAATATCGACCCCGAGCTCGTACGCCGCATCGCCTTCGCCGGCGGCGACGAGCGACGCGTGCAGCAGCTCGCCCCCGAGCGCATCGACCTGCCCAGCGGACGAACCGCGAAACTCGAATACCAGGAAGACGGCTCCGTTCTGGCTTCAGTCAAACTGCAGGAGCTCTTCGGCCTCGCCGACACCCCGCGCATCGGCCCGAAACAAACACCCGTCACGTTCGCTTTGCTGTCACCCGCGGGCAGACCGGTCCAAGTCACCCGCGACCTCCGCTCGTTCTGGAACGGCGCATATCAGGAAGTGCGCAAAGAGCTCCGCGCGAGGTATCCACGACACCCATGGCCGGAGGATCCATGGACCGCGGTGGCGACGCACCGCACGAAGAAGAAGTGAACCCTCTCCGCGCCGCAGCGCTTTGGAGTGCGGTCAGCTTGCTGCCGCTTTCGGTAGCGTGCAACGGAGCGAATACCTGCCGCGCTACCGAAAGCGGCGGCGAGCCGCCGCACTCCAAAGCGCGCCGCGCGGAGAGGAACCATACAATGCGCGTTTTGAAAGGAGACTCACCGTGTCTCGAATTCTCATTGCGGCTGCGCTTGCAACGACCCTGGCAACCAGCGCCTCCGCTCAGCAGCAACCAACTTGGATGAATGAATCGATGCAGAAGCTCGAAACGGAGCTGGTCGCGAAGTATGGAGAAGCACAGAAGCCGCGTTTGCAGCGCGGAATGAAGCAGGTCGCCGATTTCTGGCGCGCCGAGGATGGCGATCAGGCGGCGTACGAAGATCTGATCCGAACGCACTTCGCGGGCGATCAGGCGGCGCTCGACGCGCTCTTCAATCGCATGCAGTTCGTGTTCGAGTCCGTGTACGGGCACATGAACGAGATCGGACGCGATCTGCGCTGGCAGTCGGACCTCGACATCGGGCCGGTGCTGCCGTTCGACGAGATCCTGGCCGGCTACGAGCCGTCCGCGCACATCAACGACGACTTCTTCGCCAACAAGATGGCGTTCGTGGTGCTGCTCAACTTCCCGATCACGACGCTCGAGCAGCGGCTCACCGAGGGCGAGAAGTGGTCGCGGCGCGAATGGGCAGAAGCCGCCCTCGGCCTTGCGTTCTCGAAGCGCATTCCGTCCGCGGTCAACCTGGCCATCGGCAAAGCGTCGGCGGATGCGTCGCAATACGTGGCCACCTACAACATCTGGATGCATCACCTGGTCGACGCGAAAGGCGCGCGACTCTTCCCCGCGAAGATGCGACTGCTCGAGCACTGGAACCTGCGCGACGAGATCAAAGCCAACTACAGCGCCGCGGACGTCAAGACGCGCCTCCCCAAACAGCGCTTGATCCAGCGCGTCATGGAGCGGATCGTCGATCAGTCGATCCCCGAGGTCGTCGTCGACAACTCACACGTCGATTGGGACCCGTACACGAATGAAGTGAAGCCCGCCGCGGTCCACGATGCAGACGCGGGCGAAGGTCGTCCCGCTCCAGCGAAAGTTACCAACGCGCCCGAGCCGAACACGCGCTACGCGCAAATCCTGGCCACCTATCGCGCCGCGAAGCTCGTCGATCCCTACTCGCCGACGGCACCGACGCACATCCGCCGCTCCTTTGAAGAAGGCCGGCAGATGCTCGAATCGCGCGTGCAGGCCATGCTCGAGGAGGTCGTCTCCTCGCCGCTCGCACCGCGCGTCGCCAAGCTCATCGAGCAGCGTCTCGGTCGCAAGCTCGAGCCGTTCGACATCTGGTACAACGGCTTCCGACCGCGCGGCGCGTACACCGAGGCCGAGCTCGACGCCATCACGCGCAAACGCTATCCCACCGCCGCGGCCTACAAGAACGACATGGCCAATCTGCTCGTGAAGCTCGGCTTCACGAAAGAGCGCGCTGACTACCTCGCGGCCAACATCGAGGTCGATCCCGCGCGCGGTTCCGGTCACGCCCTCGGCTCGGGCCGGCGCGGCGACAATCCCCGCCTGCGCACCCGCGTCGGCAAAGACGGGATGGACTACAAAGGCTTCAACATCGCGGTACACGAAATGGGTCACAACGTCGAGCAAGTCTTCTCGCTGAAGAACATCGACCACTACTCGCTGCAGGGCGTCCCCAACACCGCCTTCACCGAGGCGCTGGCGTTCGTGTTCCAGGCCAAAGACCTCGAGCTCCTCGGCCTCTCCAGCCCCACGCCGGAATCACGCGGACTGCAGACGCTGAGCGCTTTCTGGGGCACCTACGAGATCGCAGGCGTGGCCCTGGTCGACATGGCCATGTGGCACTGGATGTACGACCACCCGGACGCCACACCGGAGCAGCTCAAGAACGCCGTCGTGCAGATCTCGAAAGACGTCTGGAACAAATACTACGCGCCGATCTTCAACAAGAAAGACGTCACGCTCCTCGGCGTCTACGCGCACATGGTCAACAACTTCCTCTACCTGCCCAACTACCCGATCGGCCACCTGATCGCATTCCAGATCGAGGAACAGATCGAAAAGACCGGCAACCTCGGCGCCGAGTTCGAGCGCATGTCGCGCTACGGCAGCCTCCCGCCGGATCAGTGGATGAAACACGCCAGCGGAGCGCCGGTAGGAGCCGCCGCGCTGCTGCACGCGACGGAAAAAGCGCTGGAGGTCGTGAAGAAGTAGCGTGGACGATGTGGACTTGGTGGACGAAGTGGACGATGTGGACTTGGTCCACTCAGTCCACTAAGTCCACTCAGTCCACTAAGTCCACTCAGTCCACTACGTCCACAAAAAGCTACTTCGCCGCCGCGGGCACCGCCGGTGCCGCGATCTTCTTGTCCATCTCGAGATTGATCGTGATCTTCACGTCATCGCCGAGGAGGAGACCGCCTTCGTCGAGGTTACGGTTCCAGACCACTTCGTAATCCTTGCGGTTCAGCGTGGTCTCGATCTCGAAACCGGCCTTCTCACCCTTCGCGGTCTTCGCGAACCCGAGGAACGTGACGGGCAGTGTGACGCTCTTGGTGACGCCGTGCATGGTCAGATCGCCGGTGACCGTGAAGTCGTTCTTCGACTTCGGCGTGACGGACGTGCTCTTGAACGTGATGGTCGGGAACTTGGCCACGTCGAAGAAGTCGGCGCTGCGAAGATGGTTGTCGCGGTTGGCATTGCCGGTGTCGATGCTCGTGGCCTGGATGGTGAAGTCGACCGACGACTTCGCAGGATTCTCGCGATCGATGTTGACGTCGGCGTTGAAGTCGCGGAACTGACCGATGACGTTCGCCATCATGTGACGGACTTTGAACATGGCCGACGAGTGGTTCTTGTCGACCGTGAACGTCTCCGTCGCGGGCATCTGCGCGAGGAGCGGCAGGGCCGCGAATAGAGTGAGGACGAGGCTGGTGCGAATGAATTTCATGGAGCCTCAAACGCGGAAGGGCGCCCGGCGCTTCCCGCATGCATCCCCGCCAGCCGCCCGCTGGCCCAAGCCCACTGAAAGTTGTAACCACCGATGCGCCCGTCCACGTCGAGGATCTCGCCACAGAGGTAGAGCCCGTCGCAGCGACGCGACGCCATCGTGGAGAGCTCCACTTCCGCGAGCGGCACCCCATCCGCCGTGACCTCGGCGTAGTCAAAACCGCGGTCGCGAACGATCGGGATCGGGACCTCGACGAACGCGCGCACGATTCTGCGTCGCTCCTCTTTCGCGATTTTCGCCAACGGCACCGGATCGCCCGCGATCGCATTCAGAAGCCGCTCCGGAACGCGTCCGCGCAGAACGCTGGCAACCGTCGCGCGAGGATTGCGCCGCGTCTCCTTCACCAGCGCCGCCTCCAGCGACTCGAACGTCTCCCCCGGCAGAAAGTTCGCGAACAACGATCCGTGTGATGCAATCCAGTGCCGCGAAATGTCGAGCACCACCGGACCGCTCAGCCCAAAGTGCGTGAACAGCATCGACCCTCGATGTCGGACCAGCACGCGCCCTGTCCCCGCATCGACGGCGCCGCGGACGGACAGCTCCGCATCGAGACTCGTGCCGCTCAACTTCGTCATCCAATGCCCGTCCTCCAGCACTAGCGGCACGAGCGCGGGAAAAACTTCGCCCACCGTATGCCCCAGCGACCGCGCCAGCGCGTAGCCGCTGCCGTCACTCCCCGTCTTCGGCACGCTGCGTCCACCGGTCGCGAGAATCACGCGACGCGCGAAAAGCTCACCCGCCGTAGTTTGGAGTGCGGTGGCCGCAGCCGCCGCTTTGGGAGGGTGGTGGCCTCCCTCCTCCGTGGTATACGAAAGCGGCGGCTGCGGCCACCGCACTCCAAACTCACAACTAGTCACGCGTGAGTTGGTCCGAATCTCCACCCCATCGCACGCCGCGAGCAGCGCCTCCAACACCGTCCTCGCGCGATCCGTCGTCGGGAACAACTTCCCGGTCTCCTCGCGCTTCATCGTCACACCCATCTCCCCAAACCATGCGATGGTCTGCTCGACGGTGAACGTGCGCAACACCTTGGCGATGGCGTTGCGATTGCCGTTGAAATCGTCCGGCGTCACGACGTCGTGCGTCACATTGCACCGCCCTCCGCCCGAGATCAGAATCTTCGCCCCGATCCTCGGCGCACCGTCGAGCAAAACGATTCGCGCATCCGGCGCCGTCCGCCGCGCAAAGATCGCCGCCGTCAATCCCGCCGCCCCGGCTCCGATGATGGCAATGTCGTACACAATCGCAGAGAAATTCCGCGCGCTACGTTCTCAGACCAGGGACGATCGGCAGGATGCGGACTCTCAATCTGTCTGGATCCAGCGTAATGAGCGCACCGCGTGTGAGATGTGTCGCATTCTCCATGATCGCCGCCACCACGGTCTCGCCAATGGTCGCTGGAACTGGATCTTCAACTCGAGCCTGAATTACGCTCGGTCCTCGAGCATGGGTCACGGCGAGAATGTTGCCAAAGTCGAGATCGTGCGTGAACACAACCAGCCGCTGTTCTCCAGCGAAAGCCATGATTTCAGGATCAAGAGCTTTCGGATCGCCAACCTCGGACCAGTGAACGCTCTCAATCTGACGTGAAGCGAAGAACTCGACCCACGCCGGGCTGAGATTCATGTCGATGAGTATCTTCACCTTGACGAAAGCGGTACTTCGAACTCATCTGCTCGCCATGCGGCGTATGCAAGAGCCTCGGTAATGTCGTCATTTTCAAGGTACGGGTAGAGCCGAAGAATCTCCTCGCGAGCGTGGCCGGCGGCTACCAAGCCGACTACCGTCCCAACCGTAACCCGAAGATCGCGGATGCACGGACGGCCGCCCATCCTGAGCGGGTTTGCCGTGATGCGAGTCAACGTCTTCATAGACCAAGCGAGTATACGGCAGGAAACGAGGATCGATTGGCGTCCGAACTTCACTGACCTTTCGTGCGCAGCGCAAGGGATTCAACGCGCCAGCTCATCGTCGCGATCACTCGCGCATGAACGATCAGCGAATGGTCAGCGCATGCACGGATCGCTTCTCGACCTTCTGCCCCATGCCCGAACCGCCTTCGCTGATCTCCGTCCGCGCGAGGACGAGACGGTCGTTCGCACGCGTGAACGTGTAGCTCGTGTGGCTCGAGTATGAGCCTCGAATGAACATGAACCCGGCCGTTGTCTTTTCATCGCGCTCGGCGGCGAGCGGCACGTTGTCGTCGCCGATCCAGAGGCTCATCCGATCGTCCGTTTTGACTGTACCGATCTGGATCGTTCCGCTCTTCTTTCGGGGCTGGGCGTTCAGCTTCAGCACGAGAAGCCTGGCCGGTCGACCGCGGAATGCAACGCGATTTTCCTCGACGACCGTCGCGTTGCGGAGAAGAGCGAGGAGTGAATCGCGAAAATTCAACGCCTCGACCACGGACAGCGAACGGATCGATCCGATTGCATCCTCCGCCGCGTTGCGATCGGTTTCCGCCGCCCGCCCTTCCTTCGACGCCTTGTCGAGTAGGGCTTGCGGAATGGTGATCGAGACGCCGGCGGCATCGTGCGACAACTCCGCCGTTGCCAGTCGCGCGGTCGTTTCGTTCGCAAACCGCCCTGCGGACTTCACGGATTGGTCGATCGTCAACGTCGCACGAACCGGATGCTTAGCCTCGAGCCGGTTCACCGCTGCCTTCACGTCATCAATCGTTGCGGCACTGGCGCGCACCGCGCCCAACAGACAAAAAATCAACAACGATCGCCTCATGCTCGAGATCCCTCCTGCTGGAGACGAGCGAGGCATGGGAACGTTTCGGTCGCGACGTCAGAGAGCGGGTGAGCGCGGCCACCACACTCCAAGGCAAGGCGATCCCTCTCAAGCACAGCGACGTAACACATCGGCGCTTTTGAAACTTGGGCCTTGGGTGGGGTCAGGCCTTCGTCTCCTTTCCGGACGGCCAGTGTGCTGATCATCTGAAGTATGACATGCAGCGGCCGCATGTGCCGCAAAATCAACAAATTACGTTCAGCATCGCAGAAAGAAGGCCTGACCCCAACCAAACTGACCCCAACCAAATGACCCGACAAAGAGAAGAACCAAAGAGAAGTAACACATCGGACTCCGTTTGAGAGCCGCTCCTTTGAGTGTCTTCTCATTCGGCAGAGGGAGAAGCCGAGCACGACGCGCGATAGAATGTCGGCCATGAAAGTCATGACGGCGCGAGTAGCCGACGGCAAGATCGACGTTGGTGACGCTGAGCTCGAGGAAGGAGCAGCGGTTGCGGTTCTGGTATCGCAGACGTCCGACTTCTGCTTGAGTGAAGCTGAACAGGAAGAGCTCGATCTGGCCCTTGCTGAAATCAGGCGCGGTGAATATACCGATGGCCGCGAGCTTCTGAGGGAGTTGAAGGGTCTGGCTGGCCGTTGAGTTTCAGGTTCACGCTCGCTGCTCGTGCTGAGGGCCTTAGTGGGTTCAGGCCTTCGTTCCTCCTTTTCGGGCGACAGTGTGCAGATCAGCTGAGATGCAGCCGCCGCAATGTGCCGCAAAATCAACACTTTGCGTTCAGCATCGAGGGAAGAAGGCCTGACCCCAATCCAAGTGACCCACGTCGCTCCTCGTTATGCAGACGGTGTTAGCCGCAAGCAGGGGAGCCATACAATTCCAGCATGGAGTTTTACGAAGCCGCATCCGCGCTTGCTGCTGTCGCTGCCGCCGTCTGGGCGTGGCGCAGCGCACGATCTGCTGATAAGTCGTATCGTCTCGCGATCCAACAGGAGGACGCCCGCAAGCCCAACGTAGATCTGTACCTGATCGAGGGTGAGCGGCTCCCGACCCCTGACAATCATCGGATGTACAGGTTCCACGTTCGTGCAACTAACAGAGCCGAAGCGCCCAACGCCATCGTGGAGATACTCTTGGAGATCGAATACGCCAGAGGCGCGACGCATGGCCTTCGACTCGCCATCCCTCACCGTGCGTCGGCCGATGAAGCTTCGTTCGCGCTGCCTCGACTTCTCCAACCGAAAGAGTCTGTTTCGGGTTGGGCGACTTTTCTGCTGCCGGATCAACTGCGCGAGGGTGCTCGAGCGGAAACCTACCGCGTCATACTCGTCGATGCGGGCGGAAATCGCTTCGATGTTCGGCCGATTATAATTCCGGAAAGCGAGCCATGAAGCGTGCATCGATTCAATTCAACGTTCCGCGTGAGGCGCAAGTCGTGCCCATCGTGTCTGATGCCATGATCGGGACAGTAGCGCTCTCCGATGGACGTATGGTTCCGCTGGTAATACTCGATACGACCAACCGTCCAGACATTGACGACGTGGTACGTGCTCACCGGCATTTTCGAAACGGGGATTCAACTAGTCTGATCGGTTTTCCGACGCGGTGGCGTCACAAGATCGTGTGCCTTGGGATCAAGTTTATTCAGCCACAGAATTGTGGCATTTATTTAGAGTTCGATATCGTATCCCAAGGCGTGATCGTCGATCAGATTATTGAGAACGAGTTGCTCTACATACAGCCCGGGCGGCCGGGTGATCGTCTAAAACACAACATCGACGCCCCGAAGGTTCTCGTAGAAATACCATTTCGCAACTTCGCTGGAGTTTGGGATGTGGCGTGGCGTGAGGCGCTCGCGCGCGACTTTCGGAAGAAAGGGGTACCACGTCGTGAGACACGTGAGGCGGTACGAGACATCATCGCCGAATGGCGAGAGATGGCATCCAAACGGGTTGGTTCGCCGTAGCTGCGACGGCGATTGGGTCATTCCGGCGCAAGTACTACGATCGGCGGTCTCCGATGGTGCCGACGTGTCAAAGTCGCAATTCGGAGAAGCGCTCGAGTCCTTACGCGAAATACTGGCGAGGGTGATCCGGGCGGTTCTTGACGAACAAAGAGTGCTCGCAGCACCACCGCGGACGTCAGGATGGTCCCAACTACGAATAGGAGCGACTGAACGCCGATTAAGAGTTGAAGGTTCTCTTCCCAAATCGTTGGTTCATCAATTCGGCGAAAGCGGGACTGGTCAATCGATACGTCCGACCTGTATACGTGGATTGGGTCCGGCGTGAACGTGGCATATTTACCATTCGCGAGCGCAACGACGTACGACGGGTGCTGAAGTTGACCTGTGGTCGTATCTTGGGCGAGCGCCAAGTCCATTGCGCCGGTCAATGACAGCAAAAATAGGGTACCAGACAGAAATGATCCAACAAATATCAACCAAGACGCGGCGACGATGACTCGAATGAACGGTTTCGAGACACTCAGCACATTCGCGGCGGCCGACAACGCGAGAATCGCAACCGTCAACGTGAGCAACTGTGTCGAACTGTTCGCAGCTAAATCGACGGCTTTCTCTTGCACCCAAGACACTTCGTCACCTTTTCACAGGTTTCCTACTAGCAAGCCGACCTCGAGCAAAATGAACTGCCCGCAGACTGAAGATGCACGGTCGAACGACTCGTCCGAAAGGCAGTCCACTCATCGTCGTATCTTTCGGCAGAACGGGTACATCGGGCAGAACCTACGTTTTGATCTTTCCACATCGACATACAGAATCGTCGTTCTGCCATCTTCCCTCGCATTAGCAACTATGTCATCAACCAATGCTCGCGTGTAAGTGCCAGCTATCCAATAGTCCGCTGGCGGCGCATTCGTGTACTCCAATACGTCATCTGCATCCTGGACAAACGTCGCCAGCGACTCGGCTGCGTCAGTAGCGATCGGTAGAGAGTGCACCTGCAACTGTCCGGTCGCCGTCGTCCATAGATGTGGCGGCGAATATACGCTTCGTGGCTTCAATCGCGAGAAGATCACGGTCACGCCGGCGCGGGGCAAAAATGTTACCGTCGCGCTCGACGGATTAGATCTACCCATGCCGAGCTTCCCGAGAGGGCCGGAGAATGACATTAACTCTCCGCCCGAATAGATGTGTCGCTGCATCGAGTAATTGCCGACGACACTTTGTACTGCACCGCCGGCGACCGCGTTGAGGAAGGGTCCAAAATCATCGCTCGCGATGAGATATGATCCGGCGATATTAAGAGGTTTGGGTGTACTCGCCGTCGATGAATAAATGGCAACAGAGATGGTCGATACAGGCATGGGTGCACCGTACGCTCCTTGCACAGATAGTACGGTCCACCTTTCGCTCGTCAAGGTCCAAACCGGCGCTGCCGAGGCTGGCGAGGCCAGCAGCGTCATGAGGAGCACTGTGGGCAGAAGAACTCTCATATTTTCGTGGTTATGCAACATCAGCGCCCGGCTCACCTCGCTTCCATAGGTCGGCCTAACCTATTACGTCCGTCACGCAGCCCCGTACCGCGCCGCGCACGCATTGCGGGGCGGCCGAGGAGGTACCGGGCGGTGCGATGGTGGTCATTCCGGATCGCCCTGGTGCGTCGTGGGTTAGAACCTTCTCTTTCCTCGGTAGCGGCCGAGGGTGTGATCCAGCGGCACATGATGGGTGGCATTCAATCGGTCCGTAAGCGTACTTCAGGAAAGGAAGCGGAAATGCCGACGCAACCAGGTCGCCACGATTCGGGTCTTCCACCGTGAAGCGCGTTCGCGTCGCGTGCGATCTCGCCCCCCTCAGGCACAGAGACGTAACACATCGGCGTCCTTTTGCAACTTGGAAGTACGCGGACTCTGCGACTATCCTCCGCGCCATGTTCCGTGTCTTCTTCACTCTGATCACCCTTGCCCTGGCGGCCAGCGCGTTCGCGCGGGATGCCGCTCAGCTTCAGGTCGCGCTCCGCAGGCTGGCCAACGTCGGCGGCACGCTTTACGTGGCGGCGCATCCGGACGATGAGAACACGGCGCTGTTGGCGTGGTCGGCCAATGACCGTGGCTATCGCACGGCGTATCTCTCCGTGACGCGCGGCGATGGCGGTCAGAATCTGATCGGCGATGAGAAGGGGCCGCTGCTCGGCGTGATCCGCACGCAGGAGCTTCTGGCGGCGCGGCGCATCGATGGCGCGGAGCAGATGTTCACGCGGGCCATCGACTTCGGTTACTCCAAGACTCCCGAGGAGACACTGGCCGTCTGGGGGAAGAACGCGGTGCTGGCCGATGTGGTCTGGGCGATCCGCAAGTTTCAGCCGGACGTGATCGTGACGCGTTTCCCGACCAACGGCGACGGCGGCCACGGGCATCACACCGCCTCAGCCATGCTCGCCGAGGAAGCATTCGTGGCGGCGGCCGACCCGTCGAAGTTTCCGGAACAACTCCAGTACGTTTCTCCGTGGCAGGCCAAGCGGATCTTCTGGAATCGCTTCTCGTTCCGTCCGGTCGATCCGAATGATCCTGCGCTCGCAAACTCGTTGCGCATCGATCTCGGCACATACAACCCGCTCCTCGGACGCGCGTACACCGAGATCGCCGCGGAGAGTCGCAGCGAGCACAAGAGCCAGGGCTTCGGATCGGCGGAGCGGCGCGGCTCGATCCTCAACTACTTCGACCTCAGCGCCGGCGAGCCCGCGCAGAAGGATCCGTACGAAGGCGTCGACGGACGCTGGGCGCGTTATCCCGGCGGAGAGAAGGTCGGCGATCTGCTGCAGCGCGCCGCGGACAGTTTCGATCCGAAAAATCCGCAGGCTTCGGTACCGCTGCTTTTGCAAGCACACGCGGCACTCGAGCAGTTGCGCGCCAATCCCGAGTGGTCGCTCCATCGAAAACCGTGGCTGGAGCAGAAGCGTCGCGAGCTCGTCGACGCCATCGGCGACGCAGCCGGAATCGCCATCGACGTGGCGGCCGCGGAGTCGACCATCACGCCGGGCCAGAAGCTGCCGGTCAGCGTCACGGTCGTCAATCGCTCAGACTATCCGTTCCGCCTTTCCATGGTGGCTTCGCTGTTCGCGAACCCGAGCAAGGCGCCGGGCACGAAGCTCGAAAACAACAAGCCGGTCAAGACCGACATCACGATCGAGCTTCCCGACGCCTCGTTCCGCACGCAACCGTACTGGCTGGCGCTGGCCTCGTCGAAAGGCCTCTACACGGTCAACGACCAGGAGCTCATCGGCCGGCCTGACAATCCGATCGAGATTCCGATCAACGTCACGCTCGACGATGCCGAAATGAATACGCTGATCTTCACGGTGCCCACGGTCTTTCGCTGGACCGATCCGGTGCTGGGCGGGCAGGTCCGCGAGGTCGACGCCGTTCCGCAGGTCGCGGCGAACCTCGACTCGAACGTCTACGTGTTTCCGGACACGAAGCCGCGGCCGGTGAGCGTCTCGCTGCGCAGCTTCGGCATCGGCGACACCCCGCTCGATGCCGCGGTCTCGCTGGTTCTGCCGCAGGGATGGAAGGCGGAGCCGCAGTCGGTGCCGGTGTCGTTCAGCGGCAAAGGCGCCGAGGCAGCGGCGATGTTCAGCGTGACCCCGCCGGCGGGCGAATCGACGGCCACCATCCGCGCCGAAGTGAGAATCGGCGACATGCGCATTGGCGACAGCATCACCGACATCGAGTATTCGCACATCCCCGCGCAGCGCGTCCTCCGCGCCGCGACTGCCAAGGCGGTGCGCGCCGACATCAAACGCCGCGGAACGCGCATCGGCTACGTCATGGGCTCGGGCGATGAAGTCCCCAACATCCTGCACCAGATCGGCTACGAGGTGACGCTGCTCGACGACTCCGATCTCGATGCCGGCAATTTCGCCGGATACGACGCCATCGTCACCGGCATCCGCGCCTACAACACGCGCAAGCGCCTCAAGGCCGCGCACGGGAAGCTGATGCAGTACGTCGAGAACGGCGGCACGATGGTCGTGCAGTACAACACCGCCAACGGCCTCGGCGATCTGGTCGTGGCATCACCGGGTCCTTTCCCGTTCAAAGTCTCGCGCGACCGCGTCACGGTCGAAGAAGCGCCGGTGCGTTTCATCGACCCGAGCCACTTGGTCCTCAACGTACCCAACAAAATCACCGCCGCCGATTTCGAAGGCTGGACGCAGGAGCGCGGCCTCTACTTCACGACCGAATGGGACGCGAAGTACACGCCGCTCTTCGGCATGAACGATCCCGGTGAGCCAGAGAAAACCGGCGCACAGCTCTACGCGAAGCACGGCAAAGGCGCCTTCATCTACACGGGACTGGCGTGGTGGCGGCAGTTGCCCGCCGGCGTGCCGGGCGCGATCAAGGCATTCGTGAATCTGGTGTCAGCGCGATGAATGGGGCTGTGGACGTGGACTTGGTGGACGTTGTGGACGTAGTGGAC
>JALYJW010000103.1:9494-21241 GCA_030775085.1 Acidobacteriota bacterium | reverse complement strand
GAGAGGGTTAGGGTGAGGGGCGGCTCTCGCGCTAAATCAAAAAAAAGGAGCCTCATCGCTGAGGCTCCGAGAACTCTTCGTGATGCTGACGACTACTTTTTCTTCGACTCCAGCGCTTTGCGGAACGCGAGGGCCATGGCGGACTCGCTCGACGCTTCGTCGTTGCGCTCGTCCATGAACTTCGTGTACTCCTCGCGCTCGGCCGCGGCCTTGGCTGCTTCGTGGCTGAGCGAGATGCGCTTGCGCTGCGGGTCGATGCTCATGATGCGCACCAGCAGCTTCTCGCCGGCGGGGTGAAGCGAAGCCGGATCGCTTCCGGCGGGGGCGTTGATCTCGGAGTTCGGGATGAGACCGGTGAGGCCCGGCTCGAGCTCGACGAAGATGCCGGGGGCGGCGCCGTGATCGACGGTACCTTCTACGACCTTGCCGGCCGAGTAGCGCTGTGTGGCGGTCTCCCACGGATCATCAACGGCAACGGCGCGGAGCGAGAGCGAAAGGCGCTTCTTCGACTGATCGACTTCACGCACCCAACCCTGCACGCTCGTCCCGATGGCCACTTCCGCGTCGCCCGCCTTGATGCCGTGCGGGAGCTGCGAGACGTGGACGAGACCGTCGACGCCAGGCTCCACTTCGACGAAGTAGCCGAAGTCGGTGGAGCGGACGATGCGGCCGGCGAACTGCGTGCCCGGGGTGTAGCGGTCGGCGACATCGGACCAGGGATCCGGCTCCTGATCTTTCATCGAGAGCGAAATGCGCTTGCCGTCGTTCTCGATCTTGATGACTTTGACATTCACTTCCTGACCGATCTGGACGAGATCCTTGGGATCGGTCACGCGGCGGCGGCTCATCTCGGAGACGTGCAGAAGACCGTCGATCCCGCCGAGGTCGACGAAGGCGCCGAAGGGCGTCAGCGTCTTGATGCGGCCCGTGAGCTCGGCACCCGGCTGGATGCGTCCGCGCGTTTCGGCTGCCTTTTCGGCGGCCGCTTCCTTCATCAGCGCGGCGCGAGACACCACGACGCGGCGGCCGTCATCGGAGAGCTCGGTCACGCGGAACTCGATGGTCTGGTTCACGAACGTGTCCGGATTCTCGATCTTGCCGAGTGCGATCTGCGACAGCGGGCAGAACGCGCGGAGGCCGGCGATGCTCACCTCGAAGCCGCCTTTGTTGCGGCCGGTGACCTTCCCTTCCACGGGAAGCCGATTCTCGTACGCGGTGCGGAGTTGATCGAGCGATGCTTTGCCTTTGATCAGCTTGCGCGAAACGCGCATTTCCCCGCCGGTCTTGACCACGGTTGCTTCGACGTGGTCACCGATCTCGAGACCCTCGAGCTCCGCGGTATCCATCACGGCTTCGGACGGTCCGCCGTAGGAAATATAGGCATCGTCGCCCGAAATCGAGACGATGGTGCCGCGCAGCAGTTCGCCCTGCTCCGGCGTTTTGAGGTCCAGGTTCTCCATCGCCTCGGCAAAGGACGTAGCCTCGGCGTTCTCTCTCGTCTGAATCATGGGGGTGTGCGTTACCTTTCAGTGATTGGTTCTCGGGTCCTGAGAACGGTTGGGGCGTGCATCGTACTCGAATTTTTGAGCGGCGTCACGACCGAGCTTTCGACAACCCGGTCTCTCCACAAAAAATTTTCAGCAGCTCCCAAATCACTCCACCCGGAACGTCGCCCTCGCCACGACGGGATCGTTCGTCGTGTACGCCCGCAGATTCAGGCCTTTGTCGAGTGCCTGGACCCAGGCGATGGTCCACAGACCCTTCGCGGCGAACTGCTGGATCTCCAATCGTCCGACGAATGTCTGTCCGTCGGTCGAGGGCATGAACGTCACCGGCCTCCGCTGTCCGCCCACTCCGCCGGGCGGAATGGCCTGCGCGCTGAGACTGGCGGATCCGCACGGCCCCTCGTCGATCATCGTGGCCTGCACGGTGATCACGGTGACCTGCGCGTTCGACACGACCGTGGGATCGAGCGTGAGCATCGTGACCTGCGGCGCCGAGGCGTCGCATTGATCGCTGCTGATATTCAGCGCCACGCTGCGCACCTGCTGGTTGTCGCCGCGGAACGTGGTCATGTTGTTGGCCTTGTCCTGTAGTTGAATCTGCTCCAGCATCCAGTTGCCACAGTCGAGACAGGATGGCGGCGACAGCGGACACTCCCACGTGCCGTTCGCCCCGGCGCGGCAGCCGAATCCGATGCGCGCGGCTTTGGCCGGACTGACGAATACACCGCTGACGAGCGAGACGCCGGACTTTTCGTCCTCGGCCTGCACGAAGACGGTGTTCTTGTCTCCCGCACGCATGGCCTCTCGATCGACCCATACGCGAACGAGTTGAGGGCCTGAGGAGTCGGGCGCGTCCGAGACGACGCGAAAGCTTGCGGACTGCGGCAATGAGCCCTGCGCCTGATTGAGATTGACGGTGTTGCTGGCGTTGTCGCTCAGGGTCATGTATCTGACCTGCCACGTCCCCTCGGGTGCGTCTTTCGGGACGGTGATTCTGGCCACGTACCGGTTCGACTCACCCTCGCGCGTGCATGCGAAGCCCTGCAGCGATCCGCTCGGACTGGCGATCACGCCCGACACGCTGCGCACACCCGAGAGGTTGTCGTTGACCATCACAGCGAACACAGTCTCTTCGCCATCCTTCACCTGCGACGGAACGAACTCCGCGGTCAGGAGTTGCGGCGGGAGGAGATCGGTCTCGGGATCGTCTTCTGCCTGCGGCTCGCGCGACTCATCCGCTGTCGTGGTTTTGGGCGCCCTCTCTTCATTCGCGGCGCGCGGCGATGGACGCGCTCCGCCTGGTGGCGGCGCCTGCGGTTGCGGCTTCGGGCGGTTGATGCCGAGTGCGTTTGCGACCGGCGACACCATCCGATTGAGCAGCGACGCAGGTTCGGCAGGCTTCGCTGCACCCGACGACGGACCGGGCGGCGGCGCAGCGCGCAGGAGCTCTTCGTATCGTCTCTCACGCGCGCTCCGTTGCGCGGAGGTTTCGTGTTGCCGCTTCGAATCAGCGGCAACGATCGTGTACTCCTCCGAGGAGGTAGAACCCGGCGTCGACGAATCCTCGAGAGCAGTGGCGACGCCATTGGCAGCCGAAGCAGTCTGCACGACGTCGTGCGCGGTTTCGAGAGAACGCAGGCGCAGCCAAACCGCGGCGGCGAACATCACGCCGAGGACGACGAAAAACGTCGGAAGGAACGCACCCTTTCTCAGTTGACCACTCCCGGAACGGCCAGCGTGAACGCGGTAATCGCGGCATCGAACCGCTCGCCGCCACTCGTGCGCATCGTGTAACTGCCATGCATCGTACCCATCGCCGTCGGCAGCGGACAGAAGCTCGTGTACTCGAAGGCCTCGCCCGGATCGAGCTTCGGGAACTCGCCGACCACGCCCGGCCCTTCCACGCGCTCTACGTTGCCGTCTCCGTCGGTGATGATCCACTCCCTGCTGACGAGCTGCGCTGTTTCCTCGCCGACGTTGGAGATGCGGACGTGATACGCGAACGTGAACGTTTCGCGGTTGCTGTGATCGGGGAGATACTCGCTATCGACTTCGATGCGAATGCCGCGGGTGGTGGTGTCGGACATGATGGCAGCGTGTAGAGCGCGCTACGGCCGCGCGTTGTTCCCTTTCCTTCTCATTGTTACATGCGTCTGTCCGCTTCACACGACACTGGGGCAGGGGCCCGAGCCTTCCACGATCGTCGTCCCCATCCGAGCCAGCCTGGCACCCCTCGGGCCGCAGATCGAGGCCCGCGTGCCGAAAGGCTTCGCCGACAAAGTCCGCGAACGCGGCATCGACGTTCGCTATGAAGTGGCGCGCGCGCCGATCCAATTGCAGATGGTCGGCGCCGGCCTGCACTCTTCGACGACGATGAAGTACGCGCTGGAAGCATGCCGCGGGCGATTCCCCTGCATCTCGTGCGGGTTCGGCCAGGCGCGGCGCGTAGCCGACGTCCGCCTGCAATCGAAACTGGAGTGGGACCCGGCCTGGCGTTTGCGCTCGACCACCCGGCCGCTGCCCGTGCACTACGCAAAGCGCTGTCAGGTCACATGGCTCGGCATCGACATCACGCGCCGCTTCGTCGCGCCCGTCATCGAGGATCAACTGCGGGAGACGGCGCGGATCATCGATCGCAACACACCCGCGCTGACCGACATCCGGCCGCGCGCGGAACAGATATGGGCGGCGTTGCAGGCGCCGGTGGAGCTCGCGCCGCGCACGTGGCTCGTGCTCGAGCCGAACGACGTCGCGCTCACGCCGATCAGCGGCAAGGGCTTCATCGTGACGAGCACTCTCCTGCTGCGCGCGCAGACGCGTGTGATCGTCGGCGAGAAACCGGTCGTCAAACAGCGGCCGCTTCCGGCGCTGAAAACCGGAGCCGCCGGATCGCAGCCGCCGATCGTGCGCGTGCCGTTCGATCTCGAGATTTCCTACGAAGAAGCGAGCCGCCTGGCCACGCGCGACTACGCCGGGAAGACGTACAAAGTGAATGGCCGCCCGCTCACGGTCGAATCGATCCGCCTCGCACCGGCACCGAATGGCCGCGTCTTGATGGAAGCGCGAATCGACTATCGCGGCGGCGCGCTACGCAACTATCGCGGCCTCGTCTTTCTCGAAGGCACCCCGCGCTTCGATCCCGCCACGACCAGCGTCATCGTCCCCGATCTCGACTACTCGCTCGAACCGAGACGCCGCGGTTTCTTCAGCCGCATCGCCGAGCGCGCCGTGCATCTCTCGATCCGCCAGCGCCTGCGCGAATCGGCCCGCTTCGACCTGGCCGCGCGCTTCGCCGGCCTGCGCGAGGAAGTCACGCGCGGCCTCACCCGCCAGCTCGGCGCAGGCGTTCAACTGCGCGGCCGCGCCGACGCCATCGAGCCCGCCAACGTCACCGCGCTCGAGCAAGCGATCTCGATCCACGTGATCGCGACGGGGCGGGCGGAGGTAGTGATTCAGTAGTCGCGGGCATCGGCACCCTGCCTCGCGCCCTGCCTCGCGCTATATCCCACAATCCTTCGGCGATCCCGGCGAATGATCTGTGATTCAGCGGGAACTCCAGGAGCACGTGCAGCAGGCTCACCATGTACAAGAGTGAAAGCCCCAGCGTGTAGTCGTACACGTACACCGCGACCGAGCCAACCCATGCGGCGACGATCGCCACGAGCCTCCGCTTCGGAACCTCATGCCATTTGATGATCGACGTCTTCGAGAACCAGTTCAGGTAGTGATACGTGTACGCGAACGCGATGAGGCGCATCACCGCGATGCCGCCTGGTGAGTCGTACACTCCCGCGCCGGCCGATCCGAACAACGCCATCAACTGCGCGTTGAGCGACTCGAAGAACGAGTAAACGCGACGCACCTCCGCCGAAGCAACCACGAACGGCCGTACATCAATGACGAGCGCGGACGCGATGCACGCCGCAAACACACCCAGCGAGACCAACGCCCACTTGCTGCGGCTTTTGATGGCTCCCTGCAGAACGAATGCGGCCGTGAAAATCAGCACGTGGACGATGGTGATGATGAAGTAGGCCAGCAGCGCGTAAACGCGCGCACTGCTGAACAACAACAAACCCGCCCCGACCATGATCACCAGAACGCCCGCGTTCACCGGATGCCGGACCCACAGCAGCAGTGGCGCCGTGAAGAAGACCAGATACGTCAGCCCGATCTCGAACGCCGGCGAGACCGGCCGCTGCAACAAATCATTCGAGACATACCCATACATCAGCACAGCCATGGCCACACCCACCAGCGCCAGCCACCACCGGCGCGCCGGCCGTCGCGGCGCAAAGTAATCGCGATCGTGCAGCCAGGAAATCTCGGTGAGGTAATGCAACGGCCCGAGCACCGCATACACGAACAGAAAGAGTTGAAACGGAGCCGCGAACGCCGCCAGACACGACACCACCATCAAAACGACATTCAGCTGCTCGACCGATTCTCTGCGCTCGCTCATGGCAGGGATGTATTGTAGAGAACGCTTCACATGGCGAGCGTGACCATCCGCACGTGGCTCTGAATTGCGCGCCGCTTAATGCAGCGTTGCTGGACGAATGGATGACGCGAGAGATTTTGCCCCGGTAGGGGCAGCGCGAGGGTAGCCGGTGGCGGAGCGGTTTTTCGCGACGCCACCGGATCCGAGCCGTTTCATGCACCACCCCGGCAGGGGTGGCAGACATTGCCAAGGAAGCGAGATTGCGGGGCGCTCTGCCGCCCTGCCGGGGCGGAGAACCGAAACACAGGTGTCCGGTGGCCGCGCTCGTTCCTCGCTTGCCACCGGCTACCCTCTCGCTGCCCCGACCGGGGCAACCTGCCAGCATCCACTGATCACTGCGCTCCATTCGGCGAGAACACATCTTCGATCTTCATCTCGAACAGATGCGCGATGGAGAACGCCAGCGGAAGGCTGGGATCGTACTTGCCAGTCTCGATGGCGTTGACGGTCTGTCGCGATACGCCGAGGTGCTCGGCGAGATCGGCCTGCGACCAGCGTTTTTCGGCGCGCAGGACGCGCAGACGGTTCGTCACTGCTCCTCCGCGATCGCGTAACGCCGCGCACCGAGGTACTGGCCGCCGACCCACACCAACAGCATCACCAGAAACGGATCGTTGATGTCGAGCTTCGGCGCGCCGAGCCGCTCGCACAGGCGATAACCCATCATCGCCACGACGCCGGCACCGAACGCCATGGCCAGCGCCTCGAGATGAACCTTGCGCAACAACTCGTCCGCGTTGCGCAGGAAGTGGATATACGCTCGGACCGTAAAGACCATCAGCACTATGGCTGTGACGGTGAGCGCCCAACCGGCCGAGTCAGGAATCCACTTTCCGTCGATGAGAATCGTGGCCGCGGCAAAGACCAGCATGCCCGCGGTCATCCACCAGGTGAACTGCGTGTAGTTTCTGAGATCGCGCGGGGTGAACAGAGTGGAGCAGCTGAGTGTCATGAGAGCCTCCTTAGTCAAGTGAACTTGACATAAGGTAGGCCCCAGTCGACGTATTGTCAAGTGTGCTTTACTATTCTCCAGCGCGTCCGTTGCGATTCTACGCAACTTGCGTATCCTCGCCAACCAAAAGGCGTCACATGAAGACGAAAGTCAAGGCAACACCAAAACGCGCCGCCCGGCGCGATCTGTTCAGCGAGTTGAGCGAAGGCGTAGCCGCGCTCGAAGAGGCGCGGCGCGGCAAGCGGACCTTGCGCACGCACGCGCTCGAGTACAGACCGGCACCAATGGTCACGCCAAAAGAACTGATCCACCTGCGTGAAAGCCTCGAGCTCTCGCGGGCTCTGTTCGCCGTGTATCTGCGGACAAATGTTCGCACGCTCGAAAACTGGGAGCAGGGGCGTGCCAGGCCGAATGCGCAAGCCGCTCTGCTGATCAATCTCGTCAAGCGATATCCGGATACGATCGAGCGGCTCGCAGCGATCTGACGCTCAACTCACTCCCCCTGAATGTGCCTGAAGAACGCATCGCTGGCGACTGGCCGTCCCAGGAAGCGTTCCACGAGATCGCGGGCCGGCTCTTCGCTGCCGCGGCTGAGGATGATCTCGCGGAAGCGGCGGCCGGTTTCGCCGTTCATGAGATCGGCGCCGAATGCGGAGACGAGGTCGAGGGCGATGACTTTGGCCCACATGTAGCCGTAGTAGCCGGCGGCGTATCCCGAGGCGATGTGCTCGAAGGTGCCGGGGAACTGCGTACCCTCGACGTGACCCATCGGCGTGGCGCCTTCCATCTGCGCCCACGTCTCGAGCGAGCCTCTGGGCTGCTCGCTGGATAGAGCCATGTCGAACGAAGCGTAGAGGAGCTGCCGTCCCCAATCGATGCCGGAGCCGTATTTCTTCGCCTGGTTCAATCGCTCCACGAGTGATTCGTCGACCGAGGGACATTCGCTGCAGTGATTGGCGAGGAGGGAGAGACTCTCCATCCGGCTGGCCCACTCCTCGTACATTTGCGAAGGCGCTTCGACGAAATCGCGCTGCACGCTGGTGCCGGCGTGGGCGATGTAGTGCGTATCGGAGAGCACGCCGTGCAGCACGTGTCCGAACTCGTGCAGCAGCGTCTCCAACTCGTCGTGCGTCAGTCCCTCGCGATTGAAATTCGTCACCAGCACGCTGACCGGCTTACGGCCCGTGCGGCGGCTGACGCCACGCACCGGCCAGGCGGCGGCGTGCTTGTACTTGCCGTCGCGCGGATAGAGATCGAGATAGATCCCGCCGATCAATGATCCGGTTGCTGACTCCGTGACGTCGAGATAGAGCACGTCGTCATGCCACACCGGCACACCGCGCTGCTCGAAGCGAATGCCGTAGAGGCGCTCGCTGATGTCGAGCATCCATCGAACCGTCGGCGGCGTGGGGAAGTATTTGCGCAGCTCTTCCTGATCGATGGCGTAGCGCCGCTCGCGAATGCGCTCGCGGTAATACGAAACATCCCATCGCTCGATGTTGGTTCGTTCGATGGGCAGTCCGGTCAGCTCCGCTTTCATCTCCGCGAGCTCGGCCAGATCGCGGACCTCGGCCTCGGTGACGACGTTGCGGACGTCATCGAGGAAGCGTGCGACGGTTTCGGGATTCTCGACCATGCGCCGCTTCGTGACGTAGTGCGCGTAGCTCGGCACTTCGTAGAGATCGGCGATCTCTTTGCGCAACGTCACGATCTCGTCCATCACGTCGAGATTGCGCGGTGTGCCCCGCAACGTGTTGGCCATCCAGTAGCGGCGCCGGGCCTGCTCGTCGTGCGCGTTCATGAGGAACGGCACGTAGTCCGGATAATCGAACCCGACGATGTAGTGGCCTTCTTCGTCGCGCGGAATGCGGTCGAGCCACGATTGCGGCAGGCCGCGGCATTCCTCGGGTGTGAAGCGCAGGTGCGTGTCGTTCTCGCGGATGTTCCGCGCGAACTCCTGACCGAGCTCGGTGAGCCGCTCGGAGATTTCCTTGAAGCGCGTACGTTTTTCCGGCGCGAGCGAGACGCCACTGTCTTCGAACGCTTCGAGGAGGTGCTTGTGCATCTCGCGCGCGGCGATGGAATCCGGCCGCACGCGCATCACGCGCGCGTAGAAGTCTTCGTTCTGAAAGACCTCGGTGAGGAAGATCGATTCCTGCACGAGCGCGCCGTCGCACGCATCGCGCACTGCCTTGTCGGGATGGACGCTATTCAGTAGCGAGATCACGCCGAAGCTGTTCTCGAGGATGGTGCCGGTGTCATCCCAAACGTCCAGCACGCGCTCGACGTCTGACTCTTCGATTGGAAGCGATTCGATCCGAGAAAGGAGCTCCCGCGCACGGGTCAACGCTTCTTCGGCGGCACGCATGACTTCTGCGGCATTGAGGAGCGGGATGGCAGCACGCTCGGCCGCCTCGGGCCGCGGCACCGTTTCAATCGTCATATCCAGCGCGCCATTCTATGGTTTGCGGGCGCTCCTGCCGACTGCCTACTGCGCACTACCTACTAAGATCGGATACGGATTGGTCGGCGTCCCCTTCCACCATTCTTTCGTCGGCGGAAGGACTTCGATGGCGAAGTGGAGGTGCGGGGCGTCGGGAGCGGCGTTTCCGGTGGTGCCGACGAAACCGATCACGCTTCCCTGCTTCACGAACTGCCCTTCGCGCACGGTCGGGGCGTAGCGGTCGAGGTGCGCGTAGTAATAGACGAGTTCCTCCCGCTGATCGAACTGGTAGATCGTGAGACCTCCGCCCGCGCTGGTGAAGAGCTTCTTGATCGTGCCGTCGACAGCGGCCAGCACCGGCGTGTTGCGCGGCGCCATGATGTCGATCGCGCCGTGGGTACGCGTGCCGCCACCGCGCGCCTGCATGTAGTTGTCATTCAGATCGCTCGGAGCGATTCCGGCCACCGGCACGAGCACGCCGCCCTGAATCGGCGTGATGGCGATGGGAACCGGGATGGCGATGCTGTTCGGAAATTGCGGGGACTCCCGCGCGACGGTACGCGACACGGACGTGCGCGACGGCGGCGGAGTGGCATCCGCGGCGGACACCGCCTTCGCCCGAGGCTGCAGCACGCTCAGCAAAACAATGAGCGCGCCGCCGAGGATCCACCCCGCGAACAAGATTCGAAATGTACGCACGCGTCCGATAATAGATGGATCATGCCTGAACTTCCCGACGTGGCCATTTATCTGGAGGCGCTGGAGGCCCGCGTGCTCGGCCATACGCTGGAAAAAGTCCGGCTCGCCAACCCATTCGTGCTGCGCACGGTCGAGCCCGCTCCTGCCGATCTCGCCGGGAAAACGGTCACTGCACTGCGGCGCCTCGGCAAGCGAATCGTGTTCGCGTTCGAAGGCGAGCTCTTCCTCGTCATTCATCTCATGATCGCAGGCCGCTTCAAGTGGCTGCCGAGCGGCGCGAAGGTTCCGGGCAAGATCGGCCTTGCTGCACTCGACTTCGACAACGGCACGCTCATCCTCACCGAAGCAGGCTCGAAACGGCGCGCGTCGATCCACATCGTCCGCGGCGAAGAGGCGTTGCGCATGCACGATCGCGGCGGCCTCGAACCGCTGGAGATTTCTCTCGAACAGTTCGCCGAGGCATTCACACGCGAGCGCCACACCCTCAAGCGCACGCTCACCGATCCGCGCACGTTCAGCGGCATCGGCAACGCCTACTCCGACGAGATCCTCCATCGCGCGCGCCTCTCGCCAGTGCAGATGTCCACGAACCTTTCCGCCGAAGAGATCGAGCGACTCTACGTCGCGATGCGCGCGGTACTCGTGGAATGGATCGAGCGCCTGCGCGCCGAAACCGGCAGCGGCTTTCCGCTAAAAGTCACCGCGTTCCGTCCCGAGATGGCCGTCCACGGAAAATACAAGCAGCCCTGCCCCGTCTGCGGAACGCCGGTCCAGCACATCGTCTACGCCGACAACGAGACCAACTACTGCGCCCGCTGCCAGACCGGCGGACGCCTCCTCGCCGATCGCGCACTCTCACGCCTGTTGCACGGCGACTGGCCGAAGTCGATTGATGAACTCTAGAGGGCAGAGCCCTCTGCCTTCTAACGTTTCCTCTGTCACTACGTCTATGCCAGCAGAACCATGCTCCAGGCCGTCATGACCAGTACGCTTCCCGACCACGCGCTTCCGGCCGTTGCGGGCATCGCCTCCCTCGAGGATCGGCGACTGGCGAAGGGTTGCGCGGCGGGTGACACGACGGTCTTCGAGGAGATCTACCGGCGTTTCGGCGAGCGGATGAAGAGCGTGGCCTGGAATCACCTCGGCAATGCGTCGGATGCCGAGGATGCGGTGCAGGAGACCTTCCTCAAAATTCATCGCGCCGCTACGACTTTCACCGGCGAAGCGTCGTTCTCGACGTGGGCGTATCGCATCCTCGTCAACACTTGCTACGACGCGCTGCGCCGTCGCAAACGGCGCGTCGAAGAGACGAACCTCGACGATGCGACGGAGACGGCCGTGCGCACCGCGCCGAACGTCGACGACACCAAACGCATGGCCCTGCGCAGGATGCTCGACGAGCTCCCCGAACAGCGCCGCGCCGTCTTCACGCTGTTCGAGATCGAAGGACTCAGTCACGCCGAGATCGCCGCGATCCTCGGCATCAGCGAAGGCAACTCGAAGTGGATTCTCTTCGCCACGAAGAAAGAGCTGCAGCAGAAGTGGAGAGCCCCATGACCGGGGAGTCGCAAAGTCTCAAAGTCTCAAAGTCTCAAAGAACGTCGCAGGCAGAGCCTTTGAGACTTTGCGACTTTGAGACTTTGCGAC
>JALYJW010000103.1:0-9484 GCA_030775085.1 Acidobacteriota bacterium | reverse complement strand
ACTCGACAAAACCAGGAAAAACCCATGACCACGATCACCTGCAATCAACTCGACGATCTTCTCTTCGACGCCTCGCCTCTGGCCATGGAAACCGCCGCGGCGCACGCGCACACCTGCGCGGAGTGCGCGGAGAAACTGGCCGCGTGGAACGAGATCGAGGAGACCGCACACTCGATGCGCGAGACATGGCAGAGCGATCAACTCTGGCCGCGCATCGAGCGCGCTTTGCAGAACGAGCAGCGTCAGCGGCCACCGCGCTCGAAGTGGCTGTTGCAGATCGCGGCCGGCCTGCTCCTGACGGTGGGCCTCGGCGGCACGGTCTTCTACGCCTTACGCGTTCAGAATCACGACGCCGCCTTCGACCGCGACATCCTCCGCCTCACGGCGATGGATGAAGTGGCGCGCGCCGAACAGTCTCACGTTCAGGCCATCGAACAGCTCGAGCGTGTCGCCGAACAAAAGCTCGATGACGCGCAGACGCCGCTGATGGTCTCGTACAAAGAAAAATTGATGCTGCTCGATGAAGCCATCGCCGAGTGCCAGGCCAACATCGACCAGAACCGACAGAACGCGCACCTCCGCAAACAACTGCTGGCCATGTACACGGACAAGCAGCAAACGCTGACGGACGTGCTGCGGGAGGACAACGATGTCACGAACCCTTAAGCCTCTCATCTTCGCGCTGCTCTTCACACTCGCCCTGCCTCTCCGGGCGGATGACGACGACTCGCGCTTCGAGCTCAAGTACGCCAAAAACTTCACGTTCAGCGGCGGTCGTGTTTCGATCGACCACGGCTTCGGCGATCTCGAGATTCGCACGCACAGCGGAAATCAGGTCCAGGTGCGCGCTACGATCCGTTCCTCCGACGCAGACATCGGCAAGCAGATCAGGATCGTCGTCGCCGAAGGAGCGGAGGGCGTCACGATCCGCACCGAGCTCCCGGAGATCCGCCGCCATCGCGGACACCTCTCCTACTCCGTCGACATGACGGTGACGCTGCCGGCCAACGCGCCGGTGACGGCAAAGAACAAGTTCGGCGGAACCGACGTGCGCGGTCTGCAGGCCGGCAGCACGATCGAAAACAAGCAGGGCTCGATCGCCTTCGCGGATGGCCGCGGCGCGCATACGCTCAGCAACTCCTTCGGCTCGATCGAAGCGACCGACAATCGCGGCGATCTCACCCTCTCCAACACGAACGGCTCCATCAGCGTGCGCAAGGTCGACGGCACGGTCACGGCCAGCAACCGCTTCGGCTCGGTCAGCGTGACCGACGTGCAGCGCGCCGTGAAGATCTCGAACTCGAACGGTTCCATCGAAGCGCTGGACATCGGCGGGATGCTCGATGCCACCAACGCATTCGGCAGCATCACCGCCTCGACGATCGGCGACTCGGCGAACATCACCACGAGCAACTCGCGCGTCGAGCTGTCGAACGTGACCGGATCGGCCACGGTGAAAAACTCGTTCGGCAACGTGAACGTGAAGACGGTCTCCGGAAACCTCACCGTGGACGGGTCCAACTCGAAAGTCGAAGCCGAGGGGATCAAAGGCAACGCCACGGTCGACACGGGATTCGGCGGCGTTACGCTGAGCAACATCGGCGGCTGGGCGAAAGTGACGAGCAACAACGGCAACATCAAAGTGAACGACATCGCCGGCGCACTGACCGCGGAAACGCGATTCGGCTCCGTCCGCGCCGAGCGCGTGCGCGGCAGCGCCGACGTCAAGAGCAGCAACGGCAGCGTCACCCTCAACGACCTCGGCGGCGCGGCAAAGGTCCGGGCCTCGTTCGGCTCGGTCTTCATCGATGGCGCCGGCGGCGCGGTCGACATCGCCAACTCCAATGGCGCGATCTCCGTCACCGGCCTGCGCGCCAACACCTGCCACCCAGTCTCCCTCCGCACGAACTTCAGCTCGATCAAAGTGTCCCTGCCCGACGGCGTGGGCTACGCCGTCAACGCCCGCACCTCCTTCGGCCGAGTCAACACCGACATCCCCATCCTCACCACGGGCGTCACCGAAGGAACGCTCATCGGCACCATCGGCAAAGGCGGCTGCAAACTCGACCTCGTCAACGCCAACGGCAACATCACGATCGAGAAGGAGTGAGGCGGCCTCGAGCAGATTCACATCTTTCTTTCCTTCCACACCTTGATGCAGAATGCCTTCAGGCGATCTTTCCCGCATCAAGGAGAAGACGATGAAACTCAGAGTCATCCTGCTCTGTACGCTGTTGCTGCTGGCCGCCGTCCCGTCGTTTGCAGCGCCCCAGTGCGCGGATTGTAACTACTGGAACGAGTGCGAGGTCGGCGAGTGGAGTTACGAGCGCTGCCGGTACGACGCTCTCGGCAACTGCTACACGACCTTCGAGTTCTGCATCACCAGCCGCGCTCAAACGACGGTCCTGACCGAGTGGAAAGTCGCCTCGATCGAGATCAGCCGTCCTTCGCTGGACTCCGTCACCGCCACGGCTCCGGTCCAGGTGACCGAAGTCCAGACCGCGACGCCCCAGGCAATCGAGCTGAAGTAACTCAATTTCGCCATCACGACCGCGGGAAAGATCGCCCCTTTCCGGAGGTCATGAACATGCGTACGTTCTTCGTATCATCAGCGTTCGTCCTGATCAATTTCGCCGCTTCCGCCGCCACGCTGAAGGTAGAGGTGAATCGCAACGGCTTCACCGGGCCGATTCAGGTAGCCGTCGCCACGCGCGAAGACGGGAAACCTCCCCAGTGGTCGGCGACGAAAACGCTGACAGGCCACAAGTCGACTGTCAGCTTCCCGGATCTCACGGAAGGTCTGTACGTCGTCCTGGCGAGCGGACCGCGGCCGCTGCAGCGTCTCAGCGCGAAGGCGAACCTCGGCACGGATGGCAGTACGCTCCGCCTCTCCATCCCGCGATCGAAAACCATGCTGCGCGCCACGCTGGCGGGCGAACCGCTCGCCGGCGCCGCCATCGCACTCACCCACGACGAGCTGCGTTGGCGCACCGATGTCGAGACCGGTGATGACGGCCGTTTCACCGGTGAGCTGTGGGAGCCGGGCCTGTACAGCGTGAGCGTGATTCGCGATCGCACTGCCGCACCGCACAGCGTCGAGCTCTGGATCTCGCCCAAACCGGTCACGATCGACGTTCCCGACCGTCACGTCAGAGGCCGCGTGCTCGCCGGCGGAAAGCCGCTCTCCAACGCCGTGGTCATGCTTCGCAGCGAAAACAACGAGTCGATCCTGAACGTGCGCACGCACTCCGCTCCCGATGGCCGGTTCGAATTCTTCGGCGTCCGTGAAGGGACGCTGACACTGACCGCCCGCGCCGCTTCCTATCTCGACAGCGACGCGATCCGGTTCGATCTCATCGGCTCGCCCGCGCAACATGCCATCGACGTCGAGCTGACGCGCGGCGAAACGCGAGCCGTACGGGTCGTCGACACGCGCGACGCTCCGATCGCCGGCGCGATGTTGATCACGTCTTGCGATGGCCACGTAAAGTCCACGTCTGTCACGAACGTCGAAGGAGCGACTGAGGCCGCGTTCCCCGGCAACGTCTCCTGCGCGATCTTCGTGCTGCCCAAAGAAGGCTCGATTGCCATCGTCCCCGTGAAAGGCTCGGAGGCGATCCGCGTCCGCGTCCCGGAAGGCTCATCGTCGCTGCGTCTGGCGTTGAAATCCGACGCGGGCCAAGTGTTCTCGGGCCTGCGACTGCTCATGCGCATCGACGGCATCGTTGTCCCGCCCGAGATCGCACGCCTCATCAGCAGCCGTGGATTTTCGCTCGTGACGAACGACGAAGGGAGCATCTCCCTGCAACGCATCCCGACCGGGACCTACGAGTTCTGGCCTTACCGCACTTCAGGCGAAGGGCAGATGCTCTACGAGACCGCCATGGAGTTTGCCGCGCCGATCTCCGTGAATGTGCTGACGGGAGAAAACAACGCCACGGTTCGCTTCCAGGCACGGTAGTCAACGCAGGTCACTCCGCGAGTCTCTATACTGTCGCTCGTGAGCCGGCGCGAGATCACGGCGGCAGCCGAGTCGGAGTTTTTCGAAGGCGTGCGGCATGCAGCGGAGTTCTTCATGGGCAAAGCCGACGTGCAGCGCGCTCTCGAGATTCTCGCCCGACGCCTCGAAGAGCTCGAGATTCCCTACGCCATCGTTGGCGCGATGGCGATGAACGAATACGGCTATCGGCGGGTCACCGAGGACGTCGACGTGCTGCTCACGCGGGAGGGGCTCGATCGGTTCAGGCAGCGCTGGCTCGGCAGGGGATACGTAGAGAAGTTCCCTGGCAGCCGCGGCCTGCGCGACACCGAACATGGAGTGCCGATCGATATCGTTGTCACCGGTGATTACCCGGGGGACGGTCGTCCGAAGCCGGTGGCGTTCCCGGACCCGGCGGATGCGCGCCGCGGTTCACGCGTGCGGCTATTGCCTCTTCATAAGCTCATCGAGCTCAAGCTCGCATCGGGGATGAGCGCGCCACACCGGTTGCGCGATCTCGCGGATGTCCTCGAGCTCATTCGCGTCACCGGCCTGCCGTTGGAGCTGGTCGCGGATCTCGATGAAAGCGTAAGGGAGAAATATCGTGAGCTGTGGCGTGCAGCTCACGAAAGTCACGACGACGAGTAGTGGAGCCCTCAGAACCCTGCAATCACTCCGCGATCTTTGCCACCACTTCGTCGATGATTTCGACCGCGCCGTCGCCGTCACCGCCGTGATGGTTCACGACGACAACGAAATAACGAGTGCGGCCGTGGGGCATGCGCAGAATGCCGCTGAGTGCGGCCACGCCGTTGATGGTGCCGGTCTTGCCGCGGAAGCGATCCTCGAGCGAGGCCAGTCGGCGCCGGAGTGTCCCTTCGTTGTTCGGTTGCGCGAGCGTCGCCCACCAGAAGTTGCGGCGTGCCGGCTCGTTCATCCAGCGCAGGATGCGGATCGTGGCCTGCGGCGTGACGAGATCGTCGGGAGCGAGGCCGGATCCATCGACGAAGCGGAATGAATCGCCATCGATCTTCGCGATGCTCGTGAGAAACGCGCGCTCGGTGACGAACGCTCCGTCATACGTCCCGTCCGCGATGCGCTTGAGCAGCATCTCGGCGTAGAGGTTGTGGCTGTTCTTGAGGACCGTAGCCAGGAGTTGGCCGATGAATGGCGACGGGATCGTAGCCACGCGCTCGCTCCATGGGCGCGGCTCGGCGTTGACCCGTGCGACGCCGGTGACCTCGATGCCGGCCTGCGCCAGTGCATCGCGCAATGCCGTCGCGGCGTGCAGTCCGGGATCGGGGATGGAGCGATCGTCCGCGATCTCGTTCTCGCCCCACGCCAGCGCGTCGACCGGCGCGGCGTAGTCATATCCGAGGTTGCCGTGCTTCCAGCCGCCGGGAACGAGGGTGCGATCGAAGAGCGAGACGTCGGCGATGACGTCCCGCACGCGCGTGATGCCCTTCGCGCGTAACGTCGCAGCGAGCGTTTCGAAATCGAAGCTGCGCTCGTAGCGCCACGATCCCAGCGACGGATCCCCGTTGCCGCGCACGATGAGATCGTCGCCATCGCGCCAGATCTCGGTGATCAATTGCCCGTCGATGCCGAAGCACTCGGCGACCGTGGCCGAGGTGAAGAGCTTGCGATTCGAAGCAGGAATGGTGAGCTTGTCCGCATTGCGCGCGTAGAGCACGCGCCCGTCATCGTCCTCGACCAGAATCGACCAGAACGCGTGATGAAACGGCGGACGGTGAATGGCTTCGTCGATGGAGGTGGCGAGAGTTGTTGCCGGGGGTGCGGTTGCGCAGGCAGTAAGAAAGAGAAAGATCGCACCCGCGATGAGCGCGCCCGGAGTTTTGGAGTGCGGCAGCCGCAGCTGCCGCTTTTGTATGTTCAGGCGAAACTCCATTCGGCAAAGCTCTCCCCATGTTCGAGATTGTGATGCACGGCAGCGAGGAGCTCTCGCTCTCGCGCGGGGAGTTTATGCGCGATCGAGTGCGCGATGAGCGTTTGCGCGTAATCGCGGGCGAGAGGGTATGGAATGAGAGGCATGCTCAGCGCGAGTCCGCGGCGGCGAGACGCCGCCGGGCCAGCCGGCGAGACGCCGGCGTTCCGTACGAACACGTTTCGCACTGAATCAATCGATCCATTTTCTGCAATCGCCTGATCGATCAACGTCTCGATCGGTTCATCCACATCCTCGGATTCAATGAGCAACTCCGCGATCACCATCCGGAGCAGCGCGTAGCGACCCTTCTCGCCGAGGAGCGCTTCGAGGGCGATGGCGGTATCGAGCATCAGCAGCGCGTCGCCTTTGGCCACAGCTCGCAGATCTTCATGCGCGTCCTCGAGACGCGCGGCGAGCCAGCGTTCCGCGCGATGGCGATCGTTCGCTGCGATGGCCGCGCGCAACTCCGCGACATCGCGCGGCTGTCCAGCTTCGACATGCGGCGGATCAAGAATCGGTGGCTCGCTCCACGGAAGACGGCTCTCCGCGGCGTAACGCGCGCACTCGACGATCATGTCGATCCAGCGTTCACCGAGCTCTTCACGCACGTCATGCGCGGCGCGGCAGGCCATCACCGCGCGTTTGGCGTGTTGCGATGGCGCGTACGCCATCACGGCGAAGCGGGTCACCGCGATCCACAATTCGTCCGCGGAATGCTCGGCCGCGAACGCGCGCGCCGCCGCCGGAATCGCGGCCAGATCGCGCTCGATGAGAGGCTCGTACAGTGCGGACGTGTCGCTCACGACCTCATCGCGTCGTCGTGGTTGCGAAAGTTCCCGTGGTCGTCGTGGTCGCGGCCGTGTCCGTGGCGGTGATGTCGGCGCCGCTGGCGTTGCGTCCTTCCACCTCGGAGCGTCCTTTCTCCACATCCACCGTCTGCGTCAACGCCACAGTGTCCGTGTCGGGCTGCGGCTCGGCCGGCGCGATGGTCTGCGTGGCGGCGTCCGATGCATTTTCGCGGTTCCCGCATCCACCGAGCGCAAGCGTGAGCACTCCACAAAAGACCGCCATCGAAACGATTGATCTCTTCACCAAAACCTCTCTTCGTCGAGCAGATTCGTATCGACGGGACGGCAGATGCAATTTCGGTACAATGCACCGCCCATGGCGAACCGGAAGAGGATTGGCATTTTCGGTTGGGGCATCGTCGCCCCAAAATCGCCCAACATCGAGCGCTTCGAGCTCAACCTGGAGCACGCCGATACCTGGCTGTCGCCGTACACCGGCTATGGACAGTCGAACTTCCTCGTCGGCTATCCGGAATTCGACTTCGAAACCTACCACACCTGGTTCGACGACCGTTTCCCCCCCGCAAAGTTCGGGCAGCTCAAAGACAAGATGGGTCCGATGGTGCAGTTCGCCATCGGCGCGTTCGTGCAGTCCCTCGGCCAGAATCCCGGCATCGAGCAGTACCTCCAGTCCCTCGGCACGCAATGTCACGTCTACATCGGCACCGGGATCGGCGACATCACGGTCACGCAGGAACAGGCCCTGGCCTACGAGCGGACACTGCGCCGCTGGAATGAGTTCTGGGCGCGGCCGGAGCATTGCGCGCCGCTG
Source organism: Acidobacteriota bacterium (assembly GCA_030775085.1). Taxonomy (GTDB): domain Bacteria; phylum Acidobacteriota; class Thermoanaerobaculia; order Gp7-AA8; family Gp7-AA8; genus QHVT01. Next base: position 1,937 of record JALYJW010000103.1, on the reverse strand, counting down.
CGTCATCATCTGGAAGGTCACCCCGACGAAAGCGCGCCTGCCGAACCATCACAGTTCCCCCTAGGCACCGAGGCATGGATCGAGGCCAAACACGCCTCGGAAGCGTACTGGGCATTGAAGAGCGAGGCGCTTTCTCAGTACCTGGCCGAGGCGCGTCTCGTTCATTCCGATCCGGTTCCGCCGTCGTCGGGATCGGCGAAGCTCTCGCTGATCCGGCAGAAGCTCAACAAAGTCCGAGCGCTGAACAAGAAGTACGGCTGCCCGGAAGAACCGTGGGCCGCGGTCTCGCCGAATCTCCTCTGGAACATCGCCAACATCCCGGCCTCGCAGGTGTCGATGCTCGGCAAAATCGTCGGGCCGGCCTTCGCGCCCGTCGCGGCGTGCGCCTCGTTCGGCATCGCCGTGAAGCTCGCCTATGACGCCATCCAGCGCGGCGAAGCGAAGGCGGTCGTGATCGGCATGACCGATCCTCCGCCGAACGAAATGGTCGTGTCCGCCTTCTACAACGCCAACGTACTCTCCGCCGACGCGGACGTCTCTCGGCCGCTCACCGGACTCAAGGGAACGCACGTCGCCGGCGGCGCGTGCATCTGGATCGTCGGCGATGCCGACGCACTTCGCGCCGAGGGATTCCGGCCGCTGGGGATGGAGATCGTGGGCGTGGGCGCGTCTTCGGATGCGCATCACATCATCACGCCGTCGAAAGGCGGACCTCAGTTGGCGATGAAAGCGGCGCTGCACGAAGTCCAGGCGTCCGAAGTCACGACCTGGGACATGCACGCCACCGCCACTCCCGGCGACGCCACGGAGATCGAGAACTCGCTGGAGATGCTCCATCCCGACGTGATCTTCACGGCGCGCAAGGGGACGTTCGGACACGGCATGTCGGTCGGCGGCGGGTGGGAGCTCACCGCGCAGCACATCGGAATGGCTCGCGGGAAACTCTTCCCGATGCCGCTCACCGAAGGCGAACTGCATGCCGACGTGAAAGTGCACAACGCCAGCTTCGTCGGCCGCAACGGTCGTGACGTCCCCCCGGGCTACAGCGGCAAGTTGAGCATGGGAGTGGGCGGCATCAACTCCTGCGTAATCTCCCGTCCGTGGAATGAAGACTGACGCAGGAACACCGTAGTAGGATCTCCTTCTCAACCAAGTAAGAAGGAGAAATGATGAAACTCAAGGTCTACCTCAAGGCTTGTCTCACGGGGGCTTTGCTCTGTATTTTCGCGCTCACGGCAGTCGCGCAGCACGATCACGCCGCCCACGCCAGTAAGCCCACCATGGATCCGGCCATGATGGACGCCATGATGAAGGCCGGCATTCCGGGTGACGCGCACAAGAAGCTCGACGGAATGGTTGGCTCATGGGATACGAAGATCACCATGTGGATGATGCCCGGCATGGACCCGATGACGAGCGCCGGCACGTCGACGAATCAGTGGGTCATGGGCGGCCGCTATCTCGAGCAACGCTACAAAGGCGACTTCATGGGCATGCCCTTCGAAGGCGTCGGCTACACCGGCTACGACAACGTCAAGAAGCAGTATTGGGGAACGTGGATGGACAACATGTCCACGAGCATGATGACGTCCAAGGGCGGACCGAGTGAGGACGGCAAGACGTGGGAGTTCACGGCCACGATGTCCGACCCGATGACCGGCAAGGACTCGACGGCCAAAGAGAAGATCACGATCATCGACGCCGATCACCACACCATGGAGATGTGGGCGGCCGGACCGGACGGGAAGATGTTCCGGAACATGGAAATCCAGTACGTCAGGAAGTGACCCACCCGACCTCACTTCTAATGACAAGTATCGCGAGAGCGCTCCCCTCATCCGCCTTCGGCACCTTCTCCCCTCATGGAGGGGAGAAGGCTACCTATTGATGATTCTCGCGAGATGCATGGTCAGGTAGCCTTCTCCCCTCCGCAGAGG
>JALYJW010000102.1 GCA_030775085.1 Acidobacteriota bacterium | reverse complement strand
GGCACGCTTCGATGTCGTCCCTACGTATGTTGAAAGCACGCCCCTTCCTGTAAGTTTGGAGGCGACGAAGCCCGAACGAAAGGAAGGAGCGGCTACCATGAAGAATCAGGCAATTCATTATCTCGGACTTGACGTACACCAGGCAACGACGGTGGTCAGCGTGCGAAACGAACACGGCACGGTGATCATGCGCGCGACGGTACGCACGAACGCGGACGCGATTCTCGGACTCGTGCAAGGAGCGGGTAAGCGAGTGCGTGTGGCGTTCGAAGAGGGCACGCAGGCGCAGTGGCTGCACGATGTGCTGCAGCCGCACGTCGAGCAAGCGATCGTATGCAACGTCCGCGGCAAGAGCGAGGTGGCGAACAAGAGCGACCGCGTGGACGCCGATGATCTGTCCGAGAGGCTGCGTCTGGGGTCACTCAAGGCCGTCTACCACGGCGCGCCGAGCGTGCTTACGCTCAAGGAACTGGTTCGCAACTACAACAGCCTTGTCGAGGATGCGACGCGGGTCATGCTGCGGATCAAGGCGCTCTTCCGTGCACGCGCGATTGCCACGCCGGGAACGTCGGTCTATCGGGCCGCACGGCGCCAGGAGTGGCTCGACCAGCTCACCACGGCGGGAGCCCGAGTGCGTGCCGCGTGTCTACTCGAACAACTCGATCTGCTCCTGAAACTGCGGCCGAAGGCCAAGGCGGCCATGATCGCCGAGGCACGGAAGCAGCCGGGGTGGAAGTGGCTGCGGTCGATCCCGTTCTTCGGCAATGTGCGCACCGCGCAACTGCTGGCCATCATGGCCACGCCGCATCGGTTCCGCACCAAGCGCAATCTGTGGCCGTATGCCGGCTTGGCCGTGGTCACGCAATCGAGCGCTGATCAGGAGCTGAGCGGCGGCAAGCTTCGCCGGCGAGCCAGAGCGCCTCGGACGCGCGGTCTGAACCGCAATCACAACCCGATGCTGAAATCGATCTTCAAAGGAGCGGCCACCGCCGCCGCAGCAAAGGCAGGACCGCTCCAGAACATCTACCTGGCGTGCGTAGCCCGCGGGACCAAGCCGGAACTGGCCAAAGTCACGCTGGCACGCAAGATCGCCTCGATTGCCTTACGACTCTGGAAAAAAGGAGAGCTCTGGAATCCAGAAGAACTGACGATGCAAACGACATAGGGCTCGGACGAACGACGACCGAGAGTGCGGGCTACTGCCTCGAGGTTCAAGGTCCGATCCGAGCCGATGGTTCGAGGGGAAGTCTCAGGAGTCCCGTTCGCCTGGCCGGCAGTCTCGCCAAGGCACTCTCCCTACCACAGGCCCCCTCGGATGACCAGCACAAGCGACAGGCTACGCCGGCGTGCGTGAGTCTCAGATAGAACCGTGGTCGACACCTTCGCGTGATCGCCGAAACGCTTGCAATCGTCTCAATGTGAATTGGATGGAGAACCCGACGATGAGTCCAAAGCGAACGACTGCACCGCCCGCCCGTAAGCGCTCACGGTCATCCTCTTCCGGTCAGGAAGGGCTGATTGCAAAGGAGAAAACGAAAAAGCAATCAGCAAAGAGGAGAACCGCCCTTGACAATCGCTTTCATAGAACGGGACTCGCCTTCAACCACCATTGCGATCCCCAGCCTTACGGCATGGGGCTAATACGATGGCGCCCCTAACGGGGCTTCGAGCATTTCGCCGAACGTCCTCGCGTTAATTTGCGATCGCGAGACTGGCGGCGCGAACTTCGGCAACCTCCGCGGCGTCTAGTGCGCGGCCACCGGCATGTCGAGCCGCCGATACCGCTTCGTTCCCGGCAGGCAGCTCTTGTGGGTGACGTGGTGCAGGTATTCGTCGCGGAACTTGCGGACGGACGAGATCACCGGACCGATGGCGGCGTCGCCGAGGGCGCAGAGGGATTTGCCGCCGATGTTGTCGGACATGTCGAGGAGTAGATCGGCGTCCTGTTGGCGGCCGTTGCCGCGCTCGAGGCGGTCGAGGATCGATTCCATCCAGTTCGTGCCTTCGCGGCACGGGGTGCATTGGCCGCACGATTCGTGCGCGAAGAATTTGGAGAGGCGCCAGACCGCGTCGACGATGCAGACGGTCTCGTCGAGGACGATGATGCCGGCCGAACCGAGCATCGAGCCGGCTTTCATCACGGCGTCGAAGTTCAGTGGCAGGTCGATCTCGTCCGGAGTGAGCATCGGCGCCGAGGCGCCGCCGGGGATGACCGCCTTCAGCTTGTTGTCGCCGGTGATGCCGCCGCAGTGGTCGTAGATGAGCTCCTTGAGCGAGATGCCCATCGGGAACTCGTACACGCCCGGCTTTTTCACTTTGCCGGAGACGCAGTACAACTTCGGGCCGGTGTTCTTCGGCGTGCCGAAGGACTTGAACCAATCCGCGCCGTTCTTGACGATGAGCGGCACGCAGGCCAGCGTCTCGACATTGTTGACGACCGTCGGTCCGCCGAAGACGCCGACCACGGCGGGAAACGGCGGCTTGACGCGCGGCTCGCCGCGATGGCCTTCCACGGACTCGATGAGGCCCGTCTCTTCTCCGCAGATGTAGGCGCCCGCGCCGCGGTGGACGGTGATGTCGAAGTCGAAGCCGCTGCCGAAGATGTTCTTGCCGAGAAAGCCCTTGGCCCGCGCTTCCTCGATGGCCTTCACGAGCACCGTCGCGCCGTAATGAAACTCGCCGCGGATGTAGATGTACGCCATCGGGCAGGAGCCGATCGCAAACGCGGAGATGATCATTCCTTCCAGAATGAGGTGCGGGTCTTTCTCGATGAGGACGCGGTCCTTGAACGTGCCCGGCTCGGCCTCGTCGGCGTTGCAGAGCAGATACGTCGGACGCGGCGCATTGCGCGGCACGAAGCCCCACTTCATCCCTGTCGGAAAGCCGGCGCCGCCGCGTCCGCGCAGCTCGGAGTCCTTCACGAGCTGGATGATGTCTTCCCACTTCATCCCCAACGCGGTCTTCGCGGCTTCGTAGCCGCCTCCGGCGAGGTACGTCTCGATCGACGCCGAGTCGGGCTTGTCGATGTTCGCGGTGAGTACTTTGATTGGATCCATTCGTTTCCGGAGTCTCAAAGTCTCAAAGTCGCAAAGTCTCAAAGGAGAAACCGCAGGGTGGGCGGGTCTTTGAGACTTTGAGACTTTGAGACTTTGAGACTCTTCCCTCGCCTACTTCAGTTTTTCGAGCAGAGCATCCATCCGCTCCAAGCTCATGCTCTCGTGATAGTCGTTGTTCACCTGGACGACCGGGGCCGTGCCGCAGGAGCCGAGGCATTCCACCTCGACGACGGTGTAGAGACCGTCCTTCGTGGTCTGGCCCGGGTTGACGTGCAGCTTTTCGCAGAGGTTCTCGTAGATGTCGTATCCGTTCGAGACCATGCAGCTCAGGTTCGTGCAGACGCGAAGCTGGTACTTGCCGACCGGCTTTGTGTTGTACATGTCGTAGAACGACACGACGCCGAACACGGTGGCCGGCGAGAGGTCGAGGAGCTCGCTCACATAAAGCACGGCCTCGGGCGAGATCCAACCCCAGGTCTCCTGCACGAGGTGCAGCGTCGGCAGCAGCGTCGCTTCCTTGTTCGGATAGAGCGTCAGGTTGTGATCGAAGCGGGCCCGCACTTCCGGCGGAAACTCGACCTTCTTCGAGGGATCGGGGAAATTCTCTTTTGCGTAGGGGTTCGGTGGGTGGAGATCGGCCATTTCACTTCCAGTCGAAGGCTTTCTTCTTCCAGCAGTAGACGTAGCCCACTCCCAGAAGAAGGATGAAGACGAGCATCTCGCCGAACACGAACCAGGAGAGGCCGTTCGGCGTGACCGTGGCGTCGCGATAGATGACCGCCCACGGATAGAGGAACGCCGCCTCGATGTCGAACAGAATGAACAACATCGCAATCTGGTAGAAGCGGACGTTCACCCGTTTGCGGTTGTCGTCGAGCAGAGGCACGCCGCTCTCGTAGGGCGTGAGTTTGGAGGGGTTGCGCTGATGGTTTCCGATGATCCAGTTCAGCGAAAGGAACACCGCGCCGAAGACGGCGGCGATGATCATCATGAGCAGGATGGGAAGGTAGCTCTCAGTCATAAGGAAAGCCGGACCCGCGGATGCAGGTCGATTGCGGCGCGAATCCTACACGACCCGTTCGCCGAAACAAACCTCGCGCAGCAAGACGCGAACCGTACCGGCTACGCGGCGCTCTCGGTGAGGTACGTCATGGCGCCTTCGCGCGAGTCGAAGATCTTGAAGACGGTATCGAGCTTGGTGATCTTCAGCAGCGCAAGGATGCGGTGCGAGGGCTTGACGAGCGCCATCTTGCGCTGCTTGTCCTCGAACTTCTGCAGATAGCCGATCAACTCGCCGAGGCCAGTCGAGTCCATGTAGTTGATCGCTTCGAAATTGATCATCACCGGACCGGTCTCATCGTTGAGAACCTTCTCGAGGTAACTCGAGAACTCGCGAGCGCTTTCCCCGAGCTTGATCACGCCCTGGATGTCGAGAACGGTGACGTCGTTGACCCGATTCTTGATGATATTCATACGAACGCGGCGAAGTGTAGCAGAACCTCTCCCGGTTTATCCCCGCTCGTCCTTGCCGATCCGGCTGGTGACCAGCGAGATGATCGACAGCACCAGCGCGCCCACGACCGCCCACCAGAAGCCGTCGATGTCGAAACCCGGAACGAGCCAGGCCGTGAGCTCGAGCATGATCGCGTTCAGGATCAGCAGAAAAAGGCCCACGGTGACCACCGTGATCGGCAGCGTCAGCACGAAAAGAATCGGCCGGACGATCGCGTTCAGCAGCCCCAGCACCGCCGCCGCGATGGCCAGCGACACCCATCCCTCGTAGTGAAATCCGGGGACGATCTTCACCACGAGAAAGAGCGCCAGTGTGTTCAGGACCCAGCGAATGATGAGCGACATGCGCCGATTCTACCGGAGCGGGAGCGCGCCGGCGGCTCGGTCCATGACCTACTGCACCTTCTTATCTTCCCGTTTCGCCTCTTCCATTGCCTCCGGCTCGACATCCTCGGCCGCGCGATTCATCCGAACGAACAAGCCCCAGGCCGCGAGCAACGCCGCCGTGGCCAGTCCGATCGAAGACGCGCTCCAGAGCATCCGCGGATCTTCGTCGAGGAACCGGACCACCGCCACGAGATACTTGATCGACAGCGCCACCACGACCACCACGAGGAAACGAGACAGATAACGCCGCACGCGCGTCGGCGCGCTGACCTGCGCGCGCCGGATCACCTCTTCCTCGACCACGGTTTGGGCAATCTCGAGAGCGACCAGCGCCACCGCAAGAATCCCGATGCTCTCGATCACTCCGGAAACCGCGTTCCCGGTTCCGGTCACGGCGTGCCAAAGCGTTCGGACGGCCAGCGCAACAAGCGCGGTGCCCGCGGCGGCAAAAAAGAGGGCAACCACTGAATAAAGGACGGCGAACAGACGAATCAGCCAAGCCATGCAGCCGGTTATAACTGATCGCACGAGTGCGAGGGAGGGAAACTCGACCGCCAGTGACAGACAACGACCTCATCCGAACGACCGCAGCCGCGGCCACATCTTCTCGATCGGCTGACGCATTTCGCGGCAGAGGAAGATGTCGGGATGGCGCTCGGTCTCTTCGTTACGAACGCCGGCCTTGTTCGTGATGTGACCGGCGAGCACGACCGAGGCGCATGCTTCTTCGACGTCTTCGCGATCGGCGCCGACCACGATCAGTGTTTTCGGCGGGGGGTTGCCGGGGCCGCGCTGCCAGTAGGAGTTGATGCCGCTGATGACGGGCGGCAATCCATGGCCCGGGCCGTAGAGGTTGATGGCGCCGGCTTCGCCGTAGTTGCCGCAGTAGATTCCGGTCTGTTTGCGCTCGGCGGGGTCGATGGTGTTCCAGATGCGCGCGACTTCCTGCGCCAGCTCGGGCCAGCCTACTTCTTCGCGCAGGTCGCCGTTGTTCTCGTTGACGATGGGCCAGTAACGGGAGGTGATGGGCACGAGCGGAAGCACGAGCGGCACGACGATAGTGCCGGCCAGGAGCAATAGAGACACGACGCCCCAAGCGATGCGGCGCGGCACGGGACGGATCGAATCGAGCCATCGCTGCAGATCGGCGGCGCCCGCGGCGAGGAGCATCGGGTAGAGCGGACCGGTGTAGTAGCCGCGGCCTTTCGCCAGCGCGAAGAGAATCAACGGCACGACGGCCATCCATCCGAGGATCCGGTAGCGGCGTCCCCGCTCGGTGAAGAGCACGACGAACAAACCGAGAATCGCCAGCGGGAAAAGAAAGACGTTCGTCGATACCTGAAGCTGATCGATCCAGTAACTGTCCGTGCGTCCGATGCGCACATCGCGCGCGTGGATGAACTGGAGGAACTCCAGCGTGATGAAGTCGTGCCGCAGTTGCCAGAAGAAGTTCGGCAGCGCGATGGCGATCGACAAGGCGGCGCCGATCCAAAGCCACTTGCTGCGCAACTGCGCGCGGAGCGGCGTCAGGAAGACACCGGCCACGACACCCGCGACGTAGAAGGCCACTGCGTATTTGGTCAGCGCACCGAGACCGATGGCGGCGCCGATGGCCAGCCACCAGCGGCCATCGTGCGAATCTATATTCGAATCGATCAGGCGAATGACGAAGTAGGACAACAGCACGAACCAGAGGAAATCGAACGAGACGTACTGGAACACCGAGCTCGCGGAGAGCGAGATCGGCGCGAGCATCGCCGCGATCGCGGCGACGACCATCGCGGCGCGACCTCCACCGAGGCGACGGGCCATCAGGCCGGTCACGACCATGGCCATGCTCTGTGCGAGCGCGGCTAAGAAGCGGAAGCCGGTCAGGGACGTGCCGAACAGCTCGAGCTCAATCCTGCCCAGGAACGGCGTGAGCGGCGGGTAAGCGACATAACCCCAGGCCAGGCGGCGGGCGTCGTCGAGCGTGGCCAGCTCGTCGCGATGGAAGCCGTACTGCCCGTTGGTGAAAAGATGAAACAGCAGCTTCGCCGAGGCCAGCAACAGCAGAAGGATCAGATCGCCGTCGAGTGATTTGGATTGCCTCATTTGCGGCGGCAGAGTACGCCATTTTTGGATCGCAGGCAGACGCCCGCGCGCTCGCGTCCGTATCAATTATTCAGTGGTAGCATGCCGAAACTTTCCGACGCACCTCAGCGTCGCATTCCGTATGACCTCGAGGAGATCCATGAATTCAGTTCAGCTCCGCAGCATCGTCGCTGCCTCTCTCGTAGCAACCATCCTGGCAGTCCCCGCCTTCGCCCAGAGACGCCGCGCCGTCGCCCATCCCGCGGCAACCGGAGAGTTCCTCGTTACCATCACCGGAACCGTGCTCGACGACGTCACCGGACTCCCCATTCGCAACGCCACCGTCAGCGCCGACTTCTCGGGTGTCACCGACGCCACCGGGAAATTCAGGCTGCGCAACGTCACCGGCTACGGCCTCATTGAGGTGAAGGTCGAGCGCAGCGGTTACGTCGCCACGTCACGGACGCTGAAGGCCGGTGACTCGCCTGACCTCAACTTCCGGCTCACGCCGACCCAGACCGTGAGCTTGCGCCGTACGAACGGCACGACAGTCGCGCTCGACATTGAGTCGGTTCGTTTCGGTCACTCCGTACCGTTCAGCGGCCACGTCAAGATTCAGGAGCTCTGCAAAGCCGACGGGACGCACGTACCGATCGATTTCACGCAAATCAGCCGCGTCGGCGGACCGGGCGTGGTGGTGAGCAGCGGTGGATGCTGCACCAAGGATGTCGCGAAAATCCCGCTCACGCTGAAAAGCGGCGAGACATTCGACGGCTACTTCATCGACTCGTGCGGCGATAGTCTCAAGCCCGACTTCAGCGGACGCGAGCACGTGAGCGGCGTGTTCGCCTTCATCGCCATCACCGACATCGCCGAGATCGTTTTTCCGTAGCCGTCACGGCGGGGATCGCGCCGCCGGCTCACCGCACGGCGCTCCTCGCCTTGACGATCTCGGCCATCTGGAGCAATTGCGCCTGATAGGCGGCGCCTTCGGCTTTGGCGGCGTCGAGGTTGATCATGATTCGGGGACGGTCGTTTCGTACGCCGATGCCGACGCTCAATCCGATCGCTACGTACTCGGTCAGGCCGGCCATCGTGCGGATCCGGCGGGCCCGGGCGATGCGGGCGATCTGTTGGATGTCTGCGCCGCGCATCGGCGTCACGTAGAACACATCGGCTACGACATTGAGCAGCGCAGCCTCCGCGGTTTTCTGATCGAGCGCCACGAAGACACAACGAACGCCGCTCGCTTCGGCCCAGATCATGACCGCCTCTCTGGCCTCGCTCGATGTCGCGTACGTCTCCTGGTAGAGCACCGCAAGGACCAACTCCGGGCGAGCACCGAGGCTGCGGTCGAGCTTCCAGATCTTCTGGTAAAGGTTCAGTTGCACGGAAACCGGAACGTCAGCCGCCAGCATCGCGCATGGGATCCCGGCAACGGCGATCGCGACGATCGCCATGCGTACCAGAGCACGGCCGTATCCTGATCCCATGGATTTCATGACGAGTGTCCGCATTGCGTAGCGCTCAGTTTCCGGTCCACTTCAACATCAGCGTGAAGGATCGTCCGTCCTGTTCCAGCATGTCCTGCCGGTGCTCCACGCCGCCGGGCGTCGCATAGTTCACGTCGAACAGATTGCGGATGGCGACCGATGCGCCGAACGAGCGATGAATCAACCCGCCGATGTTGAGATTCGTCAGCAATGCGGCGTCCGTCTCCTGTCCGCCATATGTGAGGCGCTGCCCTTCGTACTGCATCTCCAGACCGCCGTACAACCGGCGCGACGTGGGAGTCGACACTCCCGCTTTCAGCGTATAGAGCGGTGAGTTGACCATCCGCTCATCGACTTCGTGCACGCGCTGCCACGAATAGCTGGCGTAGCTCCAGATCCCGTCGTTCCGCCGGGAGTCGACCTGCAGCTCGAACCCGCGGGAATGTGCGTCACTGCGATTCTGAAACTGAATCTCGCCGGACGGCAGCGGCTGCAATCGGATCAGGTCGGTGACCGTCTCGTCGAAGAGGGACGCGGTCATGAGCACGCTGGGCGTGAGCTTCTGCTCCCACACCAGCTCCAGCGTCCGGATCTCCTCCGCCCTGAGATCCTCACTCAGCAGAAAACCCTCGGTGGTGTAGTCCAGCTCGTAAATACTGGGGGAGCGAAACGCCTGCCCATACAAGAGTTTCAGGGTCGCAGCGGGCCACGCTCTCACGATCAGTGCCCCTCGCGGAGTGAACCGGCCGGCAGCATTCGAAGCCTTGTCATAGCTGCCGCCCGCGGTCAGCGTCACGCGCTTCGAGATCCGCGACTCCATCTGCGCGTACAGAGACAGATTCTTGTACGGCGTACCGACGGACTGATCGCCACGTTCGGATGACCATTCGTATGTCGCGATCCGGTTGGCGGAATACTCCACTCCCGTGGTCAGGCGCTGCGTGGGAACGATGTCCCACACATGACGGATCTCTGCGCCAGTCCGTGAAGATGACGAACGGTCTTGATAACCGCCGTCCGAATTCGGATACAAGCCGTGATAGTCGAAACGATCGTTGTACGCGCGCGCGACGATCGTCCTGCCGGCGCCCAGCCTCCGCGTGACATTCAAAGCGAGGAGCGTCCGTCCGTCGGTGATTTTCTGGCCACCGCCGAAGGTCGTGTACCACGATGCCGTCGGGACGCTCTTTGTTCGCGTGGAGCTCAGGGCCAGGAATCGAACGTCTCGCCATGCGGCAGTCGCTACGACACTGCGATAGCGGTCCGCGTCGCCGTCACGAACGATCCCGTGATTCGTCTCCGGCGCATCGAACTCCGCGAAGTAGAGGTCCCGCCCTTTCCGGTCCTGCCAGGAGACCGCCACGGCGCCTTTCAGCTCGCCGGCGTGCATTGCGACCCGCGCTGCGCCTGTCCGAAGTCCCGCAGATCCACCGCCCACGGCCATCGACGATCGTTCGCCTTCATCTTTCGTAATGAGATTGATGACTCCGAACATCGCTCCTGTTCCATACATCACGGAGCCCGGCCCGCGCACGAATTCGATTCGGGACAGAGTGGACAGATCCACTGCCAGCGCCGTATCGATGCCGACGCTTCCCGAAACGGATTCCGTCATTTCGACGCCGTCGATCAGAACGAGGAATCGATTGTTGTAATCGCTCGGCAGGCCAATCCCGCGCACGCCGAGGTACGTATAGCCGCGGTCGTACGTCGTATGGACGCCGCGAACCGACGCAAGCACCTCGGCAAGCGTGCGCCACCCGTAACGCGCAATCTCTTCCGCGCTGATGACCGTGACCGACGCCGCCACGTCGCTCATGTGCTGCTCGTATTTGGCAGCCGTGCTGATGGGCGTCTGTAGCAGCTCTTCTAGAGCTGACGTCGCGGGATCCTGCGGTCCGTCGTGTGCGAAAGCGGGAATCGCAAGGAACAGCGCGAGCACACCTGTAACCCGAATTGAAATCTTCATGAGCTTTCTCGAATCTCGTAACCGGCTGAAAACCGGGTCAGTGGGATAGAGCCTCGCGCAGCTTCTGCTTGGCGCGAATGTAGAGAGGACCGATCGAGCCGATCGGCAACCCGATCGCGCCGCTGACCTCTCCGTAGGAAAAACCATCGAGCCCGATGAGCTCACACAGCGTGCGCGACCGCTCATCAATGCGCCCGAGCGCCTGCCGCACGGACATGTTCTCCACTTCGCCGCGAGACGTGCCGTGCATCTCGGCCAGGCCGCTTTCCTCTTCGGGAGTCTCGCGCTTGCGCTTGCGCCGATCGAGGTGCTGGCGGGCCAGATTGACGACCGTTCCGGCCAGCCACGGTCCCGGTGCGCGGACGATTCCTCTCTTTTCGAGGAACATGAGCCACGCTTCCTGCAGAACGTCCTCCGCGCTGTCGGGCGAGAGATTGAAGCGGCGCCGCGGGATGCTGAGGAGCCGTGACCGCGCCGAGAGATACAACTCTTCGAGCGTCAGATCGTCGGCAGCCGCTTCGCGCTCGATCTCGGCGAGCAGATCGAGGACGGCCTCGAGGATCTCGGCGCCCGGCGTCGGCTTCTGAAAAACGTGCTCGACTCCGCGCTCGAGCAGGTCCTGCACGACGGCCGGCGTGGCATAGGCGGTCAGGACGAGCACGCGCGAGCCGGGACTGGAAACGCGGATGTGATCGATCAGGGCCAGACCCTCTTCGATGCTGTGCAGACAGAGGTCGGCGATCACAACCGGGCAGAACGACGATCCCATGATCTCCTCGGCGGCGGAGCGATCGAGAGCTCCCACGCTCTCGAATGGCTCCAGCTCGAAGAGCATCGTCAGGCCGGTCACGATTGCCTCCTCGTCATCGACGATCAATACGCGCTTTTTCATACATTCCCTCTCTCGGACGATGGCATTCACTTCAACGATGCGGCCATGTGGCGAGAACGGTTAAGTGTCTGTCATAAAATGACTTGCACACGCTCGTGCCGGAATGAATGCGGTCGAAGTGAGGACGGGTGTTCGGAATCCGGACGAAATCCGATTGGTTGGTCGCGGAGGTTGGTCAGGCGTTCATGACGGAGCGCGGGGCTCTCACCACAGAGACACAGAGGGGACGGAGGAGGACGGAGTAAAGCAATTTGTGGAAGAGACGATCAAACGTCATCGCCTTCCTCTGTGTCCCCTCTGTGATCTCTGTGTCTCTGTGGTAATGGTGCGCCCGTACATCGACGCGCAGGAAGTTCTTTGCGCCGCGGTCGCCGGGCTCAATCCCTCGCTTGTCCGGCACACTGCTCCACGAGCTGAATGAGCGCGCGGTGCTCGAATGGCTTGCCAATCGTGGCGAAAGTCTCCGGGAGGCGGCGGTCTCCGGTGAAGCGTGAATAGCCGCTGAGGATGATCACGCGCTTCAGAATCTCGGGCTGGGTGAGCCCCCAGTACTCGGTCAGCCGCTCGCCGTCGAACACCGGCATGTTCAGGTCGAGGAGGATCACGTCGTACGGTCGCGCGAGCTCGACCGCGTGAATACCGTCGGAGGCCACATCGACGTCGAACTCGTTGCCTTCGAGAATCACACGGAGCAGCTCGGAGATGAATGGATCGTCGTCGATGACCAGGGCAGTGCGCTTGGTTGGAATCATCGCGATTTCTCGCTTTCGAGTGCCTCGAGGATCTGCAGCAGAGCCTTGCTCGGAAACGGTTTCTGCAGGAACCGGATTTTCGAATCGTCAGGCAGGACGCCTGAGGCATCAGCATGACCGCTGATGATCACCACGCGCAGGTCCGGATGCCCACCCCGCAGCCGCACGGCCAGCTCCGCTCCGTTGGCATCGGGCAAGCCGACATCCACCAGTGCGAAGTCCGGCATGAAGCGCTCCGCCAAAAGTTCTCCTTCCGCAGAAGTTCCGGCAATGGCGGTGGTGTGGCCTTCCTCACCCAGAACATCGGCCAGTCCTTCGGCCACCGCTACCTCGTCGTCGACGATGAGAATGCGCGCCGGACGGGCGACTTGCGGAACGGAGAGTGGCTCGCGGGCATCATCGATCTCCTGCTCCTCGGCTGCGCGAAGGAACACATGGAATGTCGTGCCGCGGTCGGGCGTGCTCTCCACGAAGATCACTCCTCCATGGTTGGTCACGATCTGATGCACGACCGCGAGACCGAGTCCCGTACCGCCATTGCGCTTGGTGGTGAACAGCGGGTCGAACACGTTCTCGATGATCTCGGGCGGGATACCGGAACCCGTGTCCGAGACGGAGATCTGAACATACGATTCAGGGCTGGCCACGATGCCGAAGGGGAAGGTCTCCCCTTTTGCCGGCCGTCGCGCGGTGACCGCGAGGCTTCCTCCCCCGGAAAGGGCGTGGCGAGCATTGCTGAGGAGATTCGAGAAGACCTGACAGAGCTGACTCTCGTCGGCGATGACCGCGAGATCCTGAGGCATCGTCCACTCCAGCTGGATACTGTTTTCCGTTCCGGCCTGCACTTCGGGCAAGAGTTGATCCCACCACTTGCGCAGGACGACACGCTCCAGAGCCGGCTGCGCCGGTTGCGTGAAGCGAAGGATGTCCAGGGCCACACGCTTGCCGCGGGCGATGGAGCTGGCGATGTAGCCTGCTCCTCGGGCGGCCATCTCCGCCGTGATCTTCGGGCGCTGAATCAATTCGGCGAAGGGCTGCATGCCCATGAGGACATTGTTGAATTCGTGTGCAACGGTCGCCGCGAGCCGGCCCAGGCCATTCACCCGGTTGGCCTGCTCGAGCTGCGAGAGCAGCAAACGGCGCTCGGTGATGTCACGTGCGTTCAGGATGACGTTGGCTACTTTTCCGTCGACGAGGCGGTTCGTGACGACGATGGAGTACCACCTCCAGGTGCCGTCACCGTGCTGGATTCGCGCATCGAGCGCGCCGACCGCTTCGGGTGTGGTGAGCTGACGCATGAAGACGGTGCCCGCCTCCGCCGCATCGCCGGGATGGACGAGCTCCGCGTAACTGCGGTCCGTCAGATCCTCCACGGCAATCCCGAGCGCCCGCGTCACCGACGGACTGACATAGCGGATCACGCCGGTCGGATCGATGAGCGTGATGAGATCGGAGACATTCTCGATGATGGTGCGGAAGTGGTGCTCGCTCTCGCGCAGATCGTGGAGCGCCGTCTCGCGATCCGTGACGTCCCGTGCCTGCCCGCGCACGGTCGTCCGTCCGCCGGAGGTGCGCAGCGTGTTGTGAAAGTTCCAGAGCCGAAGAGCCCCCTGCCGCGTGCGCAGCGACATGATCCCTTCAGCCCTGCCGTCGCGGGTCACGGTGTCGATGTATTCGGCGAACCCCGCTGCTGCGCGCGGCGTCAGGAGCTGCATCATGTTCAGCGAGCACAACTCCTCGCTCGTGTAGCCCAGCGCCCGGGCCGCTGCGGGATTGACATCGATGATGCGGCCGTCCTCGTCATGCACACAGAGAAGGTCGTGCGTGGACTCGCTCAGTTCGCGGTAGCGCCGTTCGCTCTCGGCGACTTCCATCTGCGCCTGCCGTTCCCGCGTGACGTCATGCAAGGCCGAGATCCGCTCGCCGTCGCTGGTGACCGCAGTACAGAGCTGCACGATGAGTGAGCTCCCGTCCTTGCGAAGAACGCAGGCGTCGCGCGGCGTCGTGCCCGAAGGGGCCTCGTCCTCGGGCTCGCCGGCGATCAACTCCGCCAGTCTTCTGCCGCGCAGCTCGTCGCTCGTATAGCCGAACGTCTGCTCGAACGACGCATTCACTTCCACGATGCCGCTTTCGTTTTCGATCACCAGGCCTTCGAACGCCGTGTGTACGAGCGCGCTGAAGCGCTCTTCGCGACGGCGCAGCTCCTGCTCTCCCTTCCTGCGCTCGGTCAGATCGCGGATGGCCACGAGCCGCAGCGAGGATCCGTCGATCGTCACGCCGCACCCTTCCAAATGGACTTTCGATCCGTCCGCGCGCTGGCCGATGAACTCCACGGCTCTCGAATCCTGATCGCGGATGCGTTGCCGCACGGCCTGATGCTTTTCCGTATTGACCATATCGAAAACGCTGCGTCCGACCATCGCCTCGGGCCGCGCTCCGAACATGCGCGCACATTGCTCGTTCACCGTCACGATCCGGCCGGCGTCGTGAACCATGACTCCGTCGAACGCGGCCTGGCACAGTGTGCGGAACATTTCGGCGTCGACGGAGCCTCCGTGCTGGCCTATGGACACGTGCGTCGAGGAAGCGAACTCCGACATCATTGCGATCACAACACACCCCCACCTTCAAACGTCGACCACGCCGCGCCGTGCGATCCAACGCCTTCGAGGTGCCGGCGCAACGCCGCGTCGAGATCCAACAGGCGGGAGGCCAGGCGCTCGACCTCGCCGGGTGTGACATAGGGAACCGACGCCGTGGAGAGAATGCACTCGGCGTCAGCTGCAAGCGTGGCGATGTCTTCGAATCCGAACGTCCCCGCCGTGCCGGCCAGGGTATGGAACTGGCGCAGCAGTTCCGCTCGAGGGATGTTCGTCTCGCCTGCCTGCATCGCCTCGCCTGCCTGAATCAATGTCCTGGCGATGGATGCCAGTCGTTCCGGCAATGTCTGCGCGTATCGTTGGCGCAACTCTCTGATTCGATTTTCCAGCGCGTTCATTTTTTCTCCCGGCGGCGTTCGTTCGACAGCAGGCCTCCGGTTGGTAGTCACACTCACCGGCCGTCGAAATACAGGGCGCTCTGTATTTTTCGACCCGCTGTGTGTGACTACCCGGAGAACCACCAATGAAAGCCTTGAAGACCGACCGATCCGTGAAAAGCGCCTTGCGCCGCATCGTCATGCTGACGACCATCTGCGCGCTTCTGCTGGCGTGCGCGGCATTCGTCACTGCCGACTTCGTCATCTCGCGCCAGGCGCTCGAGGCGGATCTGACCACGCTGGCCGCGGTCATCGGCTCCAATAGTGCGGCTGCGCTCACGTTTTCCGACCATGAGACGGCGCTCGTGATTCTGTCCGCGCTTCGCGCGAAACCATCTGTCGTCTCCGCATCCATCTACACGTCTTCGGGTCAGCGGTTCGCCGAGTACCGGGTCATCAGCACTTCCCTGAATCCCTCGACGGCACCTGCACCCGGTGCCCGATTTCTACGGCGTCGCCTGGAAGTCACGCGGGACATCTACTTCGACGGCGAAAGGATCGGGCGCCTTTACATCGCTTCCGATTTGCGCGACCTCGTCGCCCGAATGAAGAGTCAGGGAGTAGTCGCCGGCGCGATCCTCCTGGCTTCTCTGCTGGCGGCGCTGACTCTCTCTTCCCGTCTGCAGACGATCCTCACCACGCCGATCCGCGAGCTGGCCACGACCGCCGATCGGGTGCGGCACGACAGGGACTATTCGCTCCGGGCCACATCACACGGACACCAAACCGCGCAAGAGCTAGAGCTGCTCACGTCCGCGTTCAATGACATGCTCGCCGAGATCCAGACGCGCGACGGCGAGCTACAGCGGCATCGGGATGACCTCGAGTCCGAGGTCACTGCGCGAACGACGGCGTTGCGTGTCTCCAATGGCAAACTCCTCGCGGCGCGCGACGCGGCGGAGCGCATCGCCGATCGGAACGAACGGCTCAGCCTGCACAAGCATCGGATCCTCAACACCGTGGCCGAGGGCTTGTTCGAGCTCGACGAGACGGGCGCGGTCACGTTCATCAACCGCGCCGCGGCGAGCATGCTCGGCTACGACGCCGAGGAGCTGATCGGGAAATCGCTGCACGCCATCATTCACGCGGATGACGGGGGCCAACACTCCCTCGAGGAATGCACCGTCTGCAGCGCCGCGCCGGGTCAAATGATGAACGCCGGCAGGAACGTCCCGTTCGTCACGCGCACCGGCACGACCTTCCCCGTCGAATTCACCACCAGCGCCATGCCGGCTGAAAGCGGCGCCGCCGGAGTGGTGGTGACGTTCCGCGACATCACCCAACAGGTCATCGTCGAACGGATGAAGGACGAATTCGTCTCCACCGTCAGCCATGAGCTGCGCACTCCGCTCAGTTCCATCCGCGGCGCGCTGGGGCTGCTCGACAGCGGATTGATCGGCGAGGTTCCGGACCGCGCTCACCGCATGCTGGAGATCGCTCTCACCAATACGGACAGGCTGGTCCGTCTCATCAACGACATCCTCGATCTCGAAAAAATGAGCACGGGCCGCGTCGAGCTGAACCGGAAGTTCGTGCCGGCGTCGATGTTGGTGCGTGATGCCTTCGACGTCATCCAGAACCTGGCCGACAAAGCGGGCGTGACGTTGACGTCCGAGGTGTGCGAAACCTCGCTCTGGGTCGATCCCGACCGGATCGTGCAGACGTTGACGAACCTTCTCGGAAACGCGGTGAAGTTCTCCCCTCCCGGCACCACCGTCCGTTTGACGGGATCCGCGGAGAGCGGTTCGTTCAGCTTCCGGATCTCGGACCAGGGCCGCGGCATTCCTCCCGGCAAGCTCGAGTCGATCTTCGAACGGTTCAAGCAGGTCGACGCTTCGGACTCGCGGGACAAAGGCGGGACGGGCCTCGGTCTGGCCATCTGCCGGAGCATCGTCACGGCGCACGGCGGCCGGATCTGGGCGGAGAGTCAGCCCGGTGAAGGCAGCACGTTCCACATCACCGTGCCGCGCGCCGCCTCGGAGGTCACGACCGAACTGCCGATGGCCGCCCTGGCGCGACATTCGTACCTCTACCCGATCCTCCTAGTGGAGGACGATCCCGATCTGACGCGCGTCATCACAGCTCTGCTGGCCGCTGAAAATCTGGTGCCGATTTGCGCAACCACGGGCGTCGAAGCGATGAGTCTGTGCGACGCAATGATCCCCGGGCTGATGATCCTCGATCTCGGACTGCCCGACATGAACGGCTTCGCCATCATCGAGTGGATGCGCACCAGCCCCGTCCTCAGCCAGATCCCTTTGATCGTCTACTCGGCGTCCGACATCAGCGCCTTCGATCAGCAGCGCCTGCGGCTCGGCCCCACCGTCTTTCTCACCAAGAGCCGTGCGCCGCTGAACAATCTCATCCGGCAAGTCGTGTCACTTCTCTCGAGCACGCTGGAAGCGGAGGTCGCCAGTGCACGCTAGACGGATCCTCGTCGTCGACGACGAGGAGCACATCCGCGAGATCGCCGCCGTCAGCCTGGA
This sequence comes from Acidobacteriota bacterium, assembly GCA_030775085.1. Classification (GTDB taxonomy): domain Bacteria; phylum Acidobacteriota; class Thermoanaerobaculia; order Gp7-AA8; family Gp7-AA8; genus QHVT01. The sequence continues at coordinate 3,856 of JALYJW010000102.1, read as the reverse complement.
GCTCACGGCGGGATGGGAAACCCGCCAGGCAGCCTCCGGAACGGAGTGCGTCGCAATGGCCACTTCCTGGAGACCGGATGCCGTCCTGCTGGACGTGATGATGCCGGACATGGACGGCCCAGCCGCCTTCGCGCGCCTCCAGGCGGACGACCGCACGTCGAACATTCCGGTGGTGTTGATGACCGCCAAAGTGCAGACGTCGGATCGACATCGCTACACCTGCCTCGGCGTCAAAGGTGTCATCGCAAAACCATTCGATCCGATCGACCTGGCCAAACGGATCTCGGAGATCCTCGACTGGGCGTGAAGTTGCCACCCCCGTCATCCTGAGTGAGGCGGTTTGGGTGGGCGTGAGCGAAGGATCTCAAACTACGAAAATCTGGCCTGTGGCGCCGTTCTCCTATTTTGAGATCCTTCGCCGTCTACGCGGCTCAGGATGACGGGGTAGCGCTAAGTGCGCAGCACGCCGGCGCGCTCGAAGACTTTGGCGTCGATGAACGTCTCGACGATTGAAGGATCGAGCAGGCCATCGCCGACTTCCATTTTGAGGATGTCCAGCGCGCGGTCAGTCGAAATGGCGCGTTTGTAGGGGCGGTCGCTGGCGGTGAGGGCGTCGTAGATGTCGGAGATGGCCATCATCCGCGACTGCAGCGGGATGTCCGCGGCGCTCAGCTTGCGCGGATAGCCGCGACCGTTGAGCTTCTCGTGATGCGCGTAGGCGATGTCGGCCACTTTGGCGAGGTCGCGCGTCCAGGGAATCTTCATCAGAAAGTTGAAGGTGTGCGTGACGTGGCTTTCGATCTCGATGCGCTCCGCGGCGTCGAGATTGCCTTTGCGGATCGACAGAATGCGCGCTTCTTCGCCATCCACCAGACGCCGCTTCTGGCCGTGGATGTCGTCGTAGTCGCGCTGCGCCAGTTGCTGCAGATACTGGAACTCTCCCTCGGGCAGCACGGTCGGTTCGTTCGATTGTGCGATGAACGCGAAATCCTTCTGCAGCTTCGCGATCTCCGCGGCCGTCTCCGCATCGATGCGCGCTGCGAAATCGTCGTAGCCATCCCGGCCACGCTCGAGGAGGTAGTCGATCTTCCGGCGGTTGGCGTCATTCTCGACGCTCTTCATGACGTACTCGAAACGACCGCGGATCGTGTCGAGCTGCATGGGATAGAGCTTCTTTTCCTTGATCAGCACCTGTTCCCGCACGCCGACCTTGCCGAAGTCGTGGAGCAATGAGGCGTAGCGGATCTCCCGTACCTGATCGACGGTGAACTTCACCTCGGCGAACTGGCCGGAGTCGATGCGGTCGATGACGCGCGCCAGCTCCACGGTGAGATCGGCCACGCGGAACGAGTGACCGGAGGTGGTCGGATCGCGTTGTTCGATGGCCGTGACCGCGGCGGTGACGAAACCTTCGAACAGCCGCTCGATCGATTCGTACAGCAGGTTGTTCTCGACGGCCACCGCGGCCTGACTGGCCAGCGCGCGCATGATGTCGGCGGTGTCGTCGAGGAAGGAGATGACGTTCTCCGGCACGTTGGCCGCCGTCAACCGAACCGGCGCGCCGAGGCGCTTGCGATTGATGAGCTGCAGCACACCGATGACATCGCCGGCGTGATTCGTCATCGGGAACACGAGCAAGGACCGGGTGAGATATCCGTTTTTCTCGTCGAACGACCGGTTGATCTCGTACTCGGCGTCGGCAGGCAGATCGTACGCATCGTCGATGACGAGCGTCTCGCCGGTCATGGCTACGTAGCCGGCCAGACTCTTGCGCGTGATGGGGAGGATCTTTTCCTCGAAGCCTTCGACGTCGATGGAGTCGTTCTGGGCCAGCTTCCAGCGCAACACTTTGTTGCCGTCCTGCTCGTCGAGCAGATAGAGCGAGCCGGCGTCCGAGCGCGACAGCTCGCGCGCCTTGCTGAGGATCATCGTCAGCAGCACTGGATGATCGCGCACCGTCGACAGCGAAACGCCGACCTGCGCCACTTCCTGCAGCTCGCGCGTCCTGTCCGTCAGTTGATGCTCGAGATGATCGGCGCGCTGCTTCTGGTAGATGAACTGAAAGGCGCGCTTCACGGCGCTGAGCAGCACGCCCGTGGAGGGATTTTCGGCGAGATGCAGATAGATGCTGTCGTCATCCAGCCAGAGGGGCTGCTCTTCCAGGCCGACACCGACGATGGCCGTGCGCGGATCGAGGTGCAGGTTCGACTGACGGCCGTTGGTGATGCCTTTGTCGACCACGACCACGCGCAGCGAAGAGGCATCGCCGATCAGCAGTTGATCGAGACTGTCCAGCCTGCTCGAGGAGATGGCCTCACGCGTCAGTACATCGGCGTACAGACCGATCGGAAATGACTCCGAATGCAGCAATGTAAGCGTTTGCATGATGCTGTCGCGGTCGTGCAACTCCTGCGCTCGTACTGTTCTTCCCTATCGTACTGCCGCGCGGCGTCATACACTACAGGTCACGGCGGAGAATGTTGCCCGCGCTGGCTGCGTTTGCCCTGCCGCCGAGAACGAATCGACACCCGCCGAGCACCTGAGGAGGAATCCCCTTGGCCGCGTACACCACCGAGACCATCACGCCGAAGTACCACGACGCCATCGTGGCATGGCAGAAGAAGAACTTCCCGGAACTGACGTTCCTCGAGCAGAACTGGTCGAAGTTCTACAGCCAGACTCCCTTCGGTCTCACGGCCAAGGTCGGGAAGCTCAACAATGAAGCCATCCCGTTCGGCCGCATGGCCGGAAAACCGCGGTTCGAGAACGCCGGCGAGATGGTTGGCAACATGTTCTATTCGGCGCGCGACATCATCCGCGCCCAGGCCTCGACCGAGCTCGGCTCCATCCAGCAGCATCGCCTGACGCTCGAAGAAGCGCCCACCGACGCCATGAAAATGGCCGTGCTGCGCATCATGGCCGAGGAGCTGCGGCACGGGTATCAGATGTTCTGGGTCCTCGACCACGATCACTCGTGGAAAAAGCCGGGACATCCCGACATCGCAAGCGAAACGATGGAAGAGCTGCTGTCGATGGAGCTCGGCGACCACGTCCTGGACGCGTTCAACATCCCCTTCGTGAACTTCCTCGACAACGTCATTTTCGCAACGGTCATCGATCTGGTCGGCAAGTACCAGTTGGAGATGCAGAAAGTCTTCTCGTACGCGCCGATGGCTCGCTCGATGGGACCGATGCTCTCCGAGGAAGGCTTCCACATCGGATCCGGCCGCGGATTCCTGAAAGAAATGGCCGTCGGAGCGACGAACGACTCCGGCCGCTACTCGATCGAAGACATCCAGCGCGCGCTCAACGCCTGGATCCCGCGCGGCGTGGAGATGTTCGGCAACGAGCGCGGCGGCGGTACGGCCGTGCAGTTCGGATTCAAAGACCGCGACAACGGCACCGCCCAGGGCGAGTACTACAACGAAGTGCGCGAGCTGATCGAGCTGATCAACGTGGAGATCGTGAAGACGAAACTCGGCGACATCAGCGCCCCCGACGCCCGCGTGCTCGTGCGCGAAGTCCAGGACACCGGCGAGAGCGTCCGGAACGTCGCGCCGGCCGATCTGCTGTTCGTTCCGGACGTAAAGTTCTTCCGCAAGCGCGGAGCCGAAGAGATCGCCCTGATGCCATTCGATGTCAACGGCAACCTGCTATTGCGCGACGGCAAGCCGTACAGCGGCGAGCAATACCTCGGTTACCTGGCCACCATGCTGCCCGACTACTACATGAAGTCGGCGGAGTTCGCAAAGTACCGCGAAGCACTGCTGGGACACCACGCGCCGATGGGCAGTTACGGCTGGTGATCGTGGAGTTTGTGGACTTGGTGGACGTAGTGGACTTGGTGGACGTCCAC
>JALYJW010000101.1 GCA_030775085.1 Acidobacteriota bacterium | reverse complement strand
GCAAAGGCTCTCGCCGGCGTTACTCTACTGCCGACCGCCGACCGCCGACTGCCGACTCATCATGACCACCATTCGCGTCGCCATCCTTCACAACGCCACGCTCCGGCAGGGAGGCGTGGAGCTGATCGACGAATGGAAGAGCGACTCCGATGAAAAGCTGTGGGTGGACATCGTCGATCCCGAGAACGAGGTCATCGAGCCGCTTCTCGAGGAACGGTTCGGGTTTCACGAGCTGGCCGCGGAAGACACGCTTTCCGCAACGACTCTGCCGAAGTACGACTCCTTTCCCACGTACGACTTCTTCATCTTCCGTACAGTCGACGTCAACGTATCCGAGCACGCCGCCGCAACGTTCAAAATCGCAGCGTTCCTCGGCCGCAACTTTCTTTTCACCGTGCATCGCGGCGCCGTCCGAGCCATCGACGACGTCCGCAAACGTCTCCCCGGTGACCGCCGCATGCTCGAGCGCGGCCCCGACTTCCTGCTGTACACGATCGTCGATGGGATGGTCGACGCACACTTCCCGCTCATGGAAACGATCGAGGAAGCGGTCGACGATCTGCAGGACCGCATCTTCGAAAACGCCGAGCCTTCCCATCTCGACGAGCTCCTGCACCTCAAGCGCGACGTCAACGTCCTGCGGCGGCACTCGCTCCCGCAACGCGAGCTACTGAACCAGATCTCCCGCGGCGACGCCAACTTCATTCAGAAGCAGCACCTCATCTACTTCCGCGACGTCTACGACCACATGTTCCGCATCAGCGAGACCATCGACGTCGACCGCGACCAGATGACCGCCACCATGGACGCCTACCTCTCCGTCGTCGCCAACCGCACCAACGAGACGATGAAGATCCTGACCATCTTCTCCGCGCTCATGCTCCCCCTCACGCTCATCGCCGGCGTCTACGGCATGAACTTCAAGCACATGCCCGAGTTGTCCTGGATTTACGGCTATCCCTTCGCCCTCAGCCTCATGATCGGCACAGCCATCGCCCTGCTGTTCTTCTTCTGGTGGAAAGGCTGGATCAACTGGCCGCGCAAGCGGACACGTTCGCGATTCTGACGACGATCCGAGGTACACTTTTTTCGCGATGGATGAAGACCTCAAGCAGCTGATCGAAGAGACGAGCGCAGCGACGCATCGCCGTTTCGATGAGGCGGTCGCAGAGCTGCGGCAGGAGAACGTCGAGACGCGGCAACATTTCGACGTTGTCGCTGCAGAGTTGCGGCAGGAAAACGCGGAGACGCGGCAACGTTTTGAAGTTGTCGGCGCAGAGTTGCGGCAGGAAAACGCGGAGACGCGGCAACGTTTTGAAATTGTCGGCGCAGAGTTGCGGCAGGAAAACGCGGAGACGCGGCAACGTTTTGACGTTGTCGGCGCAGAGTTGCGGCAGGAAAACGCGGAGATGCGGCAACGTTTTGACGTTGTCGGCGCAGAGCTGCGGCAGGAAAACGCCGAGACCCGCCAGCACTTCGACGCTGTCGCCAGCGACATGCGTAGGCATTTCGACGTTACCGCCGAGGACTTTCGGCATCAGGTGCAACTGGTGGCAGAGGGCGTCGACAACATCATCAACGAGCGCATTGCCGAACTTACAAGCGACATCAAGAACGAGTTCGCCGAAAGCAACGCCATCATGCGATTCTCGTACTCCGACCTCGACCGGCGCCTCCGCTCGCTGGAAGAAAGGGTCGATCGCCTGGAGTCTTCCTCGGCCCGCCCGCAGTGACCTTCTGTCCCCTCCCTTGACAGAATTTTGCGGTGACCATATTGTTAGCACTCATGAAGCCTGAGTGCTAAGCGCTCGTGGCTCTTCAGGTGATCCCCAAACGCGGGACTTTGCTCTCGCAAGAGACACAACCCACTGTAACGAAAGGAGATTCACACATGGCAGATACCAAGATTCGCCCGCTGTACGACCGCATCGTGGTCCGTCGCAAGGACACGAAGGAGCAGGTTCGTGGCGGCATCATCATCCCCGACACGGCCAAAGAGAAGCCCCAGGAGGCCGAGGTCATCGCCGTTGGCGAAGGAAAGTTCAATGACGACGGCAAGCGTATTCCGCTCGACGTCAAGAAGGGCGACACAGTCCTGATCGGCAAGTACTCCGGCACCGAGATCAAGATCGATGACGTCGAGTACACGATCCTGCGCGAGGACGAAGTCCTCGCCATCGTCGAAGTGTAAAGGAGACAACCATGGCCAAACGAATTACATACGGTGAAGAAGCCCGCCAGGCAATCCTGCGCGGCGTCAACAAGCTTGCAGACGCAGTCAAAGTGACGCTGGGACCAAAAGGCCGCAACGTCGTCATCGAGAAGAAGTTCGGCTCGCCCACGATCACCAAGGACGGCGTGACCGTCGCCAAAGAGATCGACCTCAAGGATGAGCTCGAGAACGCAGGCGCCCAGATGGTCCGCGAGGTCGCTTCCAAGACCTCCGACATCGCCGGCGACGGCACCACGACCGCCACGGTTCTGGCCCAGGCCATCTTCCGCGAGGGCGTGAAGAACGTCACCGCCGGCGCCAACCCCATGGAGATCAAGAAGGGCATCGAGCTGGCCGTCCGCGCTGCGGTCGAGTACATCGAGCAGATCGCCCGTCCGGTCGAGGGGAAGGACATCCAGCACATCGGCACCATCTCCGCCAACAATGACGAAGAGATCGGCGCCATCATCGCCCAGGCGATGGAGAAGGTCGGCAAAGACGGCGTCATCACCGTCGAAGAGGCCCGCGGCCTCGACACCGTCCTCGAAGTCGTCGAAGGCATGCAGTTCGACCGCGGCTATCTCTCCCCGTACTTCGTGACGGATCCGGAGCGGATGGAAGTGGTTCTCGAGAACGCCAAAGTCCTGATCTACGAGAAGAAGATCTCGTCGATGAAAGACCTCCTGCCGATCCTCGAGCAGACCGCCCGCCAGGGCAAGCCGCTGCTCATCATCGCTGAGGACGTCGAGGGCGAGGCTCTGGCCACGCTCGTCGTCAACAAGCTCCGCGGCACGCTGAACGTCGCTGCCGTCAAGGCGCCCGGCTTCGGCGATCGCCGCAAGGCCATGCTCGAAGACATCGCCATCCTCACCGGCGGCAAGCTGATCTCCGAAGACATCGGCGTGAAGCTCGAGAGCGTCAAGTGGGAAGACCTCGGCGATTGCAAGCGTGTCGTCATCGACAAGGACAACACCACCCTCGTCACCGACACCGATGACAAGAGCCGCAAGGACGTCATCGCCGGCCGCGTGAAGCAGATCCGCACGCAGATCGACGACACCACCTCGGACTACGACCGCGAGAAGCTCCAGGAGCGCCTGGCCAAGCTCGTCGGCGGCGTTGCCGTCATCAAGGTCGGTGCAGCCACCGAGACCGAGATGAAAGAAAAGAAGGCCCGTGTCGAAGACGCCATGCACGCCACCAAGGCTGCTGTCGAAGAAGGCATCGTCCCGGGTGGCGGCATCGCTCTCCTGCGCGCCGTCGAAGCCGTCGAGAAGGTCGTCGCCGAGGGCGATGTCAAAGTCGGCGTCAACGTCATCAAGCGCGCGCTCGAAGAGCCCTTCCGCCAGATCATCATCAACGCCGGCCTCGAGCCGTCGGTCCAGCTCTATGAAATCCAGAAGAAGTGGAAAGAAGATGCAAACGGAAACTACGGCTTCGACGCCCGCACCGAGAAGCCGGCCGACATGATCGAAGCGGGCATCATCGATCCCGCCAAGGTCACCAAGCAGGCCCTGCTCAACGCATCGTCGATCGCTGGCCTCATGCTCACCACCGAAGCCCTCATCTCCGAGATCAAGGAAGAAGAGAAGGGTGGCGGCGGCGGCAACCCCGGCGGCGGCATGGGCGGCGGCATGGGCGGCATGTACTAAGATCACGTTCAACGTTGCACCGAAAAGGGCGAGCCGCAAGGCTCGCCCTTTTATATTTGTGCTTACTGCTGCGGCGTGATCGTGGTGATGTGTTGGGTTTCGTTGTTCGTGACGCTGATGAACGCCCAGCCAATCAGGCGCGATCGATCCTGCACGCGAAACATCCGTAAATGGGAAAGCGTGCGTGGACGAACGCCACTTCCGGTTTCGCGAGAAAACTCTCCAGCGTCTCCTCCGCTTCGGCCGGCGTGACCATCGCCGCGTCGAGGATCTCCTCGCGCGACGAATAAGCGCGCAACACGAACCGATCGCGCAGATAGCCCTGCATCACCGGAAGCGCTTCGCGTGTCACGCCTTCCTCGCCGGCATTCGCCAGAATGAACACGGGACCGAACTCGCGATAAGGACCTTCCTCGAGAAACGGTGAGAAGCTCGCCAGGATGAGCTCCTCGCCTGCCCGTGCGCGACGCAACACATCGCGGCACGGCTCGCCGCCCTCTGCGGTCATGCGACGCACCGATTGCCCGAGTGCATCGATGCCCTCGTTGCGTGCGCGGTCGAGAAAGGCGGAAGGAACGGGCGCGATGTTGATCTGCATGCTCGTTAGAACACGCCGGTCCCGTTCCGCGTTCGTCAAGGCATCGCGTACTCGATCTCGTACGAGTGTTTTCCGTCAGCGGTGATGATGATCTTCATCGTGCCGGAGATCCCAGCCAGCTCGCCTGCGCCGGAATCGGGGACGATGGTGATGTCCATCTGTTGTTTGCCGCCGGACATGGTGCCTTTGTGGGCCAGAGCGAAGCTGCCGTTGCGGCCGTGCAGTTTGCCGGTCACGCGTTCGACGGCGACGTACGAACCGGAGCCTTGCACGTCCACGGCCGAGGCGTAGAGCATTTCTCCCTTGGCAGTCGCTTCGAGATCGCCGTGATATTGCTTGTCGAGGGACATCCTGCCCAGCGTCGAGCCTTCGCCCTTGTCCTCCGACTGCGGGTTGATCTTGACTTCAAATGGTCCGCTTGCGAGAGTCATCCCTGCCGTCCCCTTCTTCGTAGCCTGTGCCGAGTAGCCAATGCTGAGTATCAGGCAAACTGCCGTGACCGCCAGCGTTCTGAGGTTCATGCCGTGAATGTAGCAACGCACGAACGCACGGCGATTGTAGAAACGCGACATGGTCCGATCTGATCCAGCACGGCCTCGGGGCCTGCTGCGCGGAAAGCCCGGCGGGACGACGCGTCATGTGCGTCATGCACCATCCGCCGATCTCGCGTTCTGGGTCGAGCACTATTGGATCGTGGAGTGGGATCTGCGCGCGCCGTTCGTCGCGCAGAACCTGCCGCATCCTTCGGTGCATCTTGTGATCGATGGATCGGACGCGCGCGTGATGGGTGTCGTCTCCGGCAGACACACGCGGACGCTCGAAGGCAAGGGTCGTGTGTTCGGCATCAAGCTCCGTCCCGGCGCGTTCCGCCCGATCCTCGGCGGCGCCGTCTCGACGATCACCGACCGCAATCTCCCTTTGAGCGACTTCTTCGACGGCCTCGAGGAAGCGATCCTGGCTACGACCGATGATCGCGAACGCATCGACATCGCCGAGGCATTTCTGCGCGAGCGACTGCCGGCTCGTGATGCAAAAATCGATGAGGTCAATCGCATCATGGATCTCATCCTCACCGACCTCGAGATCACCAAGGTCGAAGATCTCGTGCAACGCAGCGGCGTGAGCAAGCGCACGCTGCAACGTCTATTCAGCGATTACGTCGGCGTCAGTCCGAAATGGGTCATCAACCGTTACCGCTTGCACGAGGCGCTGGAGCGCGCCGCAGGCGGCGAGCCGATCGACTGGACGCGTCTCGCGCTCGATCTCGGCTACTTCGATCAGGCGCACTTCATCCGCGACTTCAAAAAGCTCGTCGGCAAGACGCCCACCGACTACGTCAGCGGTTGAACTGCGCGCGGTTCACTCACCGTCCCATTTCACGGGCCACGTTCAACAACTCTTCGCGAATCGCTGCGCGCCGGACCACGAGTCTCGAATAGCCATACTTTCGAAAAATCCGATGCAAGAGAGCGCGTAGGTCGCCGATCACGTCGTCGGTGTCTTCGAGGACGCGCAGTGCGAGATAGCCGAGGGCGGGAGTGGCGATGAGCGTGATCACGCCGGGGAGCGCACCGAATTGCCAGCCGACGAGCAGCGCCAGGGCGATATACGTGAGCGGATAGAACGCCAACGCCGCCAGGAACTTCATCGTGGCGATCATGCTCGCCTCTCCTTTCGCGAATCGTTTCGCGAGTGCGTCGACGAGACGATAGGTCGGCCAGTTCATCGCGGCTCCAACGAGCGCCAGCGGCAGAAGGATCAGCACGCGAAAGAGACGTCCTGCGTCGATGCGCGGCCGGAGCTCGTGAACATCGAGTTTGGCGCGGCGCAGCTCAGCTTCCAGGCGGGCCATCGAGTGCTGCAGCTTCATCAATCGACGCGGATCGTGCTTGCAGAGGTAGTGATAGCCCTCCAGAAACCGGCGTCGCATGTCGAACTCTTCGATGAGTGGTTGTTCGTCATCCGAGGAAAAGATGTCCTCGGCGCGGGAGATGAGATCGAGCGCGCCGTGCGACTCTGCCTGCAACGTCACCGCATCGAGCCCTGCATCGATTTCGGCCGTGAGCCTGTCGACTTCCTCCGGCGCCGGCTCTCCTCGCACCGCCGACGGGTCCACCTGAATGGGCTCGCCGAAGAGCACCAACGCGGAGCTGCGAAAGGCGTGTTTGGCGGTGTAATAGATCCCCGTCGGAATGATCGTCGCTGCGACGTTCGCACCGAGCGCGATCCGCGCGGCGCCTGTCTTGAGCTCGCGCAGTTGCGGGTCGTCATGCGATGTCCCCTCGGGGAAGATGGCGATGCCGCCTCCACGCTGCAGGATCTCGCGAGCGCGCGCGAACATCTCGGCGTTGGCCTCGGCCAGCGAGCGTCCACCGCTCTCCTCTTTGCGATAGACGGGGATCGTGTCGAACGCGCGGATGATCGAGCCGATGATCGGAAGGCTGAATAGCGGCGCCTTCGCCAGAAACGAGACCGGCGCCGGCGCGAAGCAGAGCAGGAACAGCGGATCGACCAGACCGTTCGGATGATTGACGGCGAAGACGACGGCTCCATCCGACGGCGCACGCTCGAGACCCATCAACTCGATGCGCCGAAAGAAAATCCTCAGACAGAAGCGAAAGAATGCCGTGATCGCGCGTCGCATGCTCACGACTCGACGGTTTGCTTTTCAGCGCTGTGTCGTCCCGCGGTCCAGGCCGCGTAGCTCCAGATGAGACCCGCGGCGAGGATGGCCACGGTCACGATCAGAATGCCGCGGTCGAGCGACGTTGCGTCCGAGATCGCGCCGATCAACACCGGCGATGGGATGTCGCCGAGCACGTGCATGGCGAACACCGACAATCCCACGGCCGTGGCGCGCTCCAGCGGCGAGACCACGTTCACGATCGCGCAGTTGATCGGACCGGTACACATGAAGATCAGCACCTGCGCCACGGACAGCGCCGCGATGTAGACCACTTTGTCCTGATGCATCAAGCCGAGGAGCGTGATCGGCGCAGCAAGCAGCGTGGCGATGCCGGAGACCCACAGATACGACTGCCGCGTCTTCGCCAGCAATCGATCGCCGAGCCAGCCGCCGAGGAACGTTCCGACGAAACCGGTGACGATCACCATCAGACCGAATGTGATCGTCGCGTCGGAGCGAGTCAGGCCGCGCTCGCGCTCCAGGAAAGCGGACATCCAGAATCCGAGTCCGCCCAGCGCGAACGTGTAAGCGGCGTAGCCGAGAACCGCAAGGACGTACGGACGATTGCGCAGGAGATCGCGATACGCGTCGCGCGCGCGCGTGCCGGAGGCGTGTGGCGCGTTTACGTCCTGCTGACCGCGCGGCGGATCCTTGATCATGAGCACGAGGAGGGAAAGCAGGAGCCCGGGGAATCCGGCGATCCAGAAGGCCGCACGCCAGCCGAATAGTTGATCCGCCCAGCCGCCGAGTGCGATGCCGGCCGCGGAGCCGATCGGAATGGCGGCGAAGAAGACTGCGAAGACACGGCCACGGCGCTCGATGGGAAAGAAATCGGAAAGGATCGCCGGCGCGATCGTTCCGTACGCGGCCTCTCCCACTCCGACCGTCGAGCGTGCGATGAAGAGCGTCCAGAAGCCGCGCGCGAAGCCGGCCAGACCGGTGGCCAGACTCCAGATCGCGACGCCGAGAGCCATCAACGGCGGGCGGCGTCGCCGGTCGCCCAACCTTCCGAAAATCGGAGACGTCAGCGTGTAGACGACGATGAATCCGCTGGCGATGAAGCCCAGTTGTGTATCGCTGAGTCCGAGCTCGCTCTTGATCGGCTCGATCACCGCGGCGACGACCCATCGATCCACGTAGTTGAACAGATTGATGAGCGTCAGGATGGCCAGCGCATAACGGGCGCTGCGATCGGGTGTGTGGGCGGACACGCGCGGAGTTTAGCGCGCGGGACGGTCTCAGAGTCTCAGAGTCGCAGAGCAAAGACGGCGAGTGGAACGCTCTGAGGCTCTGAGACTCTGAGACTCTGAGACTCTGAGACTCTGAGACTCTGAGACTCTGAGACTCTGAGACTCTGAGACTCTGAGACTCCAATCCACGTTGCGAAACCACTTCTGCACAAAAACGTAATCAGAGACGGAATGACTGCACAGGTATCATTCGCCCACCCATGAAGCGGCTCACTCCGATCCTCGCGCTGGCAGCCGGCATCGTTGCCCTCGTGCTGCTCATCCCGCGCTTCAACGCGGTGCAGCCGCGCGTGGAGATCACCCGCGGCGAGGCGAAGCGGATCGCGAACGAGGAAGCGCCCAAGCTCGGGATCCCGATCGAGAAGGCGTGGAACAACACGACCTGGGTCGGCTCGCCGCATCTCGACCGCGAGCTCGAGAAAGATCCCGAACGCTATCGCCTCGCGGCGGACGATCCGGTGGTCGGGCCCCGCCTCGGCGGATATCGCGTGACGTACTACCGCCGCGGCCTCGAGAAGTTCATCCCCTACGGCTTCATTTATGTCAGCGGCGAAGGAGAGATCCTGGCCGCGCGCCTGCGACAGCGGCCGGAAACAGCCGGCGTGCATGCCACCGAGGGACAGTTACGGCCTCTTGCGGACGCATTCCTGCGCTCGCGCGTGTTGCCCGGCGCGCCATCGCCTGTTTTCGAATCGGCGCGCCCCACCGTCAACCGCGCACGCACCGACTGGACGTTTCGCTATCGCGTGCCGTCGAAGTTTCCGACCGGCAACGTGATCATGTATCTCTGGGTCTACTACAACGGCGATCGCTTTGCCGGTTGGGACCTCATCGAGGAGTACGCGGACGGCACGCCGTTCCGCGGCGAGGATGAGATCGGCGGCACGCTGGCCGGTTATGTGGCGTTGTACGTCCTGCTGCTCGTGCTGCTGGTGATGTTCCTCAAGAAATATCACGCCGGCGAAGTCGGGGTCGGGACCGCGTCGTTTCTGTTCGGCGCCGTGCTGCTGTTGTCGATCATCGGCGATCTGATCATCGCGCCAGCCATGTCCGAAGGCACGGGGATGGGAAGCATCGACGCGCAGCAGACATCCTTCGCGCTGGCCGGCTTCAAGATCCTCTTCGTCGACGTGCCGATGGCGGTGCTCGTGTTTCTGGCCTGGGCAGTCGGTGAAAGCTTCGCGCGCGAACGCTGGGGCGAGCGCCTGGCGTCTTTCGATGCACTCCTGCGTCGCGATCCGATCAACGCCACCGTCGGTCATTCACTGCTGACGGGCATCCTGACCGCACCGGCAGTGGCCGCGTCGGCGTTGGCCATCGGCGTCATTCCCACGTTCTTCGGCACCGCCCATCCGGTGATCGGCGGCGGCACGCAGATGATTCTCTACCTCGGCGGCCCCGCGGCGATGATCCTCAACTCCATCGTCGAGGCGGTCATGACCGCGGTCGTGGCCATCCTCTTCGTACTGGCCGCCGCGCATCGCCGCCGCAAGTTATGGCTGGGCATCCTCGTGGCGCTGTTCCTGGTGATCATCGGCGGAGTGTGCGCGCCGGCGATCGGACCGTATGCGATGCGCCTGCTCTTCGGATTCGGCGCCGGTCTGGCGACCATCGCCATTTTCCTGCGCTACGACCTGCTGGCCACGACCACCGCTCTCTTCTTCGGATCGGCGCTCACGGCCACGCTGCCACTGCTCAGCGTCTCGGGCGGCGATTTCCGGCAGCAGCTCATCGTCTCGCTGGCCATCCCGTTCGTCCTCGCCGTCGGCCTGGCGATCGCGGGCGTGATGACGCGACGCGAAGTCGTCTACTCCTACGAAGACATGGCGCCGCACGTGAAGCGCATCGTGGAGCGCGAGCGTGTGAAGGCGGAGATCGATGCCGCCAATCGCATCCAGGCCGCACTGCTGCCGCTCGACGCACCCAATCTCAGCGGAGCGAGTGTCGCGTCGCACTACCGGGCCGCCACAGAGATCGGCGGCGACTACTTCGACTTTCTCAAAGTGGCCAGCGGCGAGATCGGCATCGCGTTTGGCGACGTGTCCGGACATGGACTGACGAGCGGCATCGTCATGGCCATGGCCAAGTCCGCGCTGCTCGTGCAGGTCGACTACGATCCCGCACCGCGCGCGGTCCTCGACGTCCTCAATGAGATCGTGATCAAGACCGCGCCGCGGCGCACGATGATGACGTTCTTCTTCGGTCTGCTCGATCCGCGCGCGCAGACGCTGCGCTTCTCCTCGGCCGGCCATCTCGACCCTTACGTCTATCGCGTGGCCACCGGCAAGATGGAGGTGCTGTCTTCATGGGGCTTCCCGCTCGGCGTGCGCCGGCGCGATCCGTTCCGCGAGCACACCGTCGAGTTCACCGCCGGCGACCGGCTCGTGCTGTACAGCGATGGATTGATCGAATGCGTCGATGACGACGGCGAGCCGTTCGGCTTCGAGCGTTTCGAAGCCACGATCAAATCGAACGGACATCTCTCCGCCGACGAGATCAAGAAGGCGCTGCTCAACGCCGTGCGCAAGTTCACGCGCAACCGCCCGCCGGAGGACGATCAGACGCTGGTCGTTGTGGCGTTCGAAGAACCCGAGGCCGATCTCCTGCCCACGCCGCAGCGCCTGGCAACGGTGGAAATCGCCGAAACCGTGCATTGAGCGAATGTTAAAGTACCGGCTTCCACAATTAAGAGAGGGAGAGAAACGATGTCCAATGGCGGGAATTACTATGCATTGACGCTGAGCGCGAATGGCACGAACACGAGCGCCTACTACTCAGTGAATCCAACCTCGAACCTGCAGATCGCACAGGGCGGCGTGACGATGGAGCCAACCGGGACGGCCACCACGATGGTCAACATCTACCCCGAGGAACTGCAGATCCAGGCACCTCCGGGCATGATCTACGGGGGCGTTACGATCATTACTGACGCCGATCTGATCACCGGCCATCTTGTGGTCAGCCCACCGGTCAATGTGGCCGTCGTGGTCACGCTGTACGGCGCGGGCAGCACGGAGCTCGGCCAACTCATCCTCGATCCGTACGTAGGCAGCGGCTCCTTCTCGTTCCCCTCCGATCCGGGCAAATCCATGTCCGCCAGCGAAGCATTGAGCGTCATCAAACAGCGCACCGGCGGAAAGTAGCGGCCTCCCGGTGGATTGAGGATCGAGAGCAATTCTCAATCCTCAATCCCCGTTAGAATCCGCCACCTATGGCAAATCCAGAACCGAACAAGATCATCTATTCGATGGTCGGTGTCTCGAAGTTTCATGGCAAGAAGCAGGTCCTGAAAGACATCTACCTTTCCTATTTTTACGGCGCGAAGATCGGGGTCCTCGGACTCAATGGCTCCGGTAAGTCGTCGCTGCTGCGCATTCTGGCCAGCGTCGATCGCGATCACCTCGGCGAGACGGTGCTTTCGCCCGGGCATACCGTCGGCTTCCTCGAGCAGGAACCGCAGCTCGATCCGGCCAAGACCGTCCGCGAGATCGTCGAGCAAGGCGTGCAGCCGGTGCTCGATCTCCTCAAAGAGTTCGACGACATCAACAACGCCTTCGGCGATCCCGACGCCGACATGGACAAGCTCATGGACCGGCAGGCCAAGGTCCAGGACAAGCTCGACGCCGCCGGCGCATGGGATCTCGACTCGAAGCTGGACATGGCCATGGATGCGCTGCGCTGCCCACCGCCGGAGACCTCCGTGGCCACGCTGTCCGGCGGTGAGAAGCGGCGCGTGGCGCTGTGTCGTCTCTTGCTGCAGGCGCCCGACATTCTGCTGCTCGATGAGCCGACGAACCATCTCGACGCGGAAAGCGTGCAGTGGCTCGAGCAGCATCTTCAGCAGTATCCCGGCACCGTCATCGCCGTCACGCACGATCGCTACTTTCTCGACAACGTGGCCGGCTGGATCCTGGAGCTCGACCGCGGCGAGGGCATTCCGTGGAAGGGCAACTATTCGTCGTGGCTGGAGCAGAAGAGCGACCGTCTGGCGCGCGAAGAAAAGTCGGAGTCCAGCCGCCAAAAAACGCTCGACCGCGAGCTCGAATGGATCCGCATGTCGCCGAAAGCGCGTCACGCCAAAGGCAAGGCGCGCATCAACGCGTACGAGAACCTGCTCAGCCAGGAGACCAAAGAGAAAGTCCAGGAGCTGGAGATCTACATCCCGCCCGGCCCGCGTCTCGGCGCGATCGTCGTGGAGTCGGATGATGTTGCGAAAGCGTACGGCGACAACCTGCTCGTCGACGAGATGAACTTCCGTCTGCCTCCGGGCGGGATCGTCGGTGTGATCGGTCCGAACGGTGCCGGGAAGACGACGCTCTTCCGGATGATCATCGGCGAGGAGAAGCCGGACAGCGGCACGATTCGCATCGGCGAGACGGTGAGACTCGGCTATGTCGATCAGAACCGCACGCTCGACGGCGAGAAGACGATCTTCGAAGAGATCACCGGCGGCGGCGATGTGATCCAGCTCGGCCCGCGCGAAATGCAGTCGCGCGCGTACGTGGCGCGTTTCAACTTCTCGGGGTCGGATCAGCAGAAGAAAGTGGGCGTGCTCTCCGGCGGCGAGCGCAATCGCGTTCATCTCGCCAAGATGCTCAAGGAAGGCGCGAACGTGCTGCTGCTCGACGAGCCGACCAACGATCTCGACGTCAACACGATGCGCGCGCTGGAAGAAGCGCTGGAGAACTTCGCCGGCTGCGCCATCGTGATCAGCCACGACCGCTGGTTCCTCGATCGCGTGGCCACGCACATCCTGGCCTTCGAAGGCGACAGCCGCGTCACCTTCTTCGATGGCAACTTCAGCGAGTACGAGGAAGACAAGAAGAAGCGCCTCGGCGCCGAAGCCGTGCAGCCGCATCGCATCCGGTATCGGCAGATGAGCCGTTAGAACCACTTCCTCGCACGAAAACAAAAAAGCCCCGGCTTGCGCCGGGGCTTTTCTTTTGAAACAAACAGATCGTTAGAAACGCAGTCCGAGGGAAACGCGATACGTGCGCGGGGTCTGGACGTGCTGCGCGGTCGGGGCCGCGACGGTGTAGTCGTTGGTCGGCTTGCCGAAGTTGGGACCTTTCCGCCAGTGAACGTTTTCGACAGGAACGTCGCCCGCGAGCGGGTTGAAGCGCTGCAGAGTGGTGGTGTTGGCCGCGGTCAGGATCGAAGTGTCGAAGCCGGTCATGGCGTCTTCATCAAACACATTGATGACCTCGCCCTGAGCGAAGAACTGGACGCCGAACAGCCAGCCCGGCTTCGTGGCGTAGTTCACCGACAGATCGGTGGCCGTCTGATCGTCGAAGCGGAATTCGCCGCGGTCGCTGAAGAAGTAGTTTTCGGCCGTCCGCGCCGAGACGTAGCCAGGATTGACGACGCCGCCCGGCAGTCCCGGGCCATAGAAGTTTGCGCTGAAGGACGGGTTGACCGTACCGACGAGCGAGTACGGAGTGCCTGAGTCGAAGCGCTGGAGAGCGCTGACGTTGAAATCGCCGAGGAACGTCGGGATATCAATGCCTGCCCAGACACGGAGCTTGTGGGTCTGATCCTGGGGAAGGAAACCGCTGGGACTGTTCTGCGCGAAGCCCAGGTACTCCTTGTAGAAATCCTTGCCGCCCGTGCTGACCGGGCCGTTGCCGGTGGTCTCTCCGACAACATTGCCTTCGAGCTCAGACCAGGTGTAGTTCGCTCCGATGTTGACGCGATCGAGCAGGCGATACTGGCCCTGCAACTCGATGGCGTCGTAGGTGCGCTCGAAATCGTCCGAGTTGTGCGTGAGGAAGAGATCGGCGCGAGCGCCGGTGGAACTGGTCACCGAGCCGATGTCGAGACTCGCGCTCTGGGTGTAGAAGTCCTGCCAGTCGCGGTGGATGTAGTCAGCGCGGAAGTAGCCCTTGGCGAACTGAGTACCGACACCGAGCGTGTACTCATCGACGCTGGGGGAAATCAGTGTGCCGTCGAGCCTGGAGTTGAAGCCCGGGACCGACTGTGCGAGCAGGCAGCCCGTGGTGATCGTGGCAGAGCACGGGGGCAGTGCAGTGAGACCGCCGGCAGAAGCGAGCCAGGCGAATACCGTTGCCATCGCTTCCGGAGCGGGCTTGCTGGTGATCGGCGCGCCGCCATAGAGGTACTGGAACGTAGCCGGGTTTCCTGCGGCCGAACCGGCGCCCGAGACACCTTCGGACAGACGGTTGACGTAGACGCCGTAGCTGGCGTTCAGACGAAGACGGCCATTCGCGAAGAGGTCATACGCAACGCCGAGACGCGGGCTGATCTTGTCGTCGCTCGCATTCGCGTTGCCGGAGCTGTCCCTCGAATCGTTCTTGTCGTAGCGCACGCCAAGCTGGAGCGACACTTTGTCGTTCAGGTCCCACTTGTCGTTGATGTAGTAGCCGTTGGTGTTGAGGTCCGAGCCTTCGGAAAGCTTAAGGATCGGGAAGTGGATGAGGATGTCGTTGTTGCCGACCGAGATCAGCGCGTTGCCGTCGGGACCGCGCGTCGGAGCAAACGTCCGGAAGAAGCCGACAAAGCCGGTCGGCGACTGGAAGTTGTTCGCCAGGCGGGTCTCGTGGAACTTCTCGCCGCCGGCGACGATGTTGTGCGTGCCGAGGCTCTTCGTTCCAAGGAAGTACGTGCCCTTGAGCGCGATGGAATCGTTGTCACGTGCTTCCGGTCCGCAGGAACCGCAGAAGTACGGCTCGTTCGTGACCGTGGCGAAGCCGGGAGCGACGAGACGAACCGGTGTACCGGTGGCGAGATTCTGGTCGAGGCCGCCCGAGTTGACGAACTGGAAGGTCTTTGCCGAATAGCGCGCTTCCAAAAGGAACTGGCTGCCGAAGATTCCGTTGTACTGCGCGGAACGAAAATCGTTCGGGAGCGAGCGGGCGGGGTTCACCGTGGTGATGTCGAAGCAGCCGATCTGGCAGTTGTTCGCTTCTTCTACCGGCGCTTCGAGATACGAAGCAACGAGCGAATGGCTCGGAGTGATGGCGCCGGTGAGTTTGACCTCGAGACGCTCGTCGGTGATGGTGTTGACGAACGTCAGTTCGCTGTTCGAGAAGGCGCGGACATTGCCGGTTTCCGCCTGGCGGCCGGCCAGGAAGAACCAGAGGCGGTCACGGACGATGCGTCCGCCGAGGGTTCCCTCGTAAACATCGTTGTTCTGGTCGATCGGATCGGCCGGAGCGGCGCCCGTGGTCGGATTCCGGAAGGACGAGGCCGCGGTCCAGGACGGATTGGTGATGCTGTCGCGGATCGAGCCGCTGAACTGATTGCCGCCCGACTTGGTGATCGCGTTGATCACGCCGCCGGTGAAGTTGCCGTACTCCGCCGAAACGCCGGCGGTCTGAATCGTGGTTTCCTGGATGGCATCTTCGATGAAGAGGTTGTGCGGTTGTCCACGGATGTTCTCGTTGACCACTGCACCGTTCACGGTCCAGAGGTTGTCGAACGAGTTGGCTCCGGAGATGGCCAGGCCGTTCGTTCCGGCCACGACTCCGGGCGCGAGCGAGGTCGCGCCGACGAGCGTGCGTGCGATCGGCAGATCCTCGATGAGGTCCGCCGTGTAGTTCGACTGGACTTCCGTCGTTTCCACGACGGCCGACGAGCTGGCAGTGACCGTGATGGCTTCACTGATCGAGCTGACGTTCATTTCCAGGTCGACGCGCGAGGATGAGCCGAGGTTGACGCGCGTGGTCTGCGTCGCCGGCGACATTCCTTCCATCTCGGCGCGAGCCGTGTACTGGCCGGGGGGAAGGGCGGCGAAGTTATAGGTGCCGGCTTCGTTGGTGATCGTGGTTCTCGACCCCTGCATGGCAGGCGACGAGATGACCACGGTCACGCCGGGAAGCGGCGAACCTTGATTCAGGACTGTGCCGGTCAGAGAACCTGTCGTTCCCTGAGCGAACACGGAGATACTGGCGAGTAGCAGGACGCTGAACAAAGTAAATCGGACTTTCAACCTCATTCTCGTTGCTCCTTTCGAGTTGACGCTGCGACCAGGGCTGGTTTACGGAACCTATCCACACCGAGATCCAAAAACAAATTTGTGACGGAACGAAACAAATGGAAGTGATCGTCGTACGGAGCACTAATCGCGCCCGGCGTCCCAATTCGGTAACTGTTTGGATACAGAGGGATAAGCTCGCGCGCGGTGGGACGCCGATTCAAATTTCCGGCGAAGCGTACCCGGAAAACCGGATTCGGCCGGCTAGAGGCGCGCCCGAATCCAGAATCGGTAGGCGCGCGGAAGTGGCTGCAGCGTGCCGCCTGACTCCTTCGCGTTGAATACGTTCGTGGCGTCGCCGGCAAGGGTCACGGTGACCCTGCGAATGGGGATCTCGTAGCGGATGCCGAGATCGGTGATCCAGTTCGTCGCGTCGTAGCGCTCGAGGGCCATCGCCGAAAACTCGCGGCCCGCCAGCGGGAGCTGCACTCCCACATGCGCGCTCACGAGATGCTCAGGAATCTCCTCCGCGAAAAGCGCATGCTGGCCGGTCCGCGTGTAGACGTAACTTCCTCCTGCCTCGAACCGGTCGAACAAGCGATAGCGCACGTCCGTCTGCACCTGGTCCATCCTGCGCGCGCCTTCGTAGCGAAAAAGATCGATGCGCGCGGTTCCGGATGATTCCAGCGAGGACGTGTATCCGATGCTGGCCACGCGCAGAACCTGCGGTGCCGAACCTGTTGACTGTGCTCGAGGCGCTTCGAGATATTCGCCCCAGCTCGCGACGACGGCGTGGCTCCCCTGCTCGCTGCGCAAATCGAACGCGAAGGCAACCCGCGTGAGAGTGCGCTCGTCCTCCCATCGAATGCCCGCATCGACGGTCCAGCGTCCCGATGCCCACCGGTCGCTCAGGAAATAGGCATCGACGTCCGTGAGCGTCCCGCGATCGCCGCCAATACTCACCACATGATCGGCAGCGCGATACGACACTCTCGCGGAGACGACGTCATCGCGCAGTTGCGGAGCATCGGCATCCGCGCGGCTCATCACTGCTTCCGCCGTGAGTTTCTGATCGAACACGCCGGTGTATCGCAGTGCGCTGGTAGTGGTGGCGATCTCGAGGAGCGAGAGCTTCGCCCGCGCGTCGGTGTGTGTGGCCGCGAGATGATGCGACTCGCTCGCCTGCGCCGTCAGCTTCGCCGTGATTCCGCGCAGATCGCGCACGCGGAGATCGGCGGCATTGCCTCCCCAGCCGGAGCCGAAGAACCAAAGGCGGTCGCGCACCGCCGCTCCTCCGGCTGCACCTTCAACGACATGGCTGCCATCGTCGCCGGAGTAATACGTGTCGCGTAACGACAGGAACAGATCGTCGCGGCCCGAACGTGTTCGCGCAAGAATGACGCTGCTGCCGAAACGACCGAGCTCGATCGCCTGAGCGCCGCGCACCACCGTCGTCTCATCGAGCGCCTCTTCGCCGAGCAGCGTCGGATGGAACATCACCGTGTCGTCGACGATGACTTCGTTGAACGGGAGCACAGGCGAGAGCGTCTCCGCGGTCTTGACGTCGCGGCGCAATGGAATGCGCTCGAGCTCATCGGCCGAAAAGTGCGTGGTGATGGCGGTGGTGTTCGCGACGCTGACCGTGATGGCCGTCGAGGTTACGCTTTCCTCGTCGTCGCTGACTTCCAGCTTCCCGTCCGCGCGCGCCACGCGCCCCAACTCGATCGTGACCGGACGAGTGAGCGACGTCAGTCCCGGGCGCTCGAATGTGACGTCATAGATGCCCGGGCTCAGCGCGGCAATCCAATAAGTGCCGCGCGCATTCGTAGTCGTGGTGCGAATGCTTTTCGCGGCGCGCAACGCGATCGTGACCGTCGCTCCTGCCGCGGGCTTGTCATTGACCGTGACGCGGCCCGTGAGCGCGGACGAGACGATGCTGGCGTGCATCGGAAAGGCAAGAAGCACAGCGAACAGCAGTGCGTACGAGCTGGAAACCGGCTTCTGCATGTCCGTGCAAGGCGAGGAAATCTACAAACCCTCTTCTGCGATGACATACGCAAGCGCGGCGATGGCGGCCGTGTCCTGCGCCAGCGCTTTGGGATCGACTTTGTCGAGCGTGTCGGCCGGCGTGTGATGGAAGTCGAAGTAGTGACGCGGATCGGGAAGGAATCCGAAGCCGGTCACGCCGGCGCTGATGAGCGGTGACGTATCGGCGCCGGTGTGTTTGGAGCTCTGGAAGCGCATCGGCACGATGCGGTCGAGGAGTTTCATGCGCGCATGGACACGCTCGAGGTTCTTGCCTTCCAGCGTCGTCGTGAATCCGATGGGCGTCGCGACGCCGGCGTCGCTCTCGATCGCGGCAATGTGTTTCTGGATCTCTTCGCGCTTGGCGGCGTTCTCGAAGTATTTGCGCGCGCCGCGCAGTCCGTTCTCTTCGTTCATGAACAACACGCCGCGGATGGTGCGCTTCGGCTGGATGCCGAGCTCTTTCATCGCGCGCATCGCTTCCATCACCATCGCCACGCCCGAGCCGTTGTCGATGGCGCCGGTGGCCAGGTCCCACGAGTCGAGGTGTCCGCCAATGAGCACGATCTCTTCAGGCCGCTCGCTGCCGCGGATTTCCGCAATCACGTTCGACGAGGCCACGTCCGGCAGCGTGCGCGGCGTAAGGACGAGGTGCATGCGCACTTTCTCTCCTTTCGCCAGCAGCCGATGCACGAGGTCCGCATCCTCGGTGGCCAAAGCCGCGGCCGGAATCTTCGGCTGCTTCTCGTCATAACGCATCGCTCCGGTATGCGGCGTGCGCAATGACGCCGAGGCCACGGAGCGGATCACAGCGGCCACCGCACCGAATTCAGCAGCGCGGCTGGCGCCGGTCCCGCGGAACCCGACGGCCTTCGAATACGCTTCGAACGCGCGCCCGCTCTCCACGAGCGACATGTCCATTACGCCGTAATAGAGAACGATCTTGCCTTTGATCTTCTCGCTGCCCAACTCCGCGAGCTGGTCGAACGAAGTGACCTCGATGACCTCCGCCGTCAAACCCGCGGCCGGCGTGGCCACGCTTCCGCCGAGCGTAGTGAGCACCAGGCGCTGGTCATTGTGCGAGACCAGTCGGGCGCGCTCTTCTCCACGCACCCAATGCGGCACCATCACCGCCTCCCGGCGAACGTCGATGCCCCAATCACGAAACCGCTTCTCCGTGTACTGCACCGCCAGCGCCGCCCCTTTCGATCCCGAAAGCCGCGGCCCGATGTTATCGGTGAGATACGACAGCGTCTCAAACCCCTGCGAATTGGCCAGGATGTAATCAATGAGACGCGTTGCGTTCGCGTCAGTGGATTGCGCGAAGGCGGAGGTGGCGAAGGTGAGAATTGCGAGTAGTTTTTTCATAAGAAGGCTAACGTGGACTTTTGTGGACTTTGTGGACTAAGTGGACTTTGTGGACGTAGTGGACCCGGTTTGTCCACCAAGTCCACTAAGTCCACAAAGTCCACAACGTCCACAGTCCACAGTCCACAGTCCACAAAAACTCTAAAACTTAATCCGTATCGATCTGCGCTCTTTGCAAATTACCCGAGTAGTCAATGTAAATCGACTTCCATTCCGTGAACACATCAATGCCCGCCACGCCGGCTTCGCGGTGGCCGTTGCCGGTTTCTTTGGCGCCGCCGAACGGCAGGTGCACTTCGGCGCCGATGGTCGGGGCATTAACATAGAAGATGCCGGTGATCATGTCGCGCATCGCGACGAACGCCTTGTTCACGTCGCGCGTGTAAATCGATGCCGAGAGGCCGTATTTCACGCCGTTGCCGATCTCAATGGCGTGCTCGAGCGAATCGCAGCGGATCACTGCCGTGACCGGTCCGAAAATTTCTTCCTGCGCGATGCGCATGTCCGCTTTCACTTCCGCAAAAACGGTCGGCTCGTGGAAGAAACCCTTCGCGTAGTCACCGTCGCTCAGAACGTTTCCGCCGGCGACGAGCTTTGCTCCTTCATCGATGCCGATCTTCACGTAGTCGGCGACGGTCTGGAGCTGCGACGCGGAAACGCTCGGCCCCATGTCGACCTCTCGGTCGAGACCATTGCCGACTCGCAGTTTCTTCGCGCGCGCTGCCAGTTTCTCGACGAACTGGTCGTAGACCTTGTCGTGTACAACCACGCGCGAGGCGGCCGTGCAACGCTGGCCGGTCGTGCCGAACGCACCCCACAGCGCGCCGTCGACCGCCAGATCGACGTCCGCGTCGTCCATCACCATGATCACGTTCTTGCCGCCCATCTCGAGATGAACATGCTTGAACTGCGGCGCGCAGGCGACGTTGATGTCGCGGCCCACTTCCGTCGAGCCGGTGAATGAGATCACCTTGATCTTCGGATTCTTCAGCATCGGCTCGCCGACTTCGCGGCCGCCGCCGGTGACCATATTCCACACACCGGCCGGCAGTCCCGCTTCTTCGAACGCCTCGGTCAGCAGAACCACCGACATCGGCGTGAGCGAAGCCGGCTTGATGACCACGGTATTGCCGCAGACCAGCGCGGCCATTCCCTTCCAGGCCGGAATGGCCATCGGGAAGTTCCACGGCGTGATGAGACCGGCCACGCCGAGGGGCGTGCGCACGGCCATGTTGAACTTGTTGTGCAGCTCCGACGGCGTGGTCACGCCGAAGAGACGGCGCCCTTCACCCGCGGCCAGGAACGCCATGTCGATCGCTTCCTGGATGTCGCCCTTCGTCTCATCGACGACCTTGCCCATCTCGCGCGTCATCTCACGCGCCATCTCATCCTTGCGGCGCTTGAGAATGTCGCCCACGCGATAGAGATACTCCGCGCGCTTCGGCGCCGGCGTGAGGCGCCACGACTCATAAGCGTTCGACGCCGCATCGACCGCGGCATTGAGATCGCTCGCGTCCGATTCCTGGAAGATCCCGATCAGATCGTCCTGATTGGCCGGGTTGCGGTTCTCGAACGTCTTCCCGGTTCCCGACTTCACCCACTGGCCATTGACATAGTTCGCGTATTCGCGCGACTCGCGCAGCGAGCGCTCGCTCGCAAATGTGTTTGTTTCGGTTGCTGACATGGATTCGTACCTCCGGTTTGATGAGTCCGATGAAGAGAGTCTCAAAGTCGCAGAGTCTCAAAGTCGCAAAGGCCCGCCCTCCCCTTTGAGACTTTGCGACTTTGAGAC